>NZ_JAMZIK010000102.1 GCF_024178315.1 Siccirubricoccus soli | reverse complement strand
CGCCACGACCGCGGCGCGGGCATCGTCGGCGGCGCCGCGGCCGGCGCGCTGGTCGGCGGGCTGCTGGGCCATGCGGCGGAGGCCGAGCGGGAGCCGCCCCCGCCGCCCGCGCCCTATGGCTACCCGCCCCCCCAGGGCTACAGCTACCCCTCGCCCCCGCCCTATCCCCACCCGCCACCTCAGCCGGGCTACATGGACCCGAGCTTCTCCGCCCCGCCCGGCTATGGCTATGGCGCGCCCGATACGGGAGCCATCACGCCGAGCTATTGACCGGGGCGCCGCCCCGAAACCCCGGCACGGGATACGGCGCCGGGATTGCGCGGAAGGCCCGGCGGGCACTGCCGGCGGCTGCGCACCTCCCCTGGCGGGTCCGGCTGAATGGCGGCATCATTGCGGCCAACAACCTTCGGGAAACGCCATGCGCCGCCGCCACCTGCTCGCCACCGCCCTCGCCCTGCCCAGCCTGCCGGCGCTTGCCCAGGGGACGGGGGATTGGCCCAGCCGCCCCATCCGCATCATCGTCCCCTACCCGCCCGGCGGGCCGAACGACATCATCGCCCGGCTCTACGCCCAGCCGCTGATGGCCCAGCTGAAGCAGA
>NZ_JAMZIK010000101.1 GCF_024178315.1 Siccirubricoccus soli | reverse complement strand
CCGGCGCTTGCCCAGGGGACGGGGGATTGGCCCAGCCGCCCCATCCGCATCATCGTCCCCTACCCGCCCGGCGGGCCGAACGACATCATCGCCCGGCTCTACGCCCAGCCGCTGATGGCCCAGCTGAAGCAGACCATCGTCATCGAGAATCGCGGCGGCGCCGGCGGCGGCATCGGGGTGGACGCAACGGCCAAGGCGGCGCCGGATGGCTACACCTTCGTCATCACCTCCTCCGGCCCGCTGGTCATCAACCCGCACACCTCCACCCTGCCCTACAAGGTGCCGGACGACCTGACGCCCATCAGCATCGTCACCCTGGTGCCGGAAGCACTGGTGGCGCCGCCCTCCCTCGGGGTGAAAACCCTGCCGGAGCTGATCGCCCTGGCGAAGCGGCAGCCGGGGCGGATCAATATCGGCACCGCCGGCGCCGCCGGCATTTCCCAATTCGCGGCGGAGCTGCTGCGCATCCAGACCGGCATCGACATCACCGTGGTGCCCTATCGCGGTGCGGCACCGGCGGTGACGGACCTGCTGGGCGGCTCCATCCAGCTGCTCTTCGCCGATCTGCCGCCCATCATGCCGCATATCCGCAGCGGGGCGATGCAGCCGCTGGTCCTGGCCAGCCGCCAGCGCAGCCCCGCCCTGCCGGACCTCGCCATCACCGCCGAATACGGCTATCCGGAGCTGCTGGCGGATAATTGGTACAGCCTGCTCGGCCCCGCCCGCCTGCCGGCACCGATCCTGGCGAAGATGTCCGCGGCGGCGAAGATCGCCAGCGAGGCGCCCGAGGTGCGGGACGGGCTGGCAGCCCAGGGCGCCCAGGCGAGCTGGACCACGCCCGAGGCGTTCCGCGCCCGCATCCTGCAGGAATCCGAGGTGTGGCGCCGGGTGGCGCAGACGGCCAACATCCGGGTGGAGTAGCGGCGGCCCATACCGGCCGCGCGACATACCGACCGGCGTCGGTCCATGGGCATGCGGCCGGCATGCCCTTCAGCCTGGCGCGCAGCCGCCACACCAAGCCTGCGCGCGATACCCGGCTCGGAAAGCCACGGCTTTCCGGACGGGGCATCAACCCAGCCGCCGCCGCGCCTCCTGCAGCAGCGGCACGGCGAGGCCGGCCAGCACCAGGCCCGGCACGATATCCCCGGCGGCGTAGCGCCCCTCCTCCGCCAGCAGGTTGACGGTGCCGAGGGTCCGGCCGCGCCAGCGCGCCGGCAGGTTCATGGCGCAGCCGCAGCCGAGGGATTCGATCAGCGCATGGTCCGGGAAGGTGGCGCGGATCGCCGCCACATCGGCGCAGAACCAGGGCTCGCCACGCCGGAAGAGCTGCCGCGTCCATTCGGTGTCCCGCACCGGCTTGCGGCCGCCGGGCGGATAAACCTCCGGCTGGCTGGAGTGGAGGCGGAGATTCCACCCCTCCGCGGCATCATGCAGCATGATGGAGAAGAGGCGCGGCGCGAGGATTGCCGCCGCCGCCTCTGCGAGGGCGGCATAGCCCTGCTCCAGCCGCTCGATCCCGGCAAGGCGCTGCGCCAGGCAGGCAAGGACGGGCATGGGGTCCGATACAACCATGGGACGAGTGTAGCGGGGCCGGTGAAAGAGTCCCGTCGAGAATCATCACCGGGCAGGCCCTGATGCGGGTCGGCAGGTTCAACCCTCGCGTGCAAACCTCACACCGGGGTCCAGGGAGGAGTTCCCTCCCCGGCGGCGGTTGGCGGCACGGCCGCCAACGGGGGCTGCGCCCCCTGCCGGGGTCCAGGGGGCAGGGCCCTGGCTCAGCCCAGCGCCCGCTTCACCGCCTCATTCACCAGGGCCGGGTTGCCCTTGCCCTGCATCGCCTTCATCACCTGGCCGACGAAGAAGCCGAACAGCTTCTCCTTGCCCGCCTTGTACTCGGCGACCTTGTCGGCATTGGCCTCCAGCACCTGCGCCACCATGCGGTCGATGGCGCCGGTATCCGTCACCTGGCGCAGTCCGCGCTCCTGCACGATGGCGCCGGGCGACTTGCCGGTCTCGATCATCGCCTCGAACACCGTCTTGGCCAGCGTGCCGGACAGCGTCTTGTCCGCCAGCAGGTCCAGCAATTGGCCGAGATGCTCGGCCGGCACCGGCGGCGCCGCGATGCTGGTCTTCAGGCGGTTGATGGCGGCGAAGAGGTCGCCCGTCACCCAATTGGCCGCGACCTTGGCATCGCGCCCCTTGGCGACCGTCTCGAAATAGGCGGCGGTCTCCTTCTCCAGGGTCAGCACATGCGCGTCATAGGGCGTCAGCCCCATCGCCACATAGCGCGCCCGCCGCTCATCCGGCAGTTCCGGCAGGGAGGCCTTGAGCTGGTCCACCCAGCTCTGCTCGATCACCAGCGGCGGCAGGTCGGGGTCCGGGAAGTAGCGGTAGTCATGCGCATCCTCCTTGGAGCGCATGGAGCGGGTGACGCCGCGCCCCGTGTCGAACAGCCTTGTCTCCTGCTCGACCGTGCCGCCCTCCTCCCACACCTCGATCTGCCGGCGCGCCTCGGCCTCCACCGCCTGCATGACGAAGCGGATGGAGTTGACGTTCTTCACCTCGCAGCGGGTGCGGTAGCCCTCGCCCGGCTTGCGGACGGAGACATTGACGTCCGCCCGCATCGAGCCCTCGTCCATGTTGCCGTCGCAGGTGCCAAGGTAGCGCAGGATCTGCCGCAGCTTCGAGAGATAGGCGCCGGCCTCCTCCGGGCTGCGCATGTCGGGCTCGGAGACGATCTCCATCAGCGCGACGCCGGAGCGGTTGAGGTCGATGAAGCTCTTGGTCGGGTGCTGGTCGTGCAGGCTCTTGCCCGCATCCTGTTCCAGGTGCAGGCGGGTGATGCCGATGGTCTTCACCGTGCCGTCGCCCAGCTCGATCTCGATCGCGCCGGTGCCGATGATCGGGTGGGCGTATTGGCTGATCTGGTAGCCCTGCGGCAGGTCGGCGTAGAAGTAGTTCTTGCGGTCGAAGCGCGACCAGAGATTCACCTGCGCCTTCAGCCCGAGGCCGGTGCGGACGGCCTGGGCCACGCATTCCCGGTTGATAACCGGCAGCATGCCGGGGAAGCCGGCATCCACCAGGCTCACCTGGCTGTTCGGCGCGGCGCCGAATTCGGTGGCGGCGCCGCTGAACAGCTTGGCGTTGGAGGTGACCTGGGCGTGGACCTCGAGGCCCACGACGATCTCCCAGGGGCCGGTGCGGCCTTCAAGCGTGTAGGTCATGGCCTCGTTCCTTCTCGGCCCAATCGAAGACGCGGCGCTGTTCCGCCGCAAGGAAGCTGGCGGCATCGCCGCCGGGGATGACACGGCCGCAGCGCTCCGCCGCCCGGGCGAAGCCGATCAGCGGCCGCCCGCGCATGGCGCCATGCGGCACGCTCCGCTTGTCCACCACGATGGCCGGGAGCAGCGGCCAGCCCCGCGCGGTGCCGCGCCGGCAGAGGTCGAAGAGGTGCGGGTCCATCCGGCGCCGCGCCACGCTCCAGGCCAGCCCGGACGCCGCCGCGACATCGCCGTAGCTCAGGAACCGCCGCGCTTCCGCCGCCTGCCGGATCGCCGCGAGGCTGCGCGCCAGATCCAGTGTTCCTCGGTTCGGCTGAAGCGCCCGTTCCTCCGTCCCGGCCACGGCTTCAGGGGGCAGGCCGGTCTCGCCGGGGCCAGGGATCGCCGCAGGCGACCGGCGCAGCCGGCGCGCAGCGTCCTTCCGGCCGGCGGCGCCGCCTCGCCATCCTTGCGGTGCCGGGCGTGCGCCCAGCCTCACACCGCCCCCGCGCGCAGCCGCGGCAGCGCGTCGAACCCCGCCGCCTTCTCGATGGCGGTGCCCACCGCGAAGACCGTCTCCTCGTCGAAGGCGCGCCCGAGCACCTGCAGCCCGAGCGGCAGGCCCTGCGCATCGAGCCCCGCCGGCACGGCGAGCCCCGGCAGGCCCGCCAGGTTCGCCGGCACGGTGAAGACGTCGTTCAGGTACATCGTCACCGGGTCGTCCTGCTTCTCGTCCATCCCGAAGGCGGCGGAGGGCGTGGCCGGGGTGACGATGGCGTCCACCTTGCCGAAGGCCTCGTCGAAGTCGCGCTTGATCAGCGCCCGGACCTTCTGCGCCTTCAGGTAGTAGGCGTCGTAATAGCCGGCGCTCAGCACATAGGTGCCGATCATGATGCGCCGCCTGACCTCCGCGCCGAACCCCGCGGCGCGGGTGCGCTCATAGAGGTCCTTCAGATCGCTGCCCTTCTCCGCCACGCGCAGGCCGAAGCGCACCCCGTCATAGCGGGCGAGGTTGGAGGAGGCCTCGGCCGGCGCCACGATGTAGTAGGTCGGCAGCGCGTATTTCGTGTGCGGCAGGCTGATCTCGACAGTCTCCGCGCCCTCGGCCCGCAGCCAGTCCAGCCCCTGCTGCCACAGCGCCTCGATCTCGGCCGGCATGCCGTCCAGCCGGTATTCCTTCGGCACGCCGATGCGCAGCCCCTTCACCCCGCGGGCGCAGGCGGCGGCGAAATCCGGCACCGGCACCTCGGCGCTGGTGCTGTCCTTCGGGTCGAAGCCGGCCATGCTCCGCAGCAGGATGGCGCAATCCTCGACGGTGCGGGCCACCGGCCCCGCCTGGTCCAGCGAGGAGGCGAAGGCCACGATGCCGTAGCGGCTGCACCTTCCATAGGTCGGCTTGATGCCGGCGATGCCGCAGAAGGCCGCGGGCTGGCGGATGGAGCCGCCGGTGTCGGTCGCCGTCGCCCCCAGCGCCAGCCGCGCCGCGACCGCCGCCGCCGAACCGCCGGAGGAGCCGCCGGGCACCAGCCGCGTATCGGGGTCGTTCGCCCGGCTCCAGGGGTTCTCCACCGGCCCGAAGGCGGAGGTGGTGTTGGAGGAGCCCATGGCGAACTCGTCCAGGTTCACCTTGCCGAGGAACACCGCGCCGTCCCGCAGCAGGTTGGCGGTGACGGTGCTCTCATAGGGCGGGATGAAATTGCCGAGGATCCGGCTGCCCGCCGTGGTACGGACACCCGCGGTGCAGAACAGGTCCTTGATCGCCAGCGGCACGCCTTCCAGCGGCCCGGCGATGCCTTCCTTCCGCCGCGCATCGCTGGCCTTGGCCTGGGCCAGGGCCTGCTCCGCCGTCACCGTGGTGAAGGCGTTGAGGCGCGGGTTCAGCGCCTCGATGGCGCGAAGATGCGCCTCGGTCAGCTCGACGCTGGTGACGAGGCCCTCGTTCAGCGCCTCGATGGCGCCGCGCAGGGTGAAATCGGTCGGGTGCATCTTATTCCACCACCTTCGGCACGCCGAAATATTCGCCCTCGCGGTCCGGCGCATTGGCCAGCACCTGCTCCGGGATGCCGCCATCGGTCACGACATCCTCCCGCATGCGCAGGGAGACGGCACCGCCGCCGGCCATGGGCTCCACGCCCTCGGTGTCCACCGACTGCAATTGCTCGATCCAGCCGAGGATGCCGTTCAGCTCCGCCTGCATGCGGCCGACCTCCTCCTCTTCCAGCCGGATGCGGGCCAGCGAGGCGATGCGCCGGATGGTGGCGGTATCGAGCGACATGGGGGTTCCCGTAGCAAGCGATATGAGGGCTATAAGGCCCGGCATGGCGCTCTTCAACCTGAGGGACCTCCGGGCCGCCCTGCCGCGGGGACAAAGGCTCATCGGCCTCGACCCTGGGGCGAAGCAGATCGGCGTCGCCCTCTCCGACGTGCTGCTGCTGCTCGCCAGCCCCTATGCGGTGCTGAAGCGGGGCAAGCTGGCGGCCAATGCGGCGGAGGTCGCGGCCATTGCGCGGAAGGAAGGGGCGGGCGGGCTGGTGGTCGGGCTGCCGCTCGGCATGGATGGCAGCTTCGGCCCGGCGGCCCAGGCGGCGAAGGATTGGAGCCTGGCCATGAGCGCGGCCACCGGCCTGCCGGCGGCGCTGTGGGATGAGCGTCTCTCCTCGGCTGCGGTGAACCGGATGCTGGTGACGGAGGCGGACCTCACCCGCGCCAAGCGCGCCCAGGTGGTGGACCGGGCGGCGGCGGCCTGGATGCTGCAGGCGGCGCTGGACGCGACGCGGCCGCCGCCCGGCGCGTGACCATCCAGGGCGCGCGGCCCCGCGCGAGCGGCGCCAGCCGCGCCATCCGATGGGCAAGCCGGGCGGGCGAGGCCCGGCCCCTCCGCCCCGAGCGATATCCGATCAGGTGGAATCAGCTGGTCGGATTTCTTGCTCCAGGAAGCATAATACCTAGCGCAGCGCCTGCCCCACCCTCTCCATGAACCCGTTGAGCTGCGTCGGGTCCACCCAGCGCAGCACTGCCACCACCCCGCTTTCGGGATCCACCCAGGTGATGTTCCCGCCGGCGCCGGAGAAGCAGAAGCTCCCCTCGCTCGCCGCCGGCCAGCGCGTGCGACCGGTGTTCAGCCACCACAGCAGCCCGTAATGTGGGTTCAGCGCGCAGGGCGTGCGGCAGGCGGCCACCCAGCCCTCCGGCAGCAGCCGCCGCCCCTCCCACACCCCGTCCTGCAGGCAGAGCTGGCCGATCCGCGCCTGATCCTCGGCATGGATGAACACCCCGCCGCCCCAATGCCCGCCGCCGGAGACGCTCTGCACAAGCCGCCCGCCGATCTCGACCCAGGAGGTCTCGTACCCCTCCCAGCGCCAATCGTCGGAAGCGCCAATCGGCCGCATGATCCGCTCGGCGAACACCTCCGGCAGCGGCCTGCCGAACACCCGGAGCAGGGCGAGCGACAGCCGGTTCACCCGGACGTCATTGTATTCCCAATACGCGCCCGGTGGCTGCAGCGGCCTCGGCAGCCCCTTCTGTCCCCGCCCCTCCACCACCAGGTTCCGCCCGCGGTCGATGAGGTCGGACTTGCCGAACAGCTCCCCCTCCCACTCGGAGGTGTTCTGCAGCAGGTGCCGCCAAGTGATGCCGGCATTCTGCGCCCCCTCGAAGCCGCCATCATCCACCAGCCGCCGCACCGGCGCGTCGAGGTCCGGGATCAGCCCATCCCCCACCGCCAGCCCGGCCAGCATCGCCAGGTAGCTCTTCGCCACGCTGAAGGTCATGTCCACCTGCCAGGTGTCGCCCCAGCGCGCCGCCAACCTGCCCTGGCGCAGCACCAGCCCGTTCGGCGCCCCGCGCGGCGCGGTGCGGCCGAGGATGGCGTTGTCCGGCGGCGCCTCGAAATAGCCGGCCTCGATATGGGCACGCAGGTCGCGCGGCCAGGGCGTCTCATGCGCCAGGGCGAAATCGACCGCCGCCTGCAGCGCGGCGGGATCGAAGCCGGGCGCCGGGCCCGGGGAGGGATCGCTGAACATGCCGGCAGCCTAATGGCTCCGCCGCGGCTGTCGATGCCCGGCGGCAGTGCCCTCCCCTCTGTCGCCGGCCGGCTTCCCCCGGCGCCCGCGGATCGCGCTCCCGGGCCTGCCGCTTCCCGCCGCCGGCCCCCGGCGCGGGGCGGAGGCGGGAGGTCGGGCGCCATGCCGCTCTGGCACGCCCCCCCCCTCCCGCGATACCATCTCCGCCCGGCGGCCGGCCCCGGCCCCACCCACCACCTGCCGCCAGCCGGAACCACCGCCCGCATGAGCCTGCCGCCCGCCCTGCCCCCGGCCGACCCCGTCGCGGCCGGCCTCGCCTTCCTCAAGGCGCAGCTCGCCAAGCCGGTGACGCTGCGGGGCGCGCCCGCCCTGGCCCTGGCCGAAACCGCGCAGCCCTTCAACGACAGCCGCTGGTACTGGACGGACGACAACGCCAAGGCGCTGGAATTGCTGGCCCTGCCCGCCATCCGCAACGCCGATCCGGAATTCACCGACCGGATCCTCGACTTCGTCCTCGGCATGTCCTCCACGGACCTGATCTGGCGCCGCCTGGCGGAGCCGCAGCTCAAGCTGCAACAGGCGCAGCCGGAGGATTTCCGCCTCCTCACCCCCTTCCACAGCCTGCACGGGGACCTCCGGCGCGGCGTCATCCTGCAATCCGGCCGGTTCAACGACGATCGCGACCGGGTGGCGGCCGCCCATACCGGCAACCTGATCGAGTTCACCATCCATGGCCGCGCCCAGTGCCTGGATGTCGAGGACACGATCACCGATTGCGGCGTGGAGCGGACCGCCGAAGGCGTGATCCTCTTCCACGAGAGCACACTGATCGCGCCTGCGGCCCTTTTCGGCAACCGCACGGAGAAGGTGGCGACGCTGCGCTACGAATACGCGGTCCGCGCCGACAGCCCGGTCATCCGCCTGACGGTGCGGCTGCGGCCGGAGCCCGGCGTGACCCTGAAATCGGTGCGTCTCAGCACGGGCAGCGACGCCCTCTCGGACCAGCCGCGGCATTGCCGCATCGGCACCGAAGCCGGCTACGCCTCCCCAGCACTGCCGGCCACCGGCCAAGCCTATGTGCATCATGGGCCCTTCCGCCAGCTCGTGCTCCAGGAAGGCGGGCTGGCCGGCTACGCCCATGCGCTGCACATCCGGCCGCAGCAGCCGGAGCGGGTGCGGAGCGTCAGCGCCACCGTCACCGAGTCCGGCCGGCTGCACTGGTGCGTCACCCGCTACGAGGCGGGGACGGTCGGGCCGGGCAGCGAATTCGCCATCGAGGAGAACCGCCTGCTGGTCACCGGCGGCACGCTGGTGCCGACGCCCGGGCTGGAGGCGCCGCTCCAGGCGCCGGCCGAGCATCCCTGCATCGACCCGAGCGCGAGCTACGACTACGGCGCGGAGCTGAACGCCATCGCCACCTACTGGGCGAGCGGCACGCTCGGCCTCTACCGGCATCCCGTGCCGCCGGAGAAGCTGGCGACGCTGCGCGCTTGGTTCGACCGGCACCTGGAGGCCTTCTTCGCCAGCACCGCCCCGGCCGAGGCGCCGGGCCCCGCGATCTTCGTCCGCGGCATGTCCTTCGCCATCCTGGCGCTCGACACCATGCTGCAGGCGAGCGGCGAGGGGCGCTACCGGCTGGCGCGGGAGGCGGCGCTGGACATGCTGCTGCAGCGCCAGCAGGGCGGCGAGAATGACGGGCTGTTCATCGATACCGGCGGCATCGTCGCGCATCTGGACTGCCAGGCGGCGGCGATCCTCGCCCTGGCAAGGCTGGCCCGGCCGGGCTGCGACGCGCGGGTGCCGCCCGCGCTGCGTCGCGCCGTGCTGGCGCTCCGCCTCGGCACCCTGCCGGTGCCGCGCGGCGACATCGCCCTGCCCTTCGACACCATCGTGGTCCGCACCCGCAAGCCGGATGGCCACCTGTACGAGGAAGGCGCCTTCTGGACCTACAAGGTCGGGCTGCTGCTGCGGGCGCTGAAGCAGGTCCGCGCCCGCCGGCAGGAGGGCAGGCTGCCCTGGCTGACGGAGGAATGGGACCGGCTCGGCCGCCTCATCCGCCTGTGCCAGGACCAGCTGGCGACGACCGCGCGGCGCAGGCCGGAGGGCGTGGAGCACCTGACCAGCCCGGTGGCCGGGGAGACGAATTCGGAAACCCAGCCCTGGGTACTGCTGGCCCTGGTCGCGTCGGAGCTGCCGCTGCCGGTGGCCGCAGCGGCCTGACCAGGGTCGCCGCCCCCTGCCCCTCCCGCCGCAAAGGGCACCGCTCCCGGCCCCGGCATGTCCTTGGGCCCCGGCGTGGCTGTCGGGCCGGCTGAACCCGCAGCCCCGCCCCTACCGCCCGGCCGCCGCCGCCTGCTGCGGCGCCGGCGCGCCCTTCGGCCCCGGCAGCTCGATCTCGATCGCCAGGGTGGACATGTCCCCGCCCCGGTCCAGGTTGATGGCCACCTTCCCCGGGTCGATCGCCACGTAGCGCGCCACCACCGCCACCAGCTCCTGCTGCAGCCGTGGCAGGAAATCCTCCCGCGTCCGGCCGATGCGCTCATGCGCCAGCACGATCTGCAGCCGCTCCTTCGCCGCGCTGGCGCTGGCCGGCTCCGGCTTCCGGGTGCTGCGGAAGAAATCCAGCCAGCTCATCAGGCCGCCCTCCCCCCGAACAGACGCTTGAAGATGCCCGGCTTCTTCTCCGGCTCGAGGAAGCGGTGCGGCAGCTCCTCGCCGAGGAACCGGCCCACCGCATCCTTGTAGGCCTGGCCCGCCACGCTCTCGGCATCCATGATCACCGGCGTGCCGGTGTTGGAGGCCTTGAGCACGCTCTCGCTCTCCGGGACCACGCCGAGCAGCGGGATGGCGAGGATCTCCCGCACATCCTCAAGCTTCAGCATCTCCCCCCGTTCCACCCGGTTCGCGTCGTAGCGGGTGACGAGGAGGTGCTCCTTCACCTTGTCCCGCTTCTCCTCCGCCCGGCGGGACTTGCTCTGCAGCACGCCGAGGATGCGGTCGGAATCCCGCACTGAGGAGACTTCCGGGTTGGTGACGATGATCGCCTCGTCGGCGAAGTAGAGGGCGAGCAGCGCCCCCTTCTCGATGCCGGCCGGGCTGTCGCAGAGGATGTAGTCGAAATCCTTGCCGAGCTCCTCGATGATCTCGGCCACGCCCTCCTTGGTCAGCGCGTCCTTGTCCCGGGTCTGGGAGGCCGGAAGGATGGAGAGGTTCTCCGTGCGCTTGTCGCGGATCAGCGCCTGGTTCAGCCGCGCCTCGCCCTGGATGACGTTCACGATGTCGAACACCACCCGGCGCTCGACCCCCATGATGAGGTCGAGGTTGCGCAGCCCGACGTCGAAATCGATGACCACGGTCTTCTTGCCGCGCTGCGCCAGCCCGGTCGCGATGGCCGCGCTGGTCGTCGTCTTGCCGACGCCCCCCTTGCCCGAAGTGACGACGATCACTTGCGCCATGAACGCATACCCCTCTCGAATCCCCTCGGCCTGCGGGCAGCTGCCGCGCCGGGCATGTGCGCCGGGCTGCCGGGGCCGCCGGCCCCGGTTCCGCCACCTTCCATCCCGTGCGAGCGATTCCCCCGCCGACCCTCCCTGAAACCATTTTCGCCCGGTGCAGGTCCCTGCCCGCCGGCATCGGCCGGCCTGCGGGTCATGCCCCGAACCCAACCCATTCCCCCGCCGCGGCACCGCCGGGCGATTCCCCTGGCCCGACCGAAGCGACCGCCGATCGGACCAAGCCGTCCCTCGGCCGGCCCACCGCCGCGGCGTCCCGGGCCGCCCGCCGCCGCGCCGACGGATCCACACCCGATCCATCCTCCTGCGGCAGCGTCACCGGCCCGGTCCCGAAGTCCTACGGGCTTCATTCCCGGGCCGCCAGCCTTTGTTGCCGGCGGCCGCTTCGCCGGGTGCCCGTTCGCCGGGTGCCCGGCGGCGGCCGCAGGCGGCAGGCCGGAGCGCGATCGGTTGAACGTCGCCCGGCCCAATCCCGCCCCGGCCGCCATCCGGTCGCCTGACGCAGGGTTTCGGCCGATTTGGCCTCAACCGGTCACGCCCTGGTGTCCTGATGTCGAAGTCCCGCGGACTTCGTCCTCAGGCCACCAGCCATTGTCTTCAGTGGCCTGCCGATCCGCTGCGTCCGCGGGAAATCCCACGAACTTGGCGGGCAGGACACTAGCCCAGCGGTCCGAAGCGCAATTCCTCCCCCTCCAGCCAGACCTGGGTCGGCCGGCCGGAGGCGGTGTCCCCGAGCTGCTCCCGCACCGCGTAGAAGCCGGCGATGGCGATCAGCTCGGGGTCGAAATTCAGGGCGAAGACCCGTGCCTCCGGCATGTCCCGCGCCCCGGCGATGGCCCGGCCGCGCAGCGCGCCATAGACATGGACATGCCCGTCGGCGATCACCTCCGCCCCCGGATTGACCGTGGCGGTGACGATGAGGTCGGCGCCCGCGGCGTAGATCCGCTGGCCGGACCGCACCGGTTCCGTCACCAGCAAGGTCGGCCGCCCGGGCTCGACCGGCGGCGGCAGCGGCGCCGCGGCGGGTTCCGGCACCGGCGCGGCGGGGACGGGGCCCGGCGCCTCCTCGGCATCCCGGCCGCCGACGGCGCGCAGCGGCGGCAGCCCCGCGGCCTGGGCCGCCTGGCGCATCGCCGGCTGGCCGCCGCTGGTGCCGATGGGGACGATCTCCAGCGCGTGCAGCCCCTCGATCAGGCCGCGGAAATCCACCTCGTCCGGGGAGGCCTCGAGGTCGCCGAGGCCGATGACGATCGGGGCGAAGCGCAGGAAGCCGGGCGCCCGGCGAAACTGGTCGCCCAGGGCGGGCAGCACCGCCTCCGGCCGTGGGTCCAGCAGCCGCAGCACCAGCAGGTTGAAATTGCCGGCACGCAATCTGAAGGTTTCGGGCAGCGTCTGGCTCAAGCGGGGGACTCGGCTGAGGTCGGATGCGGATGGCGCAGCATGAAGCGGCTTGCCTGCCGCGGTCTATAGCCATGCGCGCCCCCGCGGCGAAGCCCGGATGCGCGGTTTTGCCCGGATTCCGCGTGCCCAGCCGGCGCCCGGCGGCGCCCCCTCCTGGGCGAGCCGCGCTTCCCCGGCATAATGGAGGCCCTGCCGAGGAGCCGCCGCATGCGCCCGATGACCCTGCTGGAGCCCTTCCGGGCGCTGTTCTACGCCCCCTTCTACCTGGCCGAGGCGCGCGGCGCCTTCGCCCGCCAGGGTGTCGAGGTGCGGATGGTCGATGCCGGCGGCACCGATGCCGCCTGCGCGAAGCTGCTGGCCGGGGAGGCGGACCTCGCCTGGTCCGGCCCGATGCGCCCCATGCTGCTGCGCAGCCGCGACCCCGGCTGCACGCTGCGCAGCTTCTGCGCCGTGGTGATGCGCGACCCTTTCCTGCTGGTGGGCCCGGCCCCGCGTCCCGGCTTCTCGCTCGCCGATCTCGCCGGGCTCCGCCTCGGCCTGGTGTCCGAGGTCCCGACCCCGGTCTGGTGCCTGGCCGGCGACCTGGCCGAGGCCGGGCTGCCCCCGCTGCCCCCACCCGCCGGCCCCTCCATGGCGGAGAACGCCGCTTCGCTCGCCGCCGGCACGCTCGACCTGGCGCAGATGTTCGAGCCCTTCGCCTGCCGGGTGGAGGATGCCGGCGGCGCCGTGCTGCACGCCCAGGCCAGCCGCGGCCTCACCGCCTACACCGCCTTCTACGCCACGGAGGCCGGGATCGCGGCCCGCCGGCCGGAGCTCATGGCGATGATCCGCGCCATGGACGAATCGCTCCGCTTCCTCCGCGCCGCCCCGGCCGCCGAGGTCGCCGCCCTCCTCGCCCCGCGCTTTCCCGATGTGCCCGGGGACCACCTCCGGCGCGGCATCGCCCGCTACCAGGGCCTCGACCTCTGGGGCGCCGGCCCGCACTTCCCGGAGGCGGCGCTGACCCGGCTCGGCCGCGCCATGGTCGCCGCCGGCGCCATGAGCCACATCCCGCCCTTCACCGCCTGCGTGGACAATGCCATCGTGGAGGAAGCGCTTTCCGCATGAGCAAGCCGCCCATCGCCACCCGCGCCGATTTCCTCTGGTTCACCGAAATGCCGACGCGCTGGATGGACAACGACATCTACGGCCATGTGAACAACGTCCAGTACTACAGCTTCATCGACACGGCGGTGGCGCTCTTCCTGCTGGAGAACGGCGTGCTGGACCTCGCCACCAGCACCGAGGTCGGGCTGGTGGTGGAGACGCAGTGCCGCTACTTCGCGCCCATCACCTTCCCGGACCGCATCACCTGCGGGGTGCGCTGCGGCCGGCTCGGCACCTCCTCCATCCGCTACGAGATCGGCCTGTTCCGCAATGACGAGGACCAGGCGAGCGCCGAGGCGCATTTCGTCCATGTCTATGTCGCCCGGGCGGAGCAGACCCGGACCGTGCCCCTGCCGGCGAAGCTGCGCGAGGCGGCCATGCGGAAGCTGCTGCCGTCCGCGCCGTAACCGGGCGCCGCCGCCGGGGCGATTGCGTAGCCGGCGCAGTTGCGCCAACGCTAGGGCGTGATCGGTTGCGGTCGGATCGGCCGTAGCCGCGAATCGCGCGGCCGACGACGCGCTGGGACGGGACAGAGAAGCGAGACTCGGCTGATCCCGCCCCAGGGCGGGCCGGGCCTCGCCGCGCCACCCTGCCCCGGCCATGCCTTCGACCGCGCGATCCGCGCTTCCGGTGACGCCACCGCAAGCGATCCCACCTAGAGCAGATCGCGTTCGGATGGAGTCATCTGAACGCGTGAAGATGCTCGCAGAACAACGGCCTAGCGCATGCTGCGTGACCGCAAGCGAACGCAGCATGCGCTAGGCGCCCCGATGGAGGAAACCCGGATGCCCAGCCTGACCCGCCTTGCGATCCTCGACGACTACCAGGGCGTCGCCCGCAGCCTCGGCCCCTGGGACCGGCTGCCCAAGGACATCGCCATCGAGGTGTTCCGCGACACCATCACCGACCAGGACGCGCTCGCCGCCCGCCTCGCGCCCTTCGACGCGCTGCTGATCATGCGGGAGCGGACGCCCTTCCCGAAATCCCTGCTCGACCGGCTGCCGAACCTCAAGCTGCTGATCACGACTGGCGCCCGCAACCGATCGGTGGATGTCGCGGCGGCCACTGCACGGGGCATCACCGTCTGCGGCACGCCGGGCTTCGGCAACCCGACGGTGGACATCACCTGGGGCCTCATCCTCTCCGTCCTGCGCCACATCCCGGAACAGGAAGCCGCGCTGCGCGCCGGCAAGTGGCAGGTGAAGCTCGGCACCGGGCTGGAGGGCAAGACGCTCGGCGTCATCGGCCTCGGCAATCTCGGCTCGCGCGTGGCCAAGGTGGGCGCCGCCTTCGGCATGCAGATCCTCGGCTGGAGCCAGAACCTGACGGCGGAGAAGGCCGCGGCCGCCGGCGCCACCCTGGCGGCGAGCAAGGAGGCGCTGCTGGAGCAGGCGGATGTGGTGACGCTGCATGTCGTCCTCTCCGACCGTTCCCGCGGCATGATCGGCGCGGCCGAACTGGCGCGGATGAAGCGCAGCGCCATCATCGTGAACACCAGCCGCGGCCCGCTGATCGACCAGGCGGCGCTGATCGCGGCGCTGCAGGAGGGCCGCATCGCCGGGGCCGGGATCGACGTGTACGATCAGGAGCCGCTGCCGGCGAACCACCCCATCCTGTCGGCGCCGAACACCGTGCTGACGCCGCATCTCGGCTATGTGACGGAGGAAAGCTACCGCGCCTACTACCTGGGCGCGATCGAGGCGATCGAGGCCTATCTGAAGGGCACGCCCATCCGCGAATTGCGCGCGGAATAGGCAGACTGGCGCGGGGGAGGGCGTTAAGGACGGGGGCTCCGCCTCCAAGCCCCCGCCGGGGGGGTGGATCACCCCCGGACCCCGGTGTGAGTCGGCCGGCCCAACCCACGGGTCTGAACTCGGACCGGGGTCCGGGGCCAGGTCCTGGCCCCGGCGGGGGTGCAGGGGGCAGCGCCCCTGCCCGGCACATTCGTTGCATTGGTCCTCCCGAACGATTTTCCGGGAGATTCCGCCGCCATGGCCCTCACGCGCCGCGCCCTGCTCGCCGCCGCCACCCTGCCGCTCGCCGCGCCTGCCCTGCATGCCCAGGGCGTGACAGTGCGGATGGGTGCGCTCCGCCTCATCCACTCCATCGCGCCCTACCTGTACGAGCGCTTCCAGCCCGCCGGCGTGAAGATCGAGGTCATCCCCTTCGAGAGCCCGACCGAGGGCAAGAACGCCGTGGTGACGAAATCCGTCGATTTCGGCGCCTTCGGCATCGCCGCCGGCATCCTCGGCGCCGCGGCGCGGGAGCCGGTGACGGTCGTCGGCTCCTGCTGCGACCGCGGCATGGCGGTGGTCGCCCGCAAGGAGCTGCCCATCGGGAAGCTGGCCGACCTCAAGGGCCGCAAGGTCGGCATCTGGCCCGGCTCGACCCAGGAGGTCTTCATCCTGGAGCGCCTCAAGATGGAGGGGATGACGGTGCGCGACATCCAGCCCATCCGCGTCTCCTTCAGCGAAATGCCCATCGCCCTCGCCCGCGGCGATATCGACGCCTATGTCGGCGCCGAGCCGGGCCCCGGCGTCTCGATGGCCGCCGGCATCGGCAAGATCGTGGAGTATCCCTATTCCACGCCCATGGGCTCGCTGAACATGGTGTTCGCCTGCCATGCGGAGACGGTGACGCAGCGCCCCGACCTGGTGCGGCAGATGCTGAAGGTGCACCGCCAGGCCAGCGAATTCGGCATGGCCAACCGCGAGGTGACGATAGAGACGGCGGTGACGCGTCTCGGCATGCGGCGGGACGCGCTGGAGCTGAGCCTGCCGAACGTCGAGCTGAACTGGCAGATGACGCCGGAGATGCTGGGCCGCGCCAGGACCTATGCGGACCACATGCTGGCGCTGCGGCAGATCCGTGCCCTGCCCGATTTCGCCAGCTTCTTCGAGACGAAATTCTCCGACGAGCTGGCGAAGTCGGCGGCCTGAGCATGCGCCCGATCGCTGAACGGCAGGGCTCCGCGGGCCCGGGCCGGATGCGCATGTCCCGGGCCGCTGGCGGGCGTCGGCCCACGGGCGCGCAGCGGCCGCGCCGGCCATGACCGCGCACGGCCTGTCCCCGCGCCAGGTGGTGCTGGCCCTGGCGGCGCCGGTGCTGGGCGTGCTCGCCTGGCACCTGGCGACGCACGGCCAGGCCTACAGCCTCATCCCCCCGCCCTGGGATGTGGCGGTGCAGTGGTGGGACCTCGCCTTCGGCGGGGTCTGGGACGATCTCTATTCGGAGACCCTGCTCACCCACACCTTCGCCAGCCTTTCCCGCGTCTATGGCGGCTTCGCCCTGGCGGCGCTGGTGGCGCTGCCCATGGGCATGCTGATCGGCCGCGTCGCGGCGGTACGCGACCTGCTGGACCCCAGCCTGCAGATCCTGCGCCCCATCCCCGTCACCGCCTGGCTGCCGCTGGCCATGATCGTCTTCGGCATCGGCCCGCGCAGCGCCTTCTTCCTGGTCTTCCTCGGCGCCTTCTACCCCATCCTGCTGAACACCATCTTCGGCGTGAAGAATGTCGAGGGCCGGCTGTTCGAGGCGGCGGCGATGCTCGGTGTTTCGCCGCAGGCGGTGTTCTGGAAGGTGGTGCTGCCGGCCTCGCTCCCCTCCATCTTCACCGGGCTGCGGCTTGGCCTCGGCTTCGCCTGGGTGGTGATCGTGGTCGGCGAGATGACCGGCGTGCAGACCGGGCTCGGCGCCATCATCATGGAGGCGCGCCAGCTCTCCCGCACCGAGATCGTCATCTCCGGCATGGTGACCATCGGCGTGCTCGGCTTCCTCTCCGACCGGATCGTGCAGCTTCTCGGCCGCCGCCTGCTGCGCTGGAGCCCCCAGCATGGATGACCTGGCTCCCCGGACCGAGACCCGGCCCATGACGCAGCTGCCGATCCTCGAGGTGCAGGGTGTCACCAAGCGCTTCGCCTTCGGGGCGGAGCAGATCACCGCGCTCTCGGATGCCTCGCTGCGCATCGGGAAGGGCGAGTTCATCTGCCTCATCGGCCCTTCCGGCTGCGGCAAATCCACCCTGCTCCGCATGGTGGCGGGGTTCGAGACGGCGACGGCGGGCAGCCTGCTGATGTGGGGCAAGCCCATCGCCGGCCCTGGCCCGGACCGCGGCATGGTGTTCCAGGATTACGGCCTCTTTCCCTGGCTCACCGTCGCGCAGAATGTCGGCTTCGGCCCCGCCGCGCGCGGCCGCCCGAAGGCGGAGGTGGCGGCGACGGCGAAGCGCTTCGTGGACATGGTCGGGCTGACGCGCTTCGCCGATGCCTATCCGCACCAGCTCTCGGGCGGCATGCAGCAGCGCGTCGCCATCGCCCGCGTGCTGGCGAACGATGCCGAAGTGGTGCTGATGGACGAGCCCTTCGGCGCGCTGGACGCGATGACGCGGGAGCGCTTGCAGGAGGAGCTGCTGGAGGTCTGGGCGCGGGCGAAGCTGACCGTCCTCTTCGTCACCCATGCCATCGAGGAGGCGATCTTCCTCTCCGACCGCATCGTGGTGATGTCCCCCGGCCCTGGCCGCATCGTCGCCGATGAGCAGGTGATGCTGCCCCGGCCGCGCGACCCGACCTCCCCTGAATTCAACGCGCTGCGCCGCCGCTTCGCGGCCATGCTGGGCGGGCACCATTAGATGCCGGCAGCATGGAGGTTGTCCCTCTCCGGTGACCCGAAGGCGCCTCTGCGCGCCTTCGACGCCGTCGAAGGCGGCCATTCGCGAGGGCCATGGTCCGGATTTCGTGTCAAGGATGCCGTGAAGCGGCACCGCGCTGCGCGCGGCGAAGGCCTCGATACGACATCCGGCCCATGGCGTGGGCTTGGAATGTGCCCGACGGTGTCGAGCGCGCAGGGCGCGCCCGGACGCGACAGCGTCCTTAGAGCATGCGGCGTTCGCTTGCGCTCACGCCGCATGCTCCAGGCCGTTGTTTTGCGAGCAGCTTCACGCGTTCAGATGAGTCCATCTGGACGCGATCTGCTCTAGCAGCGACAATGGAATGCTCACGGCAAAGCCGCACTAGGTCATCCGCCAGCGCCACCTACGATACGCTCGTCCAGCCTCACCACCCGCGCCACCGCACCGGAACACCGCCCATGTCCTACGCCCCCCTGCCCGGCTTCTGGGCCAGCGCCACCCAGGATGAGCGCGACGCCTGCTACGACAACAACCGCGCCGTCCCCGACAGCGCCGCCCTGATCGAGGCCCGCAACGCCGCCGCCGCCAGCTTCCGCGCCACCCATGCCGGCCATCTCGGCCTCGCCTACGGCCCCAATGAGCGCAATGTCTGGGACCTCTTCCCCGCCGCGCGGGCCGATGCCCCCTGCCTCGTCTTCATCCATGGCGGCTACTGGCAGCGCAACCGGCGCGAGGATTTCTGCGCCTTCATGGCCGGCGCCCACGCCCATGGCTGGGCCGCCGCCCTGCCCGGCTACTCCCTGGCGCCGGATGCGACGCTGACCCAGATCGTCGCCGAGATCATCGCCGCCCTCGACTGGCTGCAGGAGAACGGCCCGAAGCACGGCATCGCCGGCCGCGTCATCGTCTCCGGCTGGTCCGCCGGCGGGCATCTCGCCGCCATGGCGCTCGGCCATCCGCTGGTCAGCGCCGGCCTCGCCATCTCCGGCATCTACGAACTCGCCCCGATCCGCGAGACCTACCTGAACGAGAAGCTGCACCTCACCGAGACGGAGCTGGCCGCCCTCTCGCCCATGCGCCTGCCCATGGTGCCGAAGCCGCTGGCCATCGCCTATGGCACGAAGGAGACGCGCGAGCTGATCCGCCACTCCCGCGACTTCCACGCCGCCCGCGCCGCCGCGCATTGCCCGGGGCCGCTCATCCCCGTGCCGAACGCCGACCATTTCCGCATCCTGCACGCCCTGGAATCCCCCCAGGGCGCGCTGATGCGCGCCGCGCTGGACCTGCTGGCCGCCTGATGCGCCCGCCCGAGACCTTCACCCTGGACGCGCTGTCCGCCTTCCACGCGGCCGGCGGCAGCCCCGTCGCGGTGGCGGATACGGCGCTGTCCCGCATCGCCGCCTGGGCCGACCCCGCCCTCTTCCTCACCCGCGTCGAGCCGCACGCGGTGCGCGCCCGCGCCGCCGCCCTGGCGGCGGAGGGCCCGCAGGGCCGCCCGCTCTACGGGGTGCCCTTCGTGGTGAAGGACAATATCGACTGCGCCGGGCTTCCCACCACCGCCGGCTGCCCGGACTACGCCTACACCCCGGCGGAGGACGCGCCTGTCGTCGCGCGGCTGCTGAAGGCCGGCGCCATCCTGCTGGGCAAGGTCAACCTCGACCAATTCGCCACGGGGCTGAACGGCACGCGCAGCCCCCATGGCACGCCGCGCAACGCCCTGCTGCCGAGCCATGTCCCCGGCGGCTCCTCCTCCGGCTCCGCCACCGCCGTCGCTGCCGGCATCGCGGCGTTCTCCCTCGGCACGGACACCGCCGGCTCCGGCCGGGTGCCGGCCATGGCGAACAACATCGTCGGGCTGAAGCCGAGCCTCGGCCTGATCCCGAGCCGCGGCATGGTCCCGGCCTGCCGCTCGCTCGACACGGTCTCGATCTTCGCCCTCACCGTGGCGGATGCCGCCGCGGTGCTCGCCGTCGCTGCCGGCCCCGACGCCGCCGACCCCTATTCCCGCCCCGCGCCGCCCTTCTGGCGCGCCGCCCCGGCGCCGCAGCCCGCCTGGCGCCTCGCCGCTCCGCTGCCCGCGCAGCTCAGCTTCGACACGCCCGGCGACGCCGCGCTCTACGAGGCCGCGCTCGGCCGCGCCCAGGCGCTCGGCGCCAGCCTCGCCCGCGTCGATATCGCCCCCTTCCTCGCCATCGCCCGCCGCCTCTATGACGGCGCCTGGGTCGCGGAGCGCACCGCTGCGCTACGGGAATTCCTCACCGCGCGGCCGGAGAGCGTCCACCCCGTCACCCGCACCATCCTCGAGGCCGGGCTCGACAAGCGTACCGTGGACGCCTGGGAGGATTTCCACGCCGCGGCGGAGGCCCGCCGCCTCGCCCGTGCCCTCTTCGCTGGCACGGATGCGCTGCTGCTGCCCACCGCGCCCGGCCTGCCCAGCCTGGCGACCCTCGCGGCGGAGCCCGTCGCGGCGAATAGCCGCCTCGGCACCTACACCAATTTCGTGAACATCTGCGACCTGGCCGCGCTCGCCATCCCCGCGGGCTTCACCGCCGCGGGCCTGCCCGCCGGCCTCACCCTCATCGGCCCGGCTTTCTCCGAAGCCCGCCTCGCCGGCCTCGGCGCCGCGCTGCACGCCACGGCGGGCCTCCCCCTCGGCGCCCTCGGCACCCCCACCCCGCCGCCTCCCGTTCCGCCGACGCTTGCCGCGGACGAGCTCCCCCTGCTCGCCATCGGCGCCCACATGTCCGGACTGCCCCTCAATCCGCAGCTGCTGCGCCATGGCGGCCGCTTCCTCCGCGCCGCCACCACCGCGCCCCACTACCGGCTGCACGACCTCGGCAACCGCCCCGGCATGGCGCGCGTCGCCAGCGGCGGCATCGCCATTGCCGGCGAGATCTGGGCGCTGCCCGCCACCAGCCTCGGGCCCTTCCTCGCCGAAATCCCGCCGCCCCTCGGCTTCGGCCGCGTCACCCTCTCGGATGGCAGCACGCCCCTCGGCTTCCTCGCCGAGGCCGCGGCGCTGGCCGATGCGCCGGACATCTCCGCCCATGGCGGCTGGCGCGCCTATCTCGCAGCAAAGGACCAGGCCTGATGGAGTTCGACCTCCCGGAACCCATGGCGGAGATGCAGGCCGCCTTCGCCGAGTACGAACGCGCCCTCGTCACCAACGACGTCGAGACGCTGCAGCGCCTGTTCCGCAAGGACGCCCGCACCCTGCGCTACGGCCCCGCCGAGAACCTCTATGGCTGGGAGGCGATCGCCGCCTTCCGCGCCGCCCGTTCCCCGGTCGGGCTGGCGCGCACGCTGGAGAACACGGTCATCACCACCTATGGCCGGGACTTCGCCACGGCCAACACCGAATTCCTCCGCAGCGGCCGCCGCGGCCGGCAGAGCCAGAGCTGGGTGCGCTTCCCGGAGGAAGGCTGGCGCATCGTCGCGGCGCATGTCTCGCTGATGCCGGAGTGAAAGGCGGGGGCTCCGCCCCGGAACCCCGGGCAGGGGCTCTGCCCCTGCACCCCGCCGGGGCCAGGACCTGGCCCCGGACCCCGGTCTGAGTTCGGACCCGAGGGCTGAACCAGTCGGGCCCCACGACACCCTGCGCAAGCCCCGGCACGCCGGGCGGCGATGCCGGCCAGGCAAGCCTCGCGCCAGCCCCGCCGCGGCCGCGGCCATCGCAGCAGATAAGATTATTTTCCTTGAAGACGGGTCGTGGTTGCTGATACGTTCCCGAATTCCCCTGCGGTCCTTCTCCCATGCGCCCTCGCCGCCTTCTCCCCCCGGACCTCTTCCCCGCCAGCCTCCTCCCCCGCGAATTCCTGACCCGCCGCCTGGTGCTGGACCCCGTCCTGCGCCTGACGCCGCCCACCATCTGGGCCCCGCTGACCGAGGAGGAATGGGCCGCCATCGCCCCCATCTTCGCCGCGGCCAAATGCGCCCAGGCCGATGGCCCCGGCCGGCCGATGCGGGACAGCCCGCGCGCCCGGCTGGATGCCATCTTCCGCGCCTGCACCCTGAAGCGCGGCGGCCTCCGGGCCCCCTGGGCCGACCTGCCGCCGGAATTCGGCAAGCCGGACACCGCCTCCCGCTCGCACCGCCGCTGGGGCAAGGCCGGGCTCTGGGCCATGCTGCTGATCGCCGTCGCGCGCCGGGACCGCGCCCCGGTGTGGGACGGCCTGGCCTATCGGGTGTGCTGCGCCTTCCGCCGCGCCATCCGGCTGATGGGCCTGGCCGGGATCATGCTCGCCAAGCGGCTGCGCATGCCCTCGGCCTTGCCCGGCCCCTCCACCTGGCTGCCGGATGTGGATTTGTCCGAAATCTACCGCGAGGTGATCCGTCGCATTCTCTCGGCGATCATGGAGCGCCCCTGGCGCCCGCCCGCCTGGATCTTCCGCCTGATGCGCCGGATGCTCGGCTTTGCCGCCGGCCGTTCCCGCATCCCCCGCTGGGCGGAGCCCGCATAGGGTGCCACCGTCGGGTGCAAAACCCCCGGTTTCCAAAGGCCCTTCGGCCTTTGGCGGAGGGAGTTTGAGGGAGGCAGAGCCTCCCTCAAGCTTCCAGGTAGCTCTTCGCCGCCTCCCCCAGGATCTCGCAGCACAGCGCGAGATCCTCCTCCTTGGTGTCCTCGGCCCAATGGTGGCTGATGCCCTTGATGCTTGGCGTGAACAGCATCGCCACCGGCATCACCCGCGCGATGTACTGCGCATCGTGCCCCGCCCCGCTCGGCATGCGCTGCCACTTGCCCGGCGCCAGCCGCTCCGCCGCCGCGTCCAGCGCCGCCATCATCTTCGGCTCGCACAGCGCGGGCAGCGACTTGCTGACATTGTGCAGCGTCACCGTGCAGCGCTCCCGCCGGTTCATCTCCTGCACGCAGCGCCGCAGGCAATCCTCCATCCGCTCCAGCGTCGGCAGGTCGATGTCGCGGAACTGGAAGAGGATGTCGGCGCTCCCCGGGATGATGCTCGGCGCCCCAGGGTCGAGCGTGATGCGCCCCGTCGTCCACACGCTGCGCGGCCCGCAGACCTTCGGCATTTCCTGGTCGAGCATCGCCAGCAGCCGCACTGCCGTCAGGCCGGCGTCGCGCCGCTCCGCCATGGTGGTGCCGCCGGCATGGTCCTGCATGCCCTCGATGATGATGCGCCACTGCCAGATCGCGACGATGCCGGTCACCACCCCGGCCTGCAGCCCGGCATTCTCGAGCTGGGTGCCCTGCTCGATATGCATCTCGAAGAAGCCCTTGTAGCGCAAGGGGTCGAGCCGCAGCCGCTTCCTGCCCGCCAGCCCCGCCGCCGCCAGCGCCTCGCGCAAGGGCTGGCCGTCATTGCGGCTGCGGCTGCGGTCGATCTCCTCCTCGGAGAGGATGCCGATGAGCGACTTGCTGCCGAGGAAGCCGCCCTCGAAATGCCCTTCCTCATCGGCAAAGGCGGCGACATCCACCGGCAGCCCGGCGCGCGCCAGCGCGACGCCCGCCATCACGCCAAGCGCGCCATCCAGCCAGCCGGCGTAGTTCTGGCTCTCGATATGGCTGCCCACCAGCAGATGCGGCCCGCTGCCCCTGTGCCGGCCGAAGACATTGCCGATGCCGTCGATCTCCGCCTCCAGCCCGCATTCCTCCAGCCGCGCCACCAGCCAGCGCCGGCTTTCCATGTCCTGCGGCGAGTAGGTCGGGCGGTGCACGCCGGTCTTGTATTTGCCGATCTGCCGCAGCTCGTTCAGGTCCTGCAGGAAGCGGGCGGTGTCGATCAGCGGCATGGCGGGAGCCCCTTGTTGCAATGCAAAAATGCCCGGTGAATCGCGCCTCGGCAATGCCGCCGCTGCTGATCATGCGGCTGTCCGCGCGAATGAGCCGGCGCCCCGGCTATCCAGGCCGGGAGGAGGCGGCCGCCTGGGCGCCGCGCATCCACGCGGAGCAGGTGGCGCAGCTGCGGCGCCCGGCGTCCCGCACCGGGCTGGCGGTCGCCGCGGCGGAGGGCAGCTGCGGCACATCCCATGGCCGGTGGTATTCGCGGCCGGACACTCGCGCGGCGCGCGCTTGGCAAGCGCCTCGCCCTCCCCTACCTCTTGGCGGACAACCACGAACAACCACTGTCTGGGAACGTCCAAGATGCGCCGCAGGCCCCTGTTGCTGTCCACGGCAGCGATGCTCGCCGCCCCCGCCCTCATCGCCTCGACGGGCCGCGCCCAGGGCGCCTATCCCAACCGGCCGGTGCGGCTGGTGATCCCCTGGCCGCCGGGCCAGGCGACGGATCTCATGGCGCGCGTCGTCGCCCAGAAGGTCAGCGAGCAATGGGGCCAGCCCATGGTGCCGGAGAACAAGGCCGGGGCGGGCGGGATGATCGGCACGGATTTCGTCGCGAAGGCGCCGGCCGATGGCTACACCGTGCTCGCCGCCTCCACCGGACCCATCACCACCGCACCGCTGGTGCAGCGCACCGCCTAT
Organism: Siccirubricoccus soli; assembly: GCF_024178315.1. Classification (GTDB taxonomy): domain Bacteria; phylum Pseudomonadota; class Alphaproteobacteria; order Acetobacterales; family Acetobacteraceae; genus Siccirubricoccus; species Siccirubricoccus soli. The sequence continues at coordinate 39,409 of NZ_JAMZIK010000101.1, read as the reverse complement.
GATCCGCAGAAGGACTTCATCCCGGTCGCGATGATCGGCATCTCCCCCTATGTGCTGGTGGTGAACAACAATTTCCCGGCGCAGAGCGCGGAGGAATTCGTCGCCAAGGTGCGGGCGGCGCCGGGCAAGTACACCTACGCCACCTCCGGCGCCGGGGCGGCGGCGCATCTCATCACCCTCATGTTCCTCAGCCGCGCGAAGCTGGACACGGTGCATGTGCCCTTCCAGGGCAGCGGCCCGGCGCTGACGGCGGTGATGGCGGGACAGGTGGATTTCGCCATCGACACCCTGGCGGCGACCGGGCCGCTGTTCCGCCAGGGCAGTCTCCGGGCGCTCGGCGTCTCGCTGGAGAGCGGCACGGCGCTGGCGCCGAACCTCAAGCCGCTGGCACAGGTCCCGGGCATGGCGGGCTACGATGCCGGCGCTTTCGGCGGCTACATGATGCCGGCAGGCACGCCGGCACCGGTGGTGGAGCGGCTGGCGGCGGAGACCGCGAAGGCGCTGGCGACGCCGGAGGCGCAGCAGAGCGTCGCGGGCATCGGCATGCAGCCCCTGCCCCGCGGCCCTGCCGAATTCGCGGCCTATCTGCGGACCCATAGCGAGGAATTCCGCAAGGTGATCGAGGCGAACAACATCCGCCTGGACTGAGCCGCGGCGGCCCGCGCGCGGCGCCGGGCATCGCGGCGCCGCCTTCGCGTCGGTGCCCGCTGGGAGAGGATCAGTATCCGGCGGTGATGCCGCTGCTCTGGCCGAAGGTGATGCCGCCGATCGGCGCCTCCGCCGCGGCGGTGGCCGGCGCCATCCAGCCCCCGGCGGCATCGCGCTGCGCCACCTCCTGCGCCAGCAGCCCGGTGGCGAGGTTGGTCTGCGGCAGCGGGCCCAACTCCCCGAGCCGGGCCACGGAGCGCGCCCCGCCGGGGCGGAAGAGCGGCGCCGGCAGCGCCGCGGCGGCACGGGCGGCATCGCCGGCCCGCAGCGCGCGCCCGGCCGCCAGCAGGGCCGGCGTCACCGCCGCCTCGCTGGCGGTCTCGGCAATGCCGGCAGCGTCGCGCGTCTCCGTCCGGGCAAAGCCCAGCTCCCGCTTCAGCCCCTCGGGCAGGCTGGCATAGCGGGGGTTGCGGTCCAGCTCGGCGACGAGGAATTCGAGCCGGGCCAGCGCCTCGGCCGCCGCGGCAGGCTGGCCGGCCAGGGCGGCGCCGCGATCGGCGAAGGCGCGGGCGGTGGCGGCGACCGCCTCCCGCACCGGATCCGCCGTCACCACCCCGAGCGGGGCGGGCGAGGGCAGGGACGCCGGCTGCCGCAGCTCGGCACAGGCACCGAGCGGCAGCAGCAGGGCGAGCAGCAGGCGCGGACCGTGGAGGAAAGCGCCCGCCATGGCTCAGAGCCGCCCGCGGCGGTCGCCGTCCATGCTGCGGCGCAGCACCTCGGCGGAGGTGGTGGCGGCCACGCCGGTCTGCGGCAGGGGCGGCAGGGCCGCGAGGCGGGTCAGCGTCGCCTCCCCGCCCTGGGTGAAGACGTTTGCCGGCAGCGTGGCGGCGGCATTGGCGGCGGGCTGGCCGGCATTCAGGGCCCGCGCGGCGGCGTAGAGCGAATCGATCACCGGCTGGGGCGGCAGGTCGCGCGGCACGCCGAGGGCCTGGCGCCATTCCGCCCGGGCCTCGGCCAGCTGGGACGGGAGTTCCGGCGGCATGTTGGGGAAGCGCGGGTTGGTGGGCAGGTCGGCGGCCAGGAATTCCATCTGCGCCAGGGCGCGCGCCGCAGCGGCCGGCTGACCGGCCAGCGTCTCCTGGTGGGAAAAGCTATAGGAGGTGGTGGCGGCCGCGGCACGGATCGGGTCGCCGGCGCCGACCGTCGCATCGTAGGGGAGCTGGGCGGAGGGTGGCGGCGGCGGCAGCACGCCGCAGGCACCGAGCGAGAGCAGCGCGGCCGCAAGGGGCGGCAGGGCACGGAACATGTGGAAAATCCCCCAGATGGCGCGGCCGAAGGGCCAGCGAATCGCCAGCAGCATGACCTTGCCATCACGCCGCGGCAATTGCCGGGAGAATGAGGGCTGCGTCATGCAAAGTTACCCACCGTTGCGGAAGGTCTCCGGTGGTAGCCTGGCACGACAGGGCGCCGCCGAGGGGCGGCCCGCCCGGGGGCCTGTCGCCAGCCTTGCGGCGTGCGCGGGTCCTGCGGCGCGGGCGCCGCCCTCACCGCGGCAGGAGCTGCGCCGCAAGCGCATCCCGCACCGCCCGCAGGGCGCGGCGCAGCGGGGCCAGCCGGGCATCCTCCGGATCGAAGCCGGCAAGGGCCGAGGCGAGGGGGGCCGGCACCGCCCCCGCGCGCCGGCCGGCGGCGGCGAGGAGGGCATCGGCCATGGCCTGGGGCGGCGCCTCGACGGGCAGGCCGAGCGTCAGGCGCAGGGCGGTGCGGCCCTCCCGCAGCAGCCGGGTCAGGTGGCGGCCATCGGGCAGGGCGCCGTCCTGGAAGGCGGTCGCCAGATACTCCACCAGCGCGGCGGCCCAGGCCGTCTCGGCCGGCGCCCCGCGCAGCCCGGCGGGGCGGTCGAGCAGCCGGGCGGCGGCCTCGCCGAAGGCCCAGCGGCGTGGCTCGGTCGCGCCCGGCGGCAGGCCGGGCGGCAGGCGCACCATCGGCTCCGCCACCCAGCCATCGTCGCAGGCGGCAAGAGGCAGCAGCGCCGCCAGCCGGGCGAGGAACCGGCGCGTCAGTAGCATCCCGCCAGCCGGCCGCGGGTGCGCAGCAGGGCCAGCACGGTGCGGCAGGTGGGCGCCGGCACTTCCACCAGATCGGCCAGCTCCACCACGCTGCCGAGCAGCGCATCGATCTCCATCGGCCGGCCGCGCTCCAGGTCCTGCAGCATGGAGGTCTTGTGCGCGCCCACCTCGGCGCCGCCGGCGATGCGCTTGTCCACGTCGATGGCGAAGCGGACGCCGAGCTTTTCCGCCACCGCCTGGCCCTCCAGCATCATGGCGCGGCAGACGGCGCGCAGCTCGGCCTCGCCGGTGATGATGTCGAGCGTCGCGGTGGTGAGGGCCGAGAGCGGGTTGAAGGCCATGTTGCCCCAGAGCTTCACCCAGAGCTCATCGCGGATCTTCGGCCGCACCGGCGCCTTGAAGCCGGCAGCGACGAGGGCCTTGGAGAGCGCGTCGGCGCGTTCGCTGCGGCTGCCATCCGGCTCGCCCAGGGTGAAGCGGTCGCCATAGGTATGCTCGATGACGCCCGGTTCGGGGACTTCGGCGGCGGGGTAGATGATGCAGCCCAGCACCTTCTCCGGCGGCAGCAGGGCGGAGACGGCGCCGCCCGGATCGACGCTCTCGACCCGCCGGCCCTCATGCGGGCCGGCAAGCTTGTGGAAGTACCACCAGGGAATGCCGTTCACCGCGGCGACGATGGTGGTGTCCGGCCCGATCAGCGGCTGCATCTGCTGCGCCGCGCCGGGCAGGGCGGGCGCCTTCAGGGTGATGAGGACGTAATCCTGCGGCCCCGCCTCCTCGGCGCTGGCGACGCAGCGCGGGCGGGTGACGATCTCCCCGTCCCCGGAGCGGAGCACGAGGCCCTTCTCCTGCATGGCCTTGAGATGCGGGCCGCGGGCGATGACGGTGACGTCCACCTCGCCCTTCCGGACCAGCTTCGCCGCCATGAGGCCGCCGATCGCGCCGGCGCCGAAGATGCAAAGTTTCATGGATCTCGCCCTCTCCCGCCGACGGGGCATGTCAGGGCGAGGAGGTTAGCCCCCTGCCCCCGGTGCCGCCCCGCGCGGGTCTTGCCGATATGCACTCCAGCCCACCCCACTTCCCGGGGCGGGGAGCGCATCAGGCGGTGATGCCGAGCTTCTCGGCGAGGCCGATGCGCTGCAGCTTGCCCGTCGCGCCCTTCGGGATCTCCGCCAGGAAGACCACCTTCCGCGGCACCTTGAAATCCGCCAGGTGCTTCGCCGCATGGTCGCGCAGCTCACGCTCCGTGCACTCCATGCCCTCGCGCAGCACCACGGCGCAGCCGACCTCCTCGCCCAGCATCGGGTGCGGGATGGAGAAGGTGAGCGCCTGGGCGACGGCGGGGTGCTCGGAGAGCACGCCATCCACCTCGAGCGGGGAGACCTGCTCGCCGCCGCGCTTGATGAGTTCCTTCAGCCGGCCGGTCAGCAGCAGGTAGCCATCCTTGTCGAACAGCCCCTGGTCGCCGGTGCGGAACCAGCCATTGGTGAAGGCCTTGGCATTGGCGTCCGGGTTCGCCTCGTAGCCCTTGGTCACGCTGGGACCGCGGATCACCACCTCGCCGATCGAGCCCTGGGGCAGGAGCTTGCCGTCATCATCCATGATGGCGACCTCCGGCCCCGCCGGCAGGCCGACCAGGCCGGGCTTCTGCACGCCGGGCGGCAGCGGGTTGCTGCACATCTGGTGGCTGGCCTCGGTCATGCCATAGGCCTCGATCACCGGCGCGCTGAAGGTGGCGGAGAGGTCGCGCATGGCCTGCGCCGGCAGCGAGGCGGAGGAGGAGCGGATGAAGCGCAGCGGGGCACGGGCGATGATCTCCCGGTTGCGCTCGGCGCGCTGCAGGATCGCCTGATGCATGGTGGGCACGGCGGTGTACCAGCTCGGCCGCTCGGCATCGAGCCAGCCGAAGAAGCGCAGCGCATTGAAGCCCGGCGTGCAGATGACGGCGCCGCCGCCGGCCAGCGAGGAGAGCGTCGCCGCGATCAGCCCATGGATGTGGAAGAGCGGCATGACGTTGAGGCAGGCATCCCCGGGCGTCAGTCGCAGCGTGCGGGCGATGTTGCCGGCCGAGGCGGTGACGTTGGCGTGGGTCAGCGGCACGATCTTCGGCCGCGCCGTGGTGCCGGAGGTGTGCAGGACGAGCGCCACGTCCTCCGCCCCCGCCGGGCCGGGCTGCGCCGCCGCGCCCCGGCTGCCGCCGGAGAGGGTGAAGTCGCCGGCCGCCTCGCCGGGGACGAGCTCCACCACCGGCACGCCGAGGCGGGCGGCGACGGCGCGGGCGGCGGTCTCCATCCCCTGCAACACGACCAGGGCCTTGGCCTTCAGGTCGGTGAGGTAGAATTCGAACTCCTCGTCCTTGTAGGCGGGGTTCAGCGGCGCGGTGGTGGCGGCGCCGGCGATGGCGAGGAAGCTCGACGCCATCTCCGGCCCGTTGGGCAGGACGATCGCCACCCGGTCGCCGCGGCCGATGCCGATGCCGTTCAGCGCCGCCAGGGTCCGCTCCGCCAGGCCCAGCAGCCCAGCATAGGTCAGGGCGGGGCGCTCGGGGGCGCGGATGGCGGGGCGCCCGGCCTCGCCGGCGGCGATCAGGTCGAGCACGGTGCGGCTGGCGGTCATGGCGCTCCCTCGCGGCAATCCTCGGGGCTCTCTGCACCGAAGGCGCGGCGGCGGCAAGCGGGAGGCTGGCCTCGGGCGGGGCGGGTGCCGGCGCGGGCAGGCTGCGCCGGGGCCGGCCGGCCGCATCGGCGGCGACCGGCTGGCCCCTTGCACCGCCCGCCGCCCCGGCGGATCATTCCTGCGGGAGCAGCGCTTGGCACAGGGCCGCCCGAAGCCGGGACGCGCCGATGCCGGAGACCGCCTCGGCCACCGAAGCCGAAGCCCTTGGCCATCTCCTGCGCGCGGGCCTCGAACTGCCCGATCCGGGCTGGTCGCCCGGCTGGTGGCCGCCGCCGGCCCACTGCGCGGCAGCAGAGCGCGCCTGCCGGAGGAGCTGCCGCCCGGGCCGGCGCCCGTGGCCGCGCCGCCCCATGCGGTGGCGCTGGCTGCAAGGGGAAGCGGCCGAGGGGAATTCCGGTCCTTGCCGGCGCAACCCGCTCCCCAAGGGGCAGGCGGCGGGATAGAGGGCAGGCCTCGCGGCGCCGTTCCCGATGGCCCCGGCGCGCCTTGCTTGTGAGGTTTCACCGATGACGTTGGAGCCCGTCACCCTTTCCGGGCGGCATGTCGAACTTGTCCCCCTGTCGCGGGAGCATTGCGCTGCCCTCGCCGAAGCCGTGCGCGACGGCGAGCTCTGGCGGCTGTGGTACACGGCCATCCCGTCGCCGGAGAGGATGGCGGCCGAGATCGACCGCCGCCTCGGCCTCCAGGCGGCGGGCAGCATGCTGCCCTTCACCGTCCTGGACGGCCCGGCTGGCCGGCCCGTCGGCATGACCACCTACATGAACATCGACGCCGCCGGGCCGCGCGTGGAGATCGGCTCCACCTGGTACGCCGCCCGAGTCCAGCGCACGAAGCTGAACACCGAGGCCAAGCTCCTGCTGCTGGCGCATGCCTTCGACCGGCTCGGCTGCCTCGCCGTGGAGTTCCGCACGCATTTTATGAACCATGCGAGCCGCCGCGCCATCGAGCGCCTCGGCGCCAGGCTCGACGGCGTGCTGCGCCACCACCAGCGCATGCAGGACGGCACGCTGCGCGACACCTGCGTCTACAGCATCACGGCGCCCGAATGGCCCACGGTGCGCTCGCACCTGACCTGGCAGCTCGAGAAGCCACGGTGACGGGCGGAGAGACGAAGCTGCCCGGCCGGCCAGGCAGGGGAGCCGCACCGGCGCGCCAGGCCGCCTGGGGCGGAGCGCTGCGTGCCGGCGCGGCGTGACGGGCCCTCCCCTCGCGCTGGCGGGGCGGGAGACCTCAGCGGCCCGCCAGGGCGTGCAGCTCGCCGGCGATGTCCTCCAGCTCTTCCAGCACCTCGCGCAGCGTGCCGGCGGCGGTCTCGGGCGTCTCGGGCGGATGCAGCTCGGCCTCTTCCAGCCCGCCCTCGCGCAGCAGGCGCTGCACGCCCTTGATGGTGTAGCCCTGGGTGTAGAGCAGGTCGGAGATCCGCCGCAGCAGGGCGATGTCCTCCGGCCGGTAGTAGCGTCGGCCGCCGCCGCGCTTCAGCGGCTTGAGCTGGGGGAATTTCGTCTCCCAGAAGCGCAGCACGTGCTGCGGAATGCGCAGGTCGTCGGCCACCTCGGAGATGGTGCGGAAGGCGGTGGGCGCCTTCTGGCTCCGGCCGCGCCCTTCCGGGAAGGTCTCGCTCACTCCTGGCCGCCGCGCGGCAGGGGCTGGCCGTTGATGCGCGCCTTCAGCACCTGGGAGGGGCGGAAGGAGAGCACCTTGCGCGGCAGGATCGGCACCTCCACGCCGGTCTTCGGGTTGCGGCCGACGCGCTGGCCCTTCTGGCGCACGAGGAAGGTGCCGAAGGCGGAGATCTTGACCGCCTCGCCGCTTTCCAGCGTGGCGGAGATGCGCTCCAGCACCGTCTCCAGCAGGGCGGCGGATTCGTTCCGCGACAGGCCGACCTGGGTGTAGATCGCCTCCGCCAGATGCGCCCGCGTCAAGGTGTTCATGCTCTGAGCCCGGTCCTGCAAGCCGTTCTGTGGGCTAGAAAACCCGTATCGGCTGCGGGCGTCAACCGTTCCGCGCGGCAGGCCTTCGCCTGCCGCCTGGCCGGGACGGGTGCTGGATGGCTGGCGGCACCGTGCCGCCCTTGCTTGCTCGCAGCAGGCCGAAAGGCGAGCGATTTCGGCCGTCCGGTAAGCGCGCCACGGTGTCCCGGGAATGACGCGGGTGCGCCCGGCAAATCTACCGCCCGCGCCGCCTCCGCGGCTGCCCGCGAAAGGCCGTGCGAGCCTTCGGGACAGCAGCGACTCCGGGGCCTCCGCAAAGCCGCGCGGCGGCCTTGCAGGGGGTCATCAGAAGCGGACCAGCGCGGCGCCCCAGGTCAACCCGCCGCCGATCGCTTCCATCAGCACCAGGTCACCGCGTTCGATGGCGCCCCTGCCATCCGCATCGGCCAGCGCCAGCGGGATGGAGGCGGCGGAGGTGTTGGCGTGGCGGTCCACCGTCACCACCACCCGCTCCTTCGGCAGGCCGAGCTTCTTGCCCATGGCGTCGATGATGCGGAGATTCGCCTGGTGCGGCACCAGCCAGCGCACATCGCTCTGCGCCAGGCCATGCGCCGCCAGCGACTCATCCACCACCGCGGCCAGCTTCGAGACGGCGTGGCGGAACACCTCCCGCCCCGACATGCGCAGCAGGCCGGTGCCGCCGGTGCTGCCGGCGCCGCCCTCGATGTGGAGGATGTCGGCGAAGCGGCCATCCGAATGCAGGTGGGTGGAGAGGATGCCGCGATCGGTCGCCGTCCCCTGCCCTTCCCCCGCCGTCAGCACCACGGCGCCGGCGCCGTCGCCGAACAGCACGCAGGTGCCGCGATCCGTCCAGTCGAGGATGCGGGTATAGACCTCCGTCCCGATCACCAGGGCGCAGCGCGCCTGGCCGGTGCGGAGCAGCGCATCCGCCATGCCGAGGGCGTAGATGAAGCCGGTGCAGGCCGCCGCGATGTCGAAGGCGAAGCCCGGGCCGCAGCCGAGCTCGGCCTGGATGCGCACGGCCGTCGCGGGGAAGGCGCTGTCCGGCGTCGAGGTCGCGACGATGATGCAATCCACCGCCGCTTCCGGCAGCCCGGCCCGCTCCAGCGCCTGCCGCGCCGCGGCCGCGCCCATGGAGGAGGCGGTCTCCCCCGGCGCCGCGACATGGCGCTGGCGGATGCCGGTGCGGTCGGTGATCCAGGCATCGGAGGTCTCGATGCCGTAGGCGGCGGCGAGGTCGTCGTTGCGCAGCACCTTCTCGGGCAGATAGCCGCCACAGCCGGCGATCAGCGAACGCAAGGTCATGCCGTGTCCCCGAGACATCAGCGGGGCGTTGCCGCCGCCACCGGCGCGGGGGCGGCGAGCCGGGTCAGCCCCTCGCGGATTCGATCATTGAAGCGATGCGTCACCATGTCCATCGCCACATCGACGGCATGGGCGAAGCCGGTCGCGTCGGTGCCGCCATGCGACTTCACGACGACACCGTTGAGGCCGAGGAGGATAGCGCCGTTGTAGCGGCGCGGATCCATCCATTCCCGCAACCGGTCGAGCGCCGGGCGGGCAAGCAGGTAGCCCATGCGGGCGGGAACGGAGGAGGTGAAGACCTGGCGCAGCAGGTCGCGCATCAGCTTCAGCGCGCCCTCCCCGGTCTTCAGCGCGACATTGCCAGTGAAGCCGTCCGTCACCACCACATCCACCGTGCCGGCGGCAATGTCGTGGCCTTCCACGAAGCCGTGGAAATGCTCGGCGATATGGCTCTCGCGCAGCACCTCGGCGGCCTGGCGCACCCGGTCGTCGCCCTTCAGCTCCTCGGAGCCGACATTGAGCAGGCCGAGGGAGGGCGAGGTGAGGCCGAGCACCGCACGGGCGAAGGCATCGCCCATGACGGCGAATTCCACCAGGTTGCGGCTGTCGCACTGCACATTGGCGCCGAGGTCGAGCATGACCACGTCGCCGCGCGCCGAGGGGGCAATGGCGGCCAGCGCCGGCCGGTCGATCTCCGGCAGGGTCTTCACCACGATCTTGGCGAGCGCCATCAGCGCGCCGGTATTGCCGGCGGAGACGACGCCCTCTGCCTCGCCCGAGGCGACGGCGTCGATGGCGAGGCGCATGGAGCTGTTCCGCCCCTGGCGCAGCGCCGCCGTCGGCTTCATCTCGGCGGAGATCACGCCGGGGGCGTGGCGTAGCCGGCAGAGCTTGGCGGCGCGCGGCCGGCGGGCGAGCATGGCGCCGATCCGCGCCTCATCCCCCACCAGCAGGAAGCGGGCGTCCGGGTGGCGCTCGGCCGCCAGTTCCAGCCCGTCCAGCACGATGTCGGGTGCATGGTCGCCCCCCATGGCGTCGATCGCCAGGGAGAAGGGTTGCGACACGGGTTCCGAACCTCCGCCGAGCTGCCCCGGGACCGTCAGCTGCGGACCACGCCCTTTACGGCCTCCGCGGCCACGACTTCCCGGCCATCATAATAGCCGCAGGAGCTGCAAACGTGGTGCGGGCGCTTCAGCTCGCCGCAATTCGGGCATTCCGCGTGATTTTCGCGGGACAGGGCCTCGTGCGACCGGCGCATGCCGCGACGGGAGGGCGAAACCTTCTTCTTCGGAACGGCCATGGCGCCGAGCCTTCCTTCATATAGACGTAACGAGATTCGTCGGGAGCGCGGGGCTGTAGCATTGGGGGGCTGGGGGCGCAAGTTGCGGGGACCTGGCGGCAGGAATGCCTACCGCCGCCAAGGCTCTGCCCCTGCACCTCGCCGGGGCCAGGACCTGGCCCCGCCCCCCCGGTCCGAGCCTGGGGCCCGTGGGTCCGAACCGGAGGCTCGCGCCAAGGGCCTGGGCGGTGGCGGCGTTGCTGTCAGGCCACGTCAGGGACGGTCCATAAGTCACTCAATTCGGCCGTTTCAGGCGGCCGAGGGCGGCGAAGGGTCCGGTCTCCGACTCCGTCGCCTCCGGCGGCAATTCGGCGCCCGGCGCGCGGGGATAGGGGTCGAGGGCAAGGGCGAGCTGCTCCGCCACCGCCTCCCCCAGATCGGCCACGCCATCGGGGCAGGCGATCTCGTCCAGATCCTCCGGCCCGTCCGATTCCTCCTGCCCCGGGGACAACAGGCGGAAGGCGAGGCGTGCCTCGACTCGCTGCGGCACGGGCTCCAGCGTCACGACGCAGGCCTGGGTCACCTCGGCCGTCAGCGCCCCCTCCGCCAGCACCGCGCCATCCGAATCGGGCCGGAGGCGCAGCTCGGCGGCGAGGGAGTCGATGCCGAGCAGATGGAAGCGGGCGGCCAGCGCGGCGCATTCCTCGGGCGTCGCGGCCAGGGATTCGGTGCGGCCGCCGGGCCCGACCAGGCCGAGCGGCAGGCGGCGGGAGAATTCAGGCGGCATCGGCCACCCCCTCCGGCGGCGGGAACACCGCCTGGCCGGCGAGCAGCGCGGCGAGCCCCTGCCCCTCCAGCGCCGCGGCGGCCCGCATCGCATGAGCGGCGAGGGCCAGGGCCTCGGCGGGCGGTGGCCCGGCCTCCTCGGCGCGCCAGACATTGCGGCGGAGCGCCACGGCCAGGGCGGTGGCGTCCCCGGCGGCGATCGCCGCCTCATAGGCCTGGGCGCGGCCGTGGAAGGCCTCCCACATCCGCTTCACCCGCTTGCCGACGGCGAGGTCCCCCACCCCCATCTCCCGCAGGTTCAGGTCCATGTCGGCGAACATGGCATCGAACACCGCCTGGGCCAGGGCCGGGCCGCGCGGGTCGGCATCGGTACGGAGGCGGCGGATCAGCAAGGCGACATGCAGCCCGACCAGGTCGAAGCGGCCATCCAGCGTATCCGGCACGCCGAGCCGGGCGAAGAACCAGGGCTGGCGGGCGGCGGCCACGGCGGCGCCGTAGAGCTCGAAGCCGGCCCGCTCATGCGGCTTGCGGCGGAACAGGGCGAAGAGGCCCATGGGTGGCGGTCCTTCGGGTCAGGCGTGGTCGCTCGAACGTGGCTCGACCGAAAGCGCGAATCGCGCGATCGGGCAAGGTGCCGGAACGGGGGGCGCATAGCGGCGGGCCCTTCCCACGCCGGCGCGCAGTTGACCGGGGCGTGGCGCAATGCCATCTCGGGCGGCGCCGGGGGGTCCCGGCCGGCAGTTGGAACGAGAGATGGATCGCCCCACCCGAACGGTCAACGCGGCATGTGTCCCTGCCGGTGCCCGGGCCGGCGCCCCTGGGGGCCGCCCCCGGGGCCTGTCGGCGCGCCTTCTGGCCCGGCCGCTGGCGGCCGCGACACTGCTGCTGCTCGCCAGCTGCAGCATCTTCGACTCCCCGACCATCATGCGCGGCAACCGGGTCTCGGACGAGCAGATCGCCCAGATCACCCCCGGGGTGGCGACGCGGCAGGATGTGCAGGCCCTGCTCGGCTCGCCCACCCAGAGCAGCACCTTCGGCGACGGCGCCTGGTACTACATCAGTTCCAACACCCGCGTCAGGCCGGGGCGGGAGCTGGCGGTGACCGACCAGCGCACCGTCGCCGTGCTGTTCGACAATCGCGGCGTGGTGCAGGAGGTGAAGGTGCTGGGGGCGGAGGACGGCAAGAACGTCACCATGGTCGCCCGCGAGACGCCGACGCCGGGCACGGAGCGGACGCTGATGCAGGCGCTGTTCGGCAATGTCGGCCGGTTCGGCATGATGGGCCAGCAGCAGCCGGCGCCAGGGCAGCAATAGGCCGCCCTCCCCCGAGGACGTCGCCCCGCCTTAGAGCGTTTTCGGTTTACATGCGTTCACCGAAACCGCTCTACGCCCTTGTTTGCAGAGCAGATTCACGCCTTCGGACAGTGCCGCCCTACGGCGATCTGCTCTAGCCCCCGAGAAGGCCGCCATGCGGCCTTGTGGCCCCTGGATTCGCTGACGTCCCGCGGCCTTCCACGGCGCGCCGCCGAATGACGCCGGGCGGTGGCAGGTTTCGGACGGCGCCGGCCCGGCCGTGACGGCAGACGCCTGGTGCCGGCTCGATAAGCCCTGACGTTCCGAGCCGGGTATCGCACGCAGGGGTTGGTGTGGCGGCGGCGCACCAGGATTAAGGACATGCCGGCGGCGCGCCCATGGGCCGGCATCTCGCGCTGCCGGTATGAGCTGGCGCATTTCCAGGCCGGGAAAGACCGCCATCCCCCGGGAAGCCTAACGAGACAAGGCGCCGGAGCGGCTTCAGGCGGCACGGCCTGTCCGGAGCCACTGCTGCCCTGCCGGCCGAGTTCGCCGGATGCCCGGCGAAGGGACGGACAGGAGCCCCGCTGAACGTGCAAGCCGGCGGCCTGGGACCCGAAGGCCGCAGGGCTTCGGGATCAGGCCACCGGACCCGGCGGGTCAGCCCCGCTGCGGCATGGCCGTCGGGATGACGGTCTTCACCAGGGTGGCGTCCAGCGCCTCGTAGTCGTGATAGCCGATGGTGGCGTAGAGCTCGGCCCGGGTCTGCATCCGGTCCACCATCTTGTGGGTGCCGCCATTCTCCTTGATCGAGAGGTAGAGCTCCTCCATCGCCCTGGCCGCGACCCGCAGGTGGGAGACCGGCCAGATCACCATGGCATAGCCCATGGCCTGGAATTCCTCGGCGGTGAAGAAGGGGGTGCGGCCGAACTCCGTCATGTTGGCCAGCAGCTTCACCCCGGGCATGCGGCGGGCGAATTCCTCGAACATCTCCCGGGTGTTCAGCGCCTCGGGGAAGATCGCGTCGGCCCCGGCCTCCAGATACAGCTTCGCCCGGGCGACGGCGCCGTCCATGCCCTCGCTGGCCGCGGCATCGGTGCGGGCGATGATATAGAGGTGCTTCCGCGCCTTGCGGGCGGCGGCGACCTTGGCGGCCATGTCGTGGGCGTCGGCCAGCTTCTTGTCGTTCAGATGGCCGCATTTCTTGGGCAGGAGCTGGTCCTCGAGATGCACCGCCCCGGCCCCCGCCTCCTCGAAGGCGCGGACCATGTGCATGACATTCAGCGCCTCGCCATAGCCGGTATCGCCATCCACCAGCATGGGCAGGCCGGCGGCGCGGGCCACCTGGCGGATGTAGAAGCAGACCTCGTCCACCGTGATCATGCCGAGATCGGGCAGGCCCATGGTGGCGGTCATGGCGGCGCCGGAGAGGTAGAGCGCCTCGAAGCCCTGCTTCTTGGCAAGCAGGGCGGAGATACCGAGATGGGCGCCCGGCATCTGCAGGATCTGCGGGCGTTCCAGCAGCCGGCGGAAGCGGAGCCCGGCGGGCTCGTCCGGCACATCGGCGCCGATCACATAGGGCATGGAAGGTCTCCTTCTCGCGTGGCGGCAGAAGGCGGCGGGATGCGGGCGCTGTCAATTCCCGAGGCGGGAAGATGGCGATAGCCGGGACGGATTGCCGCCCGCCCCTGCCTCAGCGGAAGAAGACGAAGGTGACCAGCAGGAAGAGCGGCAGCAGCACCGCCGCCGCCCAGGCGCAGTAGCCGAAGAAGCTCGGCATCCGGACGCCGCTTTCCTCGGCGATGGCTTTCACCATGAAATTAGGCGCGTTGCCGATATAGCTGTTGGCGCCCATAAAGACCGCACCGCAGGAGATTGCCGCCAGCACCAGCGCCCCCTCCCCCATGAGATGGACCGCATTGCCGCCAGCTAGGTTGAAGAACACCAGGTAAGTTGGTGCATTATCGAGGAAAGAGGAGAGCCCCCCGGTCAGCCAGAAATACACCCAGGGGACCGGCGCCTCGGCGGCATCGGAGGTAAGCGCGACCAGGCCGGCGGCGGCGCCCGCCGGACCGGCCTTCAGAATCTCCAGCACCGGCGCCATGCAGAGGAAGATGGCGGCGAAGAGCTTCGCCACCTCCGCCATCGCGCCCCAGGCGAAGCTGTTGGCCTCTCGTAACGCCCTCGGCGTCAGCGCCAGGGAAAGGGCGGTGATGCCGAGGAAGCCGGCCATGGCCAGCAGCCGCTCAAGGCCGATCCGCTCGCCGAGCAGCGCCACCTCCCCCGGCTGCCAGAGCCCCTGCAGCAGCACCAGCGCGACGATGCCGCCGATCAGGGCGAGGTTCACCTTGCCCTCCACCCCCAGCCGCCCGGGCGGGGCCTCGGGCGGCACCGGCCGCTCCCGCGCCCAGGCCCAGCTATCCAGCGCCCAATAGGCGGCGAGCAGCAGCAGGGCGCAGAACAGCACCTCGGCGAACAGGTGGCTGGCCGTCCAGAAGAAGCCGACCCCCTTGAGGAAGCCGAGATAGAGCGGCGGGTCCCCCAGCGGCGTCAGCCCGCCGCCGATATTGGCGACCAGGAAGATGAAGAAGACGAAGCTGTGGGTCTTGCGCCGACGGAAGGCATTGGCCCGCAGCAGCGGCCGGATCAGCAGCATGGCGGCGCCGGTGGTGCCCATCAGGCTGGCAATGGCGGTGCCGGCGGCCAGCAGCGCGGTGTTCGCCGCCGGCGTGCCGACCAGCCGGCCGCGCAGCAGCACGCCGCCGCCGGTGGTGTAGAGCGCCAGCAGCAGGGCGATGAAGGGCAGGTAATCCTGCACCAGCACATGGCGGAAGAGGCCGATCATGGGCCCCGGCCCGAAGGCCATGGCGAAGGGCAGGGCGAGCGCCAGGACCCAGAGGGCGGCGATCTTGCCATAGTGATGATGCCAGAGCCGCCCCGCCAGCAGCGGCATCAGGGCGATGGAGAGCAGCAGCCCGGCAAAGGGCAGGCCCCAGCCGAGGCCGAGCGAGGCCCCCTCCACCACCGCTGCCGCCGCCGGACCCGGCAGCAGGACCAACCCCGCGACGATTCCCCGCAACGCCCCGCCCCCCGGCCGTTTCGCCCGCTCTACAGGAAGAACAGCCAGGTCACGAGAGCGAGGGGCGGCAGCATCAGCGCCAGGCTCCAGACCATGAAGCCGAGGAAGCCCGGCATATGCACGCCGCGGCGGGAGGCGATGGCCCGCACCATGAAATTCGGCGCATTGCCGATATAGGTGAGCGCCCCCATGAAGACCGCGCCGCAGGAGATCGCCAGCAGCACCCGCGCCAGCTCGCCGGTCATCCGCGCCGGGTCGCCGCCCGCCAGCTCGAAGAACACGACATAGGTCGGGGCGTTGTCGAGGAAGGCGGAGAGCCCGCCCGTCAGCCAGAAATAGGCGGCGGGCAAGGGCGCCCCGTCCGGCCCGGTGGCCAGCGCCAGCACGCCGCCCAGCGGCCCGGCCTCCCCCGCCTGCAGGATGGCGACCATCGGCCCCATGCAGATGAAGATGGCGGCGAAGAGCTTCGCCACCTCCGCGAAGGGGGCCCAGGAGAACATATTGGCCTCCCGGGCGGCGCGCGGCGTCAGGCGCAGCGAGAGCAGGCCGATGCCGAGCATCAGCGCCATCCCCGCCAGCCGCTCCCCGCCGATCGGCGTGCCGGCCAGCGCCACCTCGCCCGGCTGCCAGACGCCCTGCATGAGCACGGCGAGGACCACCAGGCCGAGCAGGGCGATGTTGGCCCCGCCCCGCAGGCGGAGCGGCCGCGGCTCCGGCGGCGGCGGGTCCCGCCGCGCCAGCCAGGAATCCAGCAGGAAGAAGACGAGGAGCAGCACCCCCGCCACCACCGCCATCGGCGCCAGCAGATGCAGGGTCGGCCAGAAGAACGGCACGCCGCGCAGGAAGCCGAGGAAGAGCGGCGGGTCGCCGAGCGGCGTCAGGCTGCCGCCGACATTGCCGACCAGCAGGATGAAGAAGACCGCCAGGTGAACCTTGCGCGTCCGGTGCGCATTGGCGCGCAGCAGCGGGTGGATCAGCACCATGGCGGCGCCGGTGGTGCCCATCACGCTCGCGAGCACGGTGCCGATGGCCAGCAGCAGCGTATTCCCTGCCGGCTGGCCCCAGGGCCCGCCCTGCACCACGATGCCGCCGCCAACCGTGAACAGGGCGAAGATCAGGGCGACGAAAGGCAGGTATTCCAGCAGGATGGCATGCCAGGCCAAGTGGAAGGCGGCGCCCGCGCCGAAGCGCGCCGCCCAGGGCAGCAGCAGGGACAGCCCCCAGAGCGCCGCGATCACCCCCATCCGCCGGTGCCAGATCCGGTCCGCCAGCAAGGGAAACAGCGCGATGGAGAGCAGCAGCCCGGCAAAGGGCAGACCCCAGACAAGGCCGACGAGCTGCTCCGGCGCCGCCAGCGCCGGCATGGGGACAAGCAGAAGCGATGCCGCCGGCAGGGCCAGGCGGTGGAGATTCCCGGGCATGCGCCCCAAATCTCCCGCCCGGAGGCCCGGCGCAAGCAAAACCGGTTGCCGGTCCCGGGGGTTTTCCTCCCGGGGCCCGGCGCTTAAGGTCCGGGCCAAACGCGGGAGCAGAGCATGGAAATGACCGGCGAGCGGCGCATCCCCGCGCCGCGCCAGCAAGTCTGGGAAGCCCTCAACGACCCCGAGGCGCTGCGCGCCGCCATCCCCGGCTGCGAATCCGTCGAGCGCACCGCCGAGGATCAGTTCCAGGCGCGCGTGGCGGTGAAGCTCGGCCCGATGGCGGCCAAATTCGGCGGCAAGGTGAAGCTGGAGAACATCAACCCGCCGGAGAGCTACACCATCACCGGCGAGGGCAATGGCGGCGCCATGGGCTTCGCCAAGGGCGGCGCCGATGTGGCGCTCGAGGAACTCTCCGCCAGCGAGACCCTGCTGAAATACCAGGTGAAGGCGCAGGTCGGCGGCAAGATGGCGCAGCTCGGCGCCCGGCTGATCGACAGCACGGCGAAGCAGATGGCGGACCAGTTCTTCGACCGCTTCGCTGCGAATCTGACGCCGGTGCCGACCACCGCCGAGGCGATGGGCGCGACCACCGCTGCGCCCGCGCGGGCGGACGTGGGCGTGACCGAGACGCCGCGCTCGGCGCCGGAGGATGCCGCCAACGCCGCCGGCATGGCGGCCACCCGCAGCCCGGCCAATGCCGCGGCGACCAGCGCCCGGGTGGAGGCCGCCCGGCATGGCGGCGTGGCGGCCGGGACGGATACGGAATACCTGGACGATGCCGGCGCCCCCGGCCCCCTCACCCAGCATGGCGCGGAAGGCCCGAGCGCGGGCGGCGGCAAGCCGGTCTACCGGCCCAACCCGCGGCCGGTGGCGCCGGAGGCGCTGACGCCGATGCGGCTGCTGCTGCATATCGAGCCCTTCGGCCTGCCGCTGCAATTCTGGGGCGGCAGCCTCATCCTGCTGGTCATCCTGGCGCTGATGTTCCTGTGAGCCTGCCGGACAGCGTCGAAGCAACCCAGCGCCTGCTGGCAGCCGGCGGCTATGTCGCCGACCGGGCGCTGGCCACCACGGTGCACCTTGCCCTGAAGATGAACCGGCCGCTCTTCCTCGAGGGCGAGCCGGGCACCGGCAAGACCGAGGTCGCCAAGGTGCTGGCCAAGGAGTTGCCGCGCCGGCTGGTGCGGCTGCAATGCTATGACGGGCTCGACCTCTCCGCCGCGGCCTATGAGTGGAACCATGCCAAGCAGCTCATGGCCATCCGCCTGGCGGAGGCGAGCGGCGAGGCGGCGGACCGCGCGGCGCTGGAACGCGGCATCTATGACCGTTCCTTCCTGCAGGAGCGGCCGCTGCTGCAGGCGCTGACCGGCGACCCTGCCGTGCTGCTGATCGACGAGCTGGACCGCGCCGACGAGCCCTTCGAGGCCTTCCTGCTCGAGGTGCTGGCCGATTTCCAGCTCTCCGTCCCGGAACTCGGCACCATCCGGGCGGCGACGCCGCCCATCGTCATCATCACCTCCAACCGCACGCGGGAGGTGCATGACGCGATTCGCCGGCGCTGCCTCTATCATTGGGTGGACTACCCGGACGCGGCACGGGAACACGCCATCCTTGCCATCCGCGCGCCGCAGGTGCCGGAAGCCCTCTCCGCCCAGGTCGTCGCCTTCGTGCAGAAGCTGCGCGGCGGGGACTACTTCAAGCTGCCGGGCGTGGCCGAGACCATCGACTGGGCCGCCGCCCTCACGGCCCTCGACGCCCGCGAACTGGAACCGGCCGCGGTGGACGAGACCCTCGGCGTGCTCCTCAAATACCAGGACGACATCGCCAAGCTGCGCGGCGCCGAAGCCGCCCGCCTCGTCGCCGAGACGAAGCAGGCCACGGCGGCGTGATCGGCATGGGTCGGGTGGTCCGCGGGGGGCTCTGCCCCCCGCCCCCCCGCCGGGGACCGGACCGGTCCCCGGACCCCGGTATTAGTTCAATCGACACCCAGGGTGCCTCCATCGGGGGCCCCCTGGGTGTCGATAAACTCATGGGTTCCAAGGGCCCTTCGGCCCTTGGCAGGGGGTGCAGGGGGACAGCGTCCCCCTGCGGCAATCCCGACGCATGAACGATTTCGCGGCCATGGCCGGGCTGGTTTCGGTGCCGGAGCCGGGGCGGGCTTTGGCCGCGAATGTGCTGGCGTTTGGGCGGCTGTTGCGGCGGGCCGGGGTGCCGGTGGGGCCGGCGGAGGGGCTGGCGGCCATGGCGGCGCTGGCGCTGGTCGATATCGGCGACCGGCGGCAGGTGCATGCGGCGCTGCGCGGCGTGATGGTGCATCGGCGCGAGCATTTCGAGGTGTTCGACCAGGCCTTCCTGCTGTTCTGGCGCGATCCGGAGGGTGGCAGGAACGCTGCGGCCATGGCGCTGATGGAGGGCGCCAAGGACCCGGCGAAGCCGCCGCCGGCCAGCCGGCGGATTGCCGAGGCGCTGGCGCCGCAGCAGCGGCCGAACCCGCCCGCCGAGCCGCCGGAGGAGCGGCCGCCGGTCGAGATGACGATGACGGTCAGCGAGCGGGAGCGCTTGCAGGCCATGGATTTCGAGGCGATGTCGGCGGCCGAGATCGCCGCCGCCAAGGCCGAGATCCGCAAGCTGGTGCTGCCGCTGGATGCGCGGCCGACGCGGCGCTTCCGGCCGGATCCGCAGGGGCCGAGCATCGATCTGCGGGCCACCATCCGCGCCAGCCTGCGCCAGGGGGGCGAGATGCTGACGCTGGAGCGACGGCGCCGGGTGGAGCGGCCGCCGCCCCTCGTCGCGCTCTGCGACATCTCCGGCAGCATGGCGCGCTATGCGCAGGTGCTGCTGCATTTCCTGCACGCCGTCACCAATGAGCGCGACCGGGTGCATTCCTTCCTCTTCGGCACGCGGCTGACCAATGTGACGCGGCAGTTGCGGGCGCGGGATGCCGAGGTGGCCTTCGAGATGGTGAGCCACATCGTGCCTGACTGGTCCGGCGGGACGCGAATCGGCGAGAGCCTGGAGCTGTTCAACCGGCAATGGTCCCGCCGGGTGCTGGGCCAGGGCGCGGTGGTGCTGCTGATCACCGATGGGCTGGACCGGGAGGGGGCGAAGGGGCTGGCGGAGGCGACGGACCGGCTGCGCCGTTCCTGCCGCCGGTTGATCTGGCTGAACCCGCTGTTGCGGTTTTCCGGCTTCGAACCCAGATCCCAGGGCATCCGGGCGATGTTGCCCCATGTGGACGAGTTCCGCCCGGTGCATAATCTGGCAAGCTTGCGGGAGCTGGTGGCGACGCTGAGCGGCGCCCCCCCGCAGCCGAGGAGGATGGCCGCATGAGCGATTCCGAAGATGTCCTGGCGACCGCCGCGGGCTGGCGGGCCGCCGGGGAGAATGTGGCAATCGCGACGGTGGTGGAGACCTGGGGCTCCTCCCCTCGCCCGGCCGGGTCGCGGCTGGCGGTGAGCGCTTCCGGCAAGCTGGCGGGCAGCGTCTCCGGCGGCTGCATCGAGGGGGCGGTGGCGGATGCGGCGAAGCAGACCATGGCCAGCGGGACGCCGCAGCTCCTGGATTTCGGCATCTCCGACGAGCGGGCCTGGGAAGTGGGCCTCGCCTGCGGCGGCAAGCTGAAGGTCTTCGTGGAGAAGCTCGCGTGACGCCCGAATTGCTCGCCGCGCTGCAGGAGGCGCAGGCGAAGAAGCGGCCGGTGGCGCTGCTGACGCGGCTCTCCGACGGGCATCAATTGCTGTGGCCGGACAGCGCCGTGCCGGCGGCGCTCGCGGAGGCGGCGGCGCAGGCGCTGCAGGAGGATGCGGCGGGCAACCTGACCCTGGATGGCGAGGCCTGGTTCATCCATCCGCACAACCCGCCGCTGCGCATCGTCATCGTCGGCGCGGTGCATATCGCCCAGGCGCTGGTGCCGATCGCCCAGGCGGCGGGCTATGCGGTGACGGTGGTGGATCCCCGCCGTGCCTGGGCGACCGCCGAGCGCTTCCCGGGCATCACCCTGATCCATGAATGGACCGACGATGCGGTGGCCGCGCTGGCGCCGGATGCCCGGACGGCGGTGGTGACGCTGACGCATGACCCGAAGCTGGACGATCCCGGGCTGGACGCCGCGCTGAAATCCGACTGCTTCTATATCGGCGCGCTGGGCAGCCGGCGGACCCATGCGAAGCGCGTGGCGCGTCTGACGGAGATGGGGCATTCGGCCGACTCCATCGCCCGCATCCATGCGCCGGTCGGGCTGAACATCGAGGCGGTGACGGCGCCGGAGATCGCGCTCTCCATCATGGCGGAGATCGTGGCAGTGCGGCGCGGCGCCGCGCTTGGCCGGCGGGCGCCGGCAGCGGCAGCGGCATGATCTTCGGTCCTACCCCGCTGGCGGAGGCGCGTGGCGCCGTGCTGGCGCATACCGTGCGAATGACCGGCAAGGTGCTCAAGAAGGGCACGGTGCTGGACGAGGCGGCGATTGCGGCGCTGCAGGCCGGCGGCCATGGCAGCATCATCGCCGCGCGGCTGGAGCCGGGCGACGTGCCGGAGGACGAGGCCGCTGACCGCCTGGCCAATGCGCTGATGGGGCCGCTGCTGGCGCGCAGCCGGGCGTCCACCGGGCGGGTGAACCTGATGGCCGATGCCGCGGGCCTGCTGGTGGTGAACCCGGCGGCCATCGACCGGATCAATGCGCTGGATGAAAGCCTGACCATCGCCACCCTGGCCAATTACGTGCCGGTGGCGGCGAAGGAGATGGTGGCGACCATCAAGGTCATCCCCTTCGCCGTTCCCGGCGCCGTGCTGCAGGTGGCGGAGGCGCAGGCGCGCCAGGCGGGGCAGCTGGGCGGGCCGGTGCTGGCGGTGCGTCCCTTCCGCCCGCTGAAGGTCGGGCTGGTGCTGACCGAGCTGCCGGGCGTGAAGGAAAGCGTCATGGAAGGCGCGGTGGAGGTGACGCGGGGGCGGGTGGAAGCCCTCTGCGGCACGCTGCTGCCGGCCGAGCGGGTGCGGCACGAGACGCCGGCGATTGCCGATGCCCTGAACCGGCTGCGCCGCCAGGGGGCGCAGGTGCTGCTGATCGCCGGCGCCTCCGCCGTGGTGGACCGGCGGGATGTGGGGCCGGCCGCCATCGTCCGCGCCGGCGGGGCCATCGACCATTTCGGCATGCCGGTGGATCCGGGCAACCTCATCTGCCTCGGGCATATCGACGACATCCCGGCGCTGGTGCTGCCGGGCTGCGCCAAATCGCCCAAGCTGAACGGCATCGACTGGGTGCTGCAGCGGATCTTCGCGGGGCTTGCGGTGACGGCGCGGGACGTGATGGGGATGGGCGTCGGCGGGCTGCTGAAGGAGATCGAGGTGCGGCCCCTGCCCCGGGCCGAGGCGGCGAACGCCCCTGCCCCGGCGGTGGCGCCGCGGCGCGGCCGGCAAGTGGCGGCGCTGGTGCTGGCGGCCGGGCGCAGCCGGCGCATGGCGCCGCTGAACAAGCTGCTGGTCACCGACGACACCGGCGTGCCGATGGTGACGAGGGTGGTGGACAATGTCCTTGCCTCCCGCGCCCGGCCGGTGGTGGTGGTGACGGGCTATGAGCGGGAGCGGGTGGAGGAGGCGCTGACCGGCCGTGGCGTCATCTTCGCCCATGCCGAGGATTACGCCGAAGGGCTCTCCGCCAGCCTGAAGGCCGGGCTGGCTGCGCTGCCGAAGGAGGTGGAGGGCGTCGTCATCTGCCTCGGCGACATGCCGCTGGTGGCGGGGCCGATGATCGACCGGCTGCTGGCGGCCTTCGACCCGGAGGAGGGCCGCGCCATCGTCATGCCGACCTTCCGCGGCAAGCAGGGCAACCCGATGCTCTGGGCGCGGGAATTCCTGCCGGAGATGATGAGCATCACCGGCGATGTCGGGGCGCGGCACCTGGTGGGCAAGCATGCCGACCGGGTGGCGGAGGTGGAAATGGCCGACGACGCCGTGCTGCGGGACTTCGATACGACGGATGCGCTGAAGAAGGCGCCGGGGTTCGCGGGGGCCGTCAGGTGAGTTGAGGGAGGGCGCTGCCCTCCCTCAAGCTCCCCCCCGCAAAGGGCCGAAGGGGCCTTTGAACCCTAGAGTTTTGCGTCTCGACCGACGAGTTCAAAACTCATGGTTTCCAAAGGCCCTTCGGCCGTTGGCGTGGGGGAGTTTGAGGGGGAGCAGGGCTCCCCCTCAGGCCGCCGCCCCGTCGATCGGCAACGCCACCCCCGACACGTAGCTGGCCGCTTCCGAGAACAGGAACGCCACCACCGCCGCCACTTCCTCCGGCACGCCGGCGCGGCCCATGGGGATGCCGCCGATCATGCCGGCGCGCTCCGGCTCGGTCAGCGCCTCGAAGCGGGTGCGGATGCGGGTGCCCTGGGCGCCGAGGACGAGGCCGGGCATCACCGCATTCACCGTGATCCCCTCCTCCGCCAGATCCTTGGCCATCTGCGCCGTCATGCCGATCAGCGCCGCCTTGGAGGTGGCGTAGGGCAGCCGTCCGGTCACGGTGGTCAGCGGGCCCTTGGTGCCGCGCGCCGCGCTGGAGGAGAAGTTCACGATCCGCCCATGCTTCTGCCGCCGCATCGCCGGCAGCACGGAGCGGGAGAAGAGGAAGGCGCTCTTCAGGTTCAGGTCGATGACATGGGTCCAGGCTTCCAGGTCGATCTCATCCGCATGCCGCGCCCGCACCGGGCCGGCGCCGCCCGCCACATTGGCCAGTGCATCGATGCGGCCGAAGCGGGAGAGCGCCTCCGCCACTGCCGCTTCCACCTGGGCCTGGTCGGTGGCGTCCGTGACGCGGGTGGCCAAGCGGTCGCCGGCTTCGGGATGGGCGGCGGCCAGCGCCTCCAGCGCCTTGTCGTTGCTGTCGGTGGCCATCACCGCGTAGCCCTGCCGCAGCAGCTCCGCCACCAGCGCCCGCCCCAGCTCCCCGGCCCCGCCGGAGAGGATCGCCACCCGCTGCGCCATCACGAATCTCCCTTGAAAGGCTGGCGCAGGCCGCGCGCTTCCAGCAGGGGCATGACCCCGGCGGTGAAGCGGCGCAGCCCGTCATGGAAATCCACCCAGGTCAGCAGCGCGCCATCCAGCCCCGCCTCGGCATAGCCCTGGAGCTGCGCCGCGATGTCCTCCGCCGTGCCGAGCAGGATGGAGCCGCCGGCCCCGGCGGCGAAGCGCATGCGGAATTCCCTGGCCTTCGCCGGGTCGAGGATGCGCGTCTCCGCCGCCAGCCCGGCGGTCCATTGGTCGAGGCAGGCGGTGTCCTCGTATTCCACGGCATAGCGATGCAGATAGGCCTCGGCCTCCGCATGCGTGTCCCGCTGCACCACCGGGGCGTAGGTCCAGACCTGCACCTCCCGCCCGTATTCCTCCCGCGCCAGGCGCTTGTATTCGGCGATCTGCGGCGCGCTGTCCTCCGGGTGGTCGGATTTCAGGATGATGAAGCACATATCGGCGTGCTGCGCGGCGAAGCGCATGCCGCGGCCGGAGCCGCCGGCATTCATGATGGGCGGGCGCGGGCGCTGCAGCGGCTTCGGCATGGAGGCGCCGCGGACCACCTGGAAGAAGCGGCCGGCGAAGTCGAATTCCGCCTCCTCCCGCCACAGCCGCTCCACCAGCAGCAGCCATTCCTCCAGATGGTCGTAGCGCTCATCGTGCTCGCGCAGCGGGGCGCCGAACATCTCCAGCTCCGGCCGGTTCCAGCCGCCGACGACGTTCAGCCCGAAGCGGCCGCCGGAGATGATGTCGATGGTGGCGCCCATCTTCGCCGCGACGATGGGATGGATGGTGGGGGCGTGGGAGGTGGCGAAGATGGCGGCGTGCCGCGTCGCCTGGGCGATGCCGGCGGCGAAGGTGAAGGGGTCCAGCACCACGCCGCTCGGGTGGTCCGGCGGCAGGGCGCCGTAGCCCTTCCAGCGGGCATAGGCGACGATCGCCTCGAAGCCGGCGGCGTCCGCCAGCTGCGCCGTCTCCACCGCCGCCTGCCAGGTGGGGCGGTAGGCTTCCGGCACCAGCGTCTGGGCGCCGCCCTTGCCGTTGGTGCCGAAGATGCCGAGCTTGAGGCGATTGCCGCCGCCCAGCAGCGGGTTCACGCCACCACCACCGGCGGCACATGCTGCGCCAGCCAGGCGGCGAGGCCGGTGAGCGGCGCATCCGCATGCGGCTGGCCCATCACCTGCACCCCCACCGGCAGCCCGCCCACCGCCATCAGCGGCACGGTGATGGCCGGGGCGCCGAGCACGGAGCTGGGCGCGTTGAAGGCCGGCAGGCCGGTGGTGTGGGTGATGCCGCTGTCCTTCGCCTGGTTGTCGGCGCGCGGCGCCGGGCCGACCGAGGAGAGGCTGATGACGCCATCCGCCAGCCCGCCGATGGCGGCGAAGGCGCGGCGGGCGAGCTCCCGCTGCAGCAGCACGGCGCGGTAGTCGTCCAGCGTCATCTCCCGCGCCAGGACCAGGCGGGAATAGATGCTGTCGCTCAAGCCCTCGCGGTGCTTGGCGGCCAGGTTCTCCAGCGTCCAGCGCTGCTCGAAGCCGCAGACGTCGCGGCAGATCTCGAGCGAGCGGCCGATGGCCTGCTCGAAGGCCTCGATCAGCGGGCTGTCCCGGCGCGTCAGGATCTCGACGCCGGCGTCGCGCAGCCGGCCGAGCAAGGTCTCGAAGCCGCCAAGCGTCGCGCTGTCCAGCAGCTTCCAGCCCTCGCTCTCCATCAGCACCAGGCGCTGCGGCTTCGCCGGCGGGCGTGGGAGGGGCTCGCCGAACAGGCCGGGATGGCCGGGATCGCCGCCGGCGCGCTGGGAGATCTCCCAGGCCACCTGCCACATGTCGCGCTGGCTGCCGGCATGGACGCCGAAATGGCTCTGGGAGAAGCCCTGGCGTTCGCCCCGGTTCAGCGCGCCATAGGTCGGCTTGATGGCGTGGTTGGCGCAGAAGCCGGCGGGGCGGATAATGGAACCCACCACCTGGGTGCCGATGGCGGCCGGCACCATGCCGGCGCCGATGACGGCGGCCGAGCCCGAGGAGGAGCCGCCCGGGGTATGCGCCGGGTGGAAGGGGTTGGTGGTCGGGCCGGGATGCGACATGCCGAGCTCGGTCGTCACCGTCTTGCCGAGGATGACGGCGCCGGCCTGGCGCAGCGCCTGGATGGCGGCGCTGTCCGTGCCCGGATTGTAGCCCTTGTAGAGCGGGCTGCCCATTTCGGTCGGCATGTCCTGCGTCAGGATCAAATCCTTGATGCCGATCGGCATGCCGTCGATGGGGGAGAGCGGCCGGCCCTCCCTGTACCGTGCCGTGGCGGCATCGGCGGCGGCGCGGGCGCCCTCGACGTTCAGCGTGACCCAGGCGCGGACCACCGGCTCCTTCGCCTCGATCACGCCGAGGCAGCGTTCCAGATAGGCGCGGGGCGTGTCCCTGCCGTCGCGGAAGCCGGGCACCGCGTCGTGGAAGGTCAGGGGGCGGAAGCCCGTGGGATCGTAGCTGCCGCTCATACCGTCACCTCATGCGCTGCGGACCAGGCCTCGGCCACCTCGGCCCCGGTGGCGAACCATACCCCTGGGAAGGTCCGGATCCAGGCGATCAACTGCCGCAGCAGGGCGATGCGGCTGGGACGGCCGGAGATCTGGGGGTGGAAGACGATGTCGTAGAGCCCGCCCCAGCGATGGATCTCCCGGAACTCCTCCTGCCAGACCTCCAGCATGTGGGAGTTGGGGAAGATCGGGCGGGGGCTGGCCACCGAGAACAGGGCATAGGGCGCGTCGTCCAGGCTCCAGTGCCAGGGCAGCTCGATGGGGCCGCGGGAGCCATCCGCCAGGGTGTGGCGGTAGGGGTTGATGTCGTCGAGCAGCGAGCTGTCGTAGAGGAAGCCGTGCTGCGTCAGCAGGCGGAAGAGGTTCTCGCTGACCTCGCCGGCCGGCGACCGGTAGCCCTTCGGCACCACGCCGAGGCGGCTCTTCAGCGCCGCCAGCCCCTTCTCCATCTCCTCCGTCTCATGCTCCGGGCTGTCCGCGACCCAGCGATGGGAATAGGAGTGATGGCCGATCTCATGCCCGGCCTGCAGGATGGCCTCGCAGGGGGCGGGGTGGTTCTCGGCGGTCCAGCCGGGGATGAAGAAGGTGGCCTTGAGGCCGGCCTCCTCCAGCGTCTCCAGGATCTTCGGCACGCCGACCTTGGCGCCGTAGCGGCCCTGGCTGAGCACGCCGGGACGATGCGCGTCCTTCGGGTCGCGGGCGGTCCAGAGGGTCTCGGCGTCGAAATCGAAGGTCAGCATGACGGCGCATTGGGCACCGTTCGGCCAATTGATCCGCTTGTCCACCATGCCGCCTCCGGAGCTGTTCGCAACATGGCGCCATGGTGCGGGGCGGGTGTCAAAGTGGGTGCCGAGCGGGGCGCCGCCCCTCTCGGGCTCTCCCCGCCGGGGACCGGACCGGTCCCCGGACCCCGGTCTGAGTCTCAATCGCCATCCGAAGCCCTCCGGGCGGCGATAACTCAAGGGTTCCAAGGGCCCTTCGGCCCTTGGCGAGGGGGAGCTCGAGGGGGAGCGGCGCTCCCCCTCAACACCCGGCTAGGGCCACTTGGCCTCCGGCGGCATGGACATCAGGATGGCGTCCACATTGCCGCCGGTTTTCAGGCCGAACAGCGTCCCCCGGTCGTGCAGCAGGTTGAACTCCACATAGCGGCCGCGGCGGATGAGCTGGTGTTCCCGTTCCGCCTCCGTCCAGGGCTCGTGCATCCGGTCGCGGATGATGGCGGGGTACACCTCCAGGAAGGCCCGGCCGACATCCTGGACGAAGGCGAAGTCGTTCTCGATCCCCTGCCCCGGCGTCCGGTCCCCCAGCCAGTCGAAGAAGATGCCGCCGAGGCCGCGCGCCTCGCCCCGGTGCGGCAGGTAGAAATACTCGTCGCACCAGGTCTTGAAGCGGGGGTAGTAGCCGGGGTCGTGCCGGTCGCAGGCGGCCTGGAAGGCGGCGTGGAAGCGGGCGGCATCGGCCAGCGACTCGGGCGCCGTCAGGTTCATCGGCGTGATGTCCCCACCGCCGCCGAACCAGGGCCGGCTGGTGACCAGGAAGCGGGTGTTGAAATGCGCCGCCGGCACGCGGGGGCTGCGCATATGCGCCACCAGGGAGATGCCGGTGGCGAAGAAGCGGGGATCGGCCTCCGCCCCCGGGATCTGCTTGCGGAAATCCGGAGAGAACTCGCCATGCACGGTGGAGACGTTCACCCCCACCTTCTCGAAGACCCGGCCGCGCATCAGGCCGATGACGCCGCCGCCGCCTTGGGGGCGGGTCCAGGGCATCCGTTCGAACCGCCCGGGCGGCAGGGCGGCATGCGCGCCCGAATCGAGCGAATCCTCGATCGCCTCGAAGGCGGCGCAGATGCGGTCCCGCAGGCTCTCGAACCAGGCGCGGGCGGGGGCGGCATAGGGGTGGTCGGCGGGGGTAATCGTGTCGGGCAAGCCATCCTCCTGCTTTGCCGATCCTGATTGCATCCCGGGCGGATTGCCACCCTGCGGAGCGTGGCTTTATATGCGCCGCGGCGCCGCGGGATGGCGCAGGGCCATGCGTGCCCTTGCCGCCCCGCCGCCGCACCACCTTCGGCCCGCCCATCCCCGCCAGGGGGATGGGCCCAGGCCGCGACCCAGGGACGATGAGGCATGGCCGAAAGTATGGCGCATACGGCGCCGCAGGACGGCGAAACCCGCAGGGACTTCCTGCAGTTGGTGACCGGCGCCTTCGCCGCGGTCGGGGTCGGCGCGGTGGTCTGGCCCTTCATCAGCTCGATGAACCCGGCGCGGGACGTGCTGGCGCTTTCGACCACCGAGGTGGATCTGAGCCCCATCGCCACCGGCTCTGCCGTCACCGTCATGTGGCGCGGCAAGCCGGTCTTCGTCCGCAACCGCACCGCGGAGGAGATCAAGGAGGCCCGCGACGTCCCGCTCTCCGAGCTGCGGGACCCGGCCACCGACCAGTCCCGGGTGAAGAAGGACAATTGGCTGATCCTGGTCGGCGTCTGCACCCATCTCGGCTGCGTGCCGCTGGGCCAGAAGCCAACCGACCCGCGCGGCGACTACGGTGGCTGGTTCTGCCCCTGCCATGGCAGCCACTACGACACCTCCGGCCGCATCCGGAAGGGTCCGGCGCCGGCCAACCTGCTGGTGCCCGACTACACCTTCACCTCCGACACGCAGATCCGGGTCGGCTGAGGAGCACCCCATGGCAAGCGGCCTGCACAACAGCGACGTCGCCAATCCGGTCCTGCGCTGGATCGACGCGCGCCTTCCCGTCATCTCAATGATGCAGAAGGAGTACGGGACCTTCCCGACTCCCCGGAATTTCAACTACTTCTGGAATTTCGGCGCCCTCGCGATGGTCAATCTGCTGATCATGATCGCGACCGGCATCTTCCTCTCGATGCACTACACCGCGCATGTGAGCATGGCCTTCGACAGCGTCGAGCGGATCATGCGCGACGTGAATTACGGCTGGCTGCTGCGCTACGTGCACGCCAACGGCGCCTCGATGTTCTTCATCGTGGTCTATGTGCATATCTGGCGCGGCCTCTACTACGGGTCCTACAAGGCGCCGCGCGAGCTGCTCTGGATGCTCGGCGTGGTGATCTTCCTGCTGATGATGGCCACCGCCTTCATGGGCTACGTGCTGCCCTGGGGCCAGATGTCCTTCTGGGGCGCCACCGTCATCACCAACCTGTTCAGCGCCTTCCCGCTGGTGGGCGAGCATATCGTCACCTGGCTGTGGGGCGGGTTCAGCGTGGACAACCCGACGCTCAACCGCTTCTTCAGCCTGCACTACCTGCTGCCCTTCGTGATCTTCGGCGTGGTCTTCCTGCACGTGGCCGCGCTGCACATCACCGGCTCCAACAACCCGCTCGGCATCGACCCAAAGGGGCCGCAGGACACCCTGCCCTTCCATCCCTACTACACCGCGAAGGACAGCGTCGGCCTGGTGGTGTACTTCATCGTCTTCGCCGTGCTGGTGTTCTTCTTCCCGAACATGCTGGGCCACCCGGACAACTACATCCCGGCCAACCCGCTGGTGACGCCGCCGCACATCGTGCCGGAATGGTACTTCCTGCCCTTCTACGCCATCCTGCGCGCGGTCCCGAACAAGCTCGGCGGCGTGCTGATGATGTTCGGCTCGATCGCCGTCCTGTTCGTCCTGCCCTGGCTGGACACCTCTCCGGTGCGGTCGATGCGCTTCCGGCCGCTGGCGCGCATCGCGCTGCTGATCTGGCTGGTGGCCTTCCTCACCCTGCTCTACTGCGGCGGCAAGCCGCCGGACGAGCCCTTCGTGACGATCGCCCGGATCGCCACGCTCTACTACTTCGCCTACTTCCTGGTGATCCTGCCGCTGCTCGGGCGGCTGGAGCGGCCGCTGCCGCTGCCGGAGAGCATCGCCCGTCCCGTGCTGCGCGGCGGTGGGCCGCTGCCGGCCGGGGCCATGAGCAAGCCGATGGAGAAGGCCTGACATGCGCCGCCTGACCAGCCTCAAGGCCTTCTTCCTCGCCGCCGGCCTGCTCGCCGGCGGCCCGGCCCTCGCCGCCGGGGAAGGGGTGGAGGTCCCGAACACCCGCTTCTCCTTCGACGGGATCTTCGGCCATTTCGACCGCGCCTCGGCGCAGCGGGGCTTCCAGGTCTACAAGGAGGTCTGCGCCAACTGCCATTCCATGCACCTGATGTCCTACCGCAACCTGCGCGAGCTCGGCCTCTCGGATGCCGAGGTGCGGGCCATCGCGGCGACGGTGCAGGTGCAGGACGGGCCGAATGACGAGGGCGAGATGTTCGAGCGGCCGGGCCGGCCCTCGGACCGCTTCCGCAGCCCCTTCGCGAATGAGCGGGCGGCACGGGCGGCGAATAATGGCGCGCTGCCGCCGGATCTCTCCGTCATCGTCAAGGCGCGGGAGAATGGCGCGGACTACATCCACGCCCTGCTGACCGGCTATGCCGAGCCGCCGGCCGGCGTGACCCTGATGCCGGGGATGAACTACAACAAGTACTTCCCGGGCCATCAGATCGCCATGGCGCCGCCCCTGACCGGCGAGGGCCAGGTGGAGTTCCATGACGGCACCAAGGCGACCGTCGATCAGATGGTGAACGATGTGGTGCAGTTCCTCGCCTGGACGGCCGAGCCGGAGCTGGAGCAGCGCAAGGCGATGGGCGTGAAGATCATCGTCTTCCTGGTCATCCTGGCGGGCCTGGCCTACAGCGTGAAGCGCAAGGTCTGGGCTGACGTGCACTGACCCCCGCCGCGCGGGGGAATGGCGGCCGCCCCGGCCCCGTTCGCCCGCGTGACGAGGAGCGGTCCTGGCCCCTGGATGTCTGGAAGCGGCCGCCCCGGTGGGCGGCCGTTTCGCGTTTCGGCGCGGCGCGGCGGTGCGCCTCAGTTCCGCGGCGGCGCGTCCAGGCCGGGCGGCGGCAGGGCGGTGCCGCGTTCGATGCGGTCGCCGGCCGGGGATGGCCCGACGGCACCGCAGGCGGCCAGGGCGATGCCCAGGATCAGCAGGCAGAGAGCGAGAGAGCGGGGCATCGGGACTCCTTTTCCCGGCAGGATGCCTTGCCCTTGCCGCTGCCGCCACCCTGGCTGCCCCGGCCGGCTAGGCCACCCAAGGCCGGAAGGTCGCCTTCGACGGCAGCGCGCTGCGCAGCGTCTGCGCGCCGCAGACGGCGAAAGCAGGCCCCCGCCGGCCGACGGGATGGCAGCGCTCAGCCCGGGCGGCGCAGCGCGCGCAATAGGCCGATGGCCGCGGCGGCCGTCACCTCCCCTGCCCCTGGCCGGAACCCCGCCGCCAGCGCCGGCGCCGCCGGCCAGTGCCGCAGCAGCCAGGGCTGGCCGGACCGCGCCGCCGCCCGCACCACGCGCCACCAGAGCCGGCCGGCCGCCTGCGTCACCGCGGCGCGATCCGCCGGCGCCAGCCCGGCCGCGAACCCTGCCAGCAGCGCTTCCAGCACCTCCCCCAGCGCCAGCAGGGTCGTGGCCTCCCGCACCGGCTTGCGGTCGGAGAGGTGGCGCACCGCCAGCCGCGCCGCTGCCTCCGCCCCCTCCCCCAGCCAGGGACGATAGGCGGCCGCCAGCACCGCCGCCGCCCGTGCGGTCAGCGCCGCCGCCGCCGCGTGGGTGGTGTTGGTGGCGTGCCAGCGATAGGTCGTCAGCACCTCCGCCAGCCGCCCCGGCTCCCCCGCCGCCAGCAGGCGGTGATAGAGGTCGAAATCATCCGCATACTCCGCCTCCGGCCGCAGGAAGACGGTCAGACGCCGCAGCGCCGCCATGCGGAACATCATGGATGACCAGGTGAAGGGGTTGTCCACCAGCAGCGCCCAGCGCAGCAGCAGCGGCGTCCGCCCCGGCGGCGCCTCCGCCTCTCGCCGCCGGCCATCCGCCGCCATGATCTCCACCGCGGTGCCGAGGAAGGCGATCTCCGGATGCGCCTCCAGATGCGCCAGCTGCCGCGCCAGCCGCGCCGGATGCGCCAGATCGTCATGGTCCAGCACCGCCAGATACTCTCCCCGACAGGCGGCGAAGCCATGGTTGCGGGCGCCGACGATGCCGAGGTTGCGCCCCGGCCGCAGCACGCGCAGCCGCGGATCGCCGATCCCCGCCAGGATCTCCGCCGTGCCGTCGGTGGAGCCGTCATCCACCACCACCAGCTCGAAGTCCGGACAGCTCTGGCCGAGGATGCTGGCGATGCTGGCCCGGATGCTCGCGGCGCCGTTCCAGGTGGTCATCAGCACGCTGACCCGTGGCGCCGCGTCCCCCTGCATCCTCGCCTCCTGCTGCATCGGGGCCATATCTGCTCTAGAAGCACCCCGATCGTCGCAGGAGCATGCCATGCCAGAGCTTATCGAACCCGTCATCGGCCTGATCGGCGGCTCCGGCCTCTACGACATCGACGGCCTCGAGGAGCGGGAATGGCGCCGCGTCTTCACCCCCTGGGGCGAGCCCTCGGATGAGCTGCTCTTCGGCCGGCTGGCCGGGGTGCGCTGCGTCTTCCTGCCGCGCCACGGCCGCGGCCATCCGACGCCGCCCTCCGCCCTGAACTACCGCGCCAATATCGACGCGCTGAAGCGCGCCGGCGTCACCGAGATCCTCTCCCTCTCCGCCGTCGGCTCGCTGCGGGAGGATCTCCCGCCCGGCCATTTCGTCATCGTGGACCAGTTCATCGACCGCACCTTCGCCCGGGAGAAGAGCTTCTTCGGCACGGGCTGTGTCGCGCATGTCTCGGTCGCCCATCCGGTCTGCCCGCGGCTCGGCGATGCGCTGGAGGGCGCGGCCAGGGGGCTCGGCCTGCCGGTGACGCGGGGCGGCACCTATCTCGTCATGGAGGGCCCGCAATTCTCCACCAAGGCGGAGAGCGAGCTGTACCGGCAGTGGGGCTGCAGCGTCATCGGCATGACCAACATGCCGGAGGCGAAGCTCGCCCGGGAGGCGGAGCTCTGCTACGCGACGGTCGCCATGGTGACCGACTTCGATTGCTGGCACCCCGACCATGACCATGTGACGGTGGACCAGGTGGTGAAGGTGCTGCTCGGCAATGCCGACAAGGCGAAGGCACTGGTGAAGGCGGTGGTGCCGGAGCTGGGCAAGCCACGCGGCCTTTGCCCCGCCGGCTGCGACCGGGCGCTGGACCATGCCATCATCACCGCGCCGGAGAAGCGCGACCCGGCGCTGCTGCAGAAGCTGGATGCGGTGGCCGGGCGGGTGCTGCGCGCGGCGTGAGGCGCTGGCGGGGCCCCGCGGCTATCCTGCGGCACCGGCTGCGCTACCTCTTCCCCGGCCTGCTGCTGCTGGCCGCCGCGGCGCGGCTGGAGCGCGCCATGGGCCGGCCGGCCATCTGCCGCTGCGGCACGGTGAAGCTGTGGGAAGGCGATGCGCTGGGGCCGGAGAATTCCCAGCACATCGCGGATTGGTACACGCCCTCCCACATCGTCCATGGGCTGCTCTTCTACGCCGCGCTCTCCTGGCTGGCGCCGCGGCTCTCCCTCGGTGCGCGGGCGCTCATCGCGCTCGGCGTCGAGATCGCCTGGGAGCTGGTGGAGAACAGCCCCTGGGTGATCGAGCGCTACCGCGCGGGGACTATCGCCCAGGGCTATGAGGGCGACAGCGTGCTGAACTCCGTCTTCGACATGCTGTTCACCCTGGCCGGCTTCGCGCTGGCGGCGCGGCTGCCCGTCCGGGCCGCGGTGGCGCTGGCTGTGGGGCTGGAGCTGCTGGCGCTGGTGGCGATCCGTGACAACCTGACGCTGAACGTGCTGATGCTGCTCTGGCCCGTACAGGCGGTGAAGGAGTGGCAGGCGGGCTAGAGCAGATCGCCGTAGGGCGGCATCGCCCGAAGGCGTGAATCTGCTCTGCAAACAAAGGCGTAGATCGCTTTCGGTGCCCGCATGTAAACCGAAAACGCTCTAGGCCAACAACGGCCGGCCCAGTGACGTCACCGGTCGGATGTCCTGCTGCGGAAGGGAAGGCGCCGGAGGCCATTCTGGCCTCCTGCCTGCAGGATGCGCCGCATCTCCGGCGCGGTGCCGCATGCCGGCGCCGCCAGCTCGGTTGCGTCGAGGGCGCCCGGCCAGTGCGGCCCTGCAGCCGACCGCGCGAGGCCACGCCATGACGACGCTCGTCCCTGGCTTCAGTCGGCGCTGGACAGCGCCGGCCCGGTGGCGGCCGGCCTCCGCCAGCGGCTGCCGACGCCGAGGGCGAGCAGGCCGGCGCCCAGCAGGGCGAGCGAGGCTGGCTCCGGCACGCTGACCCGCTCGGCGAAGCCGGTCAGCGTGGAGCTGGAGAACAGGACATCCGCGTTGGTCTGGCCCCCCTGCCCCAGAACCTGGAGCGTCACGTCGAGCAGGCCCGTCTGCTGCAGCGCCACGATGATGCTGCCGGCCAGGGTGCCGAGGTCGAAGTTGAAGGTCTGGCCGGGGTTCGAAACGTTGTTGGCGAAGGCGAGGAAGCTGCCGAGGTTGAAGCGCACCTCGACGCGTTCGCCCCCGCCCTGATCCTGCAGGACGATGGCCAGCTTGGCCTCCGCGATGGTGTCGGTGACGATGTCGATGCTGTCATTGATGTTGTGCGTGTAGCTGAAGGGCGTGCCCTGCACGATCAGATGGCCATGCGGCCCGCCGCTGATGGTGTCCGCGAAGGGGATGATGTCCGCGGCGCTCGGCGTGGCGATTGCTGCGACGGCGGCAAAGAGCCCTGCCGCGAGCCAGTTGGTACAAGACTTCATGATGTTCTCCTCGCGATCCGGTGGCATGTCGCCACCGCGGGGAGAGGAGCAATTCTGATACCAGATCCTAAATTACTGTAGTTATGCCTCGCCTCCCCGTGAGAAGGTCGAGGTGTAATTTTTCCCGACTTCTTCTAATATTATCACGAATCCGCGAGTATTGTCCCGGCAAGGCATTGCGAGGACGGATTCTGGCGGCGGCGCCCGCCGCTGCCCCGCTGGCTGTCATGCGCAACCCCGCCACGGCCTGGGCGCCGCCGATCATGCGCAGCGCCTGGGGCGGCCCAGCGTCACGGCCGTCTCTGCGCCGCGCGGGCCATCTCGTGCAGCCGCGTGGCGCCCTACCAGCCCGGATCGCTCGGCCGCAGGCCAAGCAGCACCTTGCCCGCGCTCTCGAAATACTGCGGCAGCGCGGCGCCGTGCTGCACCACCACATGCAGGTCGCGGAAGGCGCGCTCCAGCGGCAGGCTGGCATAGATGGCATTGGTCCCGGCGACGTGGAACAGCTTGTCCACCGCCCGCACCGATTCATGCATGGCGTGGGTGATGGCCAGCCGCGCCTGGGCGATCTCGGCATCGCCCGGGTCCCGCCCTTCGCTCACCACCGCCCAGAGCCGGCCGATGGCGGCAACCACATAGGCCCGCGCCGCCTGCACGATCGCCTCCGCCTCCCCCAGCCGGGCCTGCACCGCGGGACGGTCACGCAGGAGCTGGGTGTTCATGGTGGAGGCTTCGCTGCCGGCCAGCGCCATCAGTGCCTCGATGGCACCGCGGGCGATGCCAAGGGCATTGGCGGCGGAGACGGTCCAGGTGACGCATTGCCAGGCGCGCGGGTGGTAGAGTGGCGTGGTCAGCGCCGGCGGCGCATCCGACGGGGTACTGAGATGCGCGGGGACGAAGACATCCTCCACCGCGACATCCTGGCTGCCGGTGCCGCGCATGCCCATCACATGCCAGGTGTCGATCACCGTGACCTGCGCCTTCGGAATCCAGAGGGCGCGAAGCTGCGGCTTGCCGGCGGCGGTCAGGCGCGGCGCCTCGCCCGCCATCTCGGTGCAGGTGGCGTAGAGCCAGCGCGCATGGTCGATGCCGCTGGCGAAATTCCAGCGGCCGGTGACGCGATACCCGCCCGGCACCGCGACGGCGCGGCCGCCGGAGCGGGCGGAGCCGGCGCCGCGGTAATCGGCGGGCGTGCCGGCCAGCTCCCGCCCCGCCTCCAGCGGCAGGCGGGCGACGTTCAGCGACATGGCGGCGGCCAGCATGAGGCACCAGCCGACCGAGCCATCGGCGCGGGAGATCTCCTCCACCACCTCGAAGGCCTCGAGCGGCGCGAGCTCCGGCCCGCCCAGGGCGCGGGGGAGATAGAGTTGGAAGAGGCCGGCCTCGGTCAGGGCCTGGGCCAGGTCGGGCGGGCAGCGGCGGAGGCGCTCGGCCTCGGGCGCGGCGGCGCGGACCAGGGGGGCGAGGCGCCGCGCGGCGGCCAGCAAGGAAGATGAGTGCATCTCGGCCACGCCGTGTTCCCCCCCGCGGTTTTCCGCATTCTGCACCGATTTCGGCGTGGGGCGAGTCCGGGGGCTCCGCCCCCGGAGCCCCGGCAGGAGGCGCTGCCTCCTGCACCTCCGCCGGGGGGTGGACCACCCCCCGGACCCCGGTGCGAGTCTGCCGGTTCAGCCTGCCGACTCACACCGGGGGCCGGCGGGGGTTTCAGGGGGCAGCGCCCCCCGAGAATTGCCGCCGCAGCGCCCCACGCATGATCTTGCCCGTCGCGGTCAGCGGCAGCGCCTCCACGAACTCCACCCGACGCGGATAGGCATGGCCGGCGACGCGCTGCCGCACATGCGCCTGCAGCTCGGCCGCCAGCGCCGCATCCGGCACGATGCCAGGCTTCGGCACGATGATTGCGGTGACGATTTCCGTCCGCAGCGCGTCAGGCAGGCCGATCACCGCCGCCATCGCCACCGCCGGGTGCGCCGTCAGGCAATCCTCGATCTCCCCCGGGCCGATGCGGTAGCCGGCGGAGGTGATGACATCGTCATCCCGGCCGAGGAAGCGGAGATAGCCATCCTCCTCCAGCACCGCCTGGTCGCCGGTGAGGAGCCAGTCGCCGATGAACTTCGCCGCGGTGGCCTCCGGATTGTTCCAATAGCCGAGGAACATCACCGGGTCCGGGCGGCGGATGGCGACGGTGCCGGCCTCGCCCGGCGGCAGGGGGCGGCCGGCGGCGTCGAGCACCGCCACCGCATGCCCCGGCACGGGACGGCCCATGCGGCCAGGGCGGATGGGCATGAGCGTCGAGCAATTGCTGACGACCAAATTGCATTCCGTCTGGCCGTAGAATTCGTTGATGGCGCAGCCGAAGGTGGCGCGCCCCCAATCCAGCAGCTCCGCCCCCAGCGTCTCCCCGCCGCTGCCGATGCTGCGCAGCCGCAGCCCGGGGGCCGGCGGGGCGCCGCGCAGTAGCTTCAGCGCGGTGGGCGGCAGGAAGGCGTTGCGCACGCCGTGCTCCGCCATCAGGCGGAAGGCGAAATCGGGGTCGAATTTTGCCATGCGATGCGCCAGCACCGGCACGCCATGGAACAGGCTGGGCAGCAGCACGTCCAGCAACCCGCCGATCCAGGCCCAGTCGGCCGGTGTCCAGAACAGGTCGCCGGGCTTGGGGAACAGCTCCTGCGGCATCTCCACCCCCGGCAGATGACCGAGCAGCACGCGATGCGCATGCAGGGCCCCCTTCGGCGCGCCGGTGGTGCCGGAGGTGTAGATGATGAGCGCCGGGTCGTCGGCCGCGGTATCCACCGGGGTGAAGGCGTCGCTGGCGCAGGCCATCAGGCCGTGCAGGTCCAGCGCGCCCTCCGCCGCGCCATCGGCGGAGAGAATGAGGCGCAGCGCCGGCAGGCGGGCGCGGATGGCGGCCAGCTTGGCGAGGCCGGTGGCGTCCGTGACGAGGGCGGCGGCGCCGCAATCCCGCAGCCGGTATTCCAGCGCATCCTCGCCGAAGAGCTGGAAGAGCGGCACGGCGATGGCGCCGAGCTTGTAGGCGGCGAGATGCGCGATGGCGGCTTCCGGCACCTGCGGCAACAGCACGCCGATGCGGTCCCCGCGCGCGATGCCCTGGGCGCGCAGCGCATTGGCGAGGCGGTTGGAGGCGGCTTTCAGCGCGTCGAAGCTCAGTGGCTCCAGCCGGCCATCGGCGCGGAGATGCAGCAGGGCCAGGCGGTTGCTGCCATCCGCCCAGGCATCGCAGCAGGCCACGCCGATATTGAAGCGCGACGGGATCTGCCAGCGGAAGGCGGCGCGGACGGAATCGTAGCTGTCGCCGGCGGGCAGCATCAGGCGGCGACCGGGCGGGTGTCGTCGATGACCTTGCCGTCATTCGGCAGGCTGCCGGGCGGGACGAGCTCCACCACGCCGCGCAGGCGCGTGACGGATTGCAGGGCGAGGCCGAGGCGTTCCACCAGCGCTTCATCCGCCGCGGCGGCCTCGGCGCGCAGCGTCATGGTGTCGCGCTCGCCCTCCAGGGCGATGACGAGGCGGGCCTTGGTGACGCCGGAGACGGCGCGCAGCAGCTCCGCCACCTGCTCCGGCCGGACGAACATGCCGCGCACCTTCGCCGCCTGGTCGGCGCGGCCCATCCAGCCGCGGATGCGCCGGTTGGTGCGGCCGCAGGGCGAGGTGCCGGGGAGGATGGCGGAGAGGTCGCCGGTGGCGAAGCGGATGAGCGGATGGACGGGGTTGAGGGTGGTGACGACCACCTCCCCCACCTCCCCATCGGGCACCGGCTCCCCGGTGCCGGGCCGGACGATTTCGAGGATGATGC
Organism: Siccirubricoccus soli; assembly: GCF_024178315.1. Lineage (GTDB taxonomy): Bacteria > Pseudomonadota > Alphaproteobacteria > Acetobacterales > Acetobacteraceae > Siccirubricoccus > Siccirubricoccus soli. The sequence continues at coordinate 878 of NZ_JAMZIK010000101.1, read as the reverse complement.
TCTCGTCGAGGATGAGGCCCTCGCGCGCCTCGCTCTCATAGGCGATGAGGCCGAGATCGGCGGTGCCGTAGCTTTGCAGCACCGTCAGCCCGCGCGCCGCATACCATTCCCGCAGGCTGGGCAGGTAGGCGCCGCCGGTGACATGGCCGAGCCTGAGCGAGGAGAGGTCGAGGCCGAGCTCGTCGCCCTTCTCCAGGACGGTCTTCAGGAAATCCGGCGTGCCGCTGTAGCAGCGCGGGCGAAGCTGGGCGGCGGCGCGGGCCTGGGCCTCCGTATTGCCGGTGCCGGCGGGGAAGACCGGGCAGCCAAGCGCGCGGGCGCCGCCTTCCAGCATGCTGCCGGCCGGGGTGAAGTGGTAGGCGAAGCAATTATGCAGCAGCTCGCCGCCGCGGAGGCCGGTGGCGAAGAGGGCGCGGGCATAGCGCCAGTAATCCGGGCCGGCGCCCTCCGGCTCGTGCAGCGGGCCCGGGGAGGCGAAGACGCGCGCCAGCGAGGCGAAGGGCGCGGCGACGACGCCGCCGAAGGGCGGATCGCTGGCCTGCCGGGCGATGAGGGCAGATTTGCGGGTGACGGGCAGCATGGCGAGCGGCGTGGTGGGATCGGCATCCGCCAGCAGGCGCGCATAGTGCGGCGTGCTCGCCTTGGCATGCGCGACCTGGCGCGGCAGCGCGGCGGCGAGGGCGGCGTCGCGTTCGTCGGCGCTGCGGGTTTCCAGGGCGTCGAAGTATTCACCCATGACAACCTCCCTCCGAGAGGGGCGCCGCCCCTCTCGGGCTCACCCCGCCAAAGGCCGAAGGGCCTTTGGAAACCATGAGTTTGGAGCGCGCAGGTGCAGCCTGCCGACTCAGGGGTTCCAAGGGCCTTCCGGCCCTTGGCAG
>NZ_JAMZIK010000100.1 GCF_024178315.1 Siccirubricoccus soli | reverse complement strand
AGGCCGAAGGGCCTTTGGAAACCATGAGTTTGGAGCGCGCAGGTTCAGCCTGCCGACTCAGGGGTTCCAAGGGCCTTCCGGCCCTTGGCAGGGGGAGCTTGAGGGGGACGGCGTCCCCCTCAATCACAGCCACCGCTTCCGCCGCTTGTAGCTTTTCAGGTTGCGGAAGCTTTTCCGCTCCGTCCCATGCCCGCCGAGGTAGAACTCCTTCACATCCTCATTCTCTGCCAGCGCCGCCGCGCTGCCATCCAGCACCACCTTGCCCTGCTCCATCACATAGGCATGGCTGGCGACGGAAAGCGCCATGCGGGCATTCTGCTCCACCAGCAGGATGGTAATGCCGAGCTCCTCGTTGAGACGGCGGATGATGCCGAAGACCTCCTTCACCAGCAGTGGCGAGAGGCCCATCGAGGGCTCGTCCATCAGGATGAGCTTCGGTCGCGCCATCAGCGCGCGGCCGATCGCCAGCATCTGCTGCTCCCCGCCCGAAAGGTAGCCGGCGAGGCCGGTGCGTTCCTTCAGCCGGGGGAAATACTCATAGACCATGTCGATGTCGCGCTTCACCTCGGCATCCGAGCGGATGAAGGCGCCGAGGCGGAGATTCTCGAGACAGGTCATGTCGGCGATGATCCGCCGTCCCTCCATCACCTGGAAGATGCCGCGGCGGACGATGAGGTGCGGGTCGATGCCGTCGATGCGCGCGCCATCGAAGGTGATCTCGCCGCGCGTCACCTCTCCTTCCTCGGTCTTCAGCAGGCCGGAGATCGCCTTCAGCGTGGTGGACTTCCCCGCACCATTGGCGCCGAGCAGGGCGACGATCTTCCCCTGCGGCACGGCCAAGGAGAGGCCGCGCAGCACCAGGATGACGTCGTTGTAGACGACCTCGATGTTCTTCACTTCCAGAAGCGGCGCGGGCGCCGCCTCCGGGAGCTTCAGGGACGCACTCACCAGCCGAGCCAATCGGGGCGGCGCGGCAGGGTGATGGTCGTCACCGGCTCCAGCTTCATCGTGCCGGCCTGCATCAGCTCCGTCACGCCGCCCTGGCTGGTGTCGCCGGTGACGCGGGCGCGGTAGAGCGCGACGCTGAGCTGGCCGCGATGATCCTCGGCGGTGAAGTTGGAGGGCGAGCAGAGCCCGTCGAAGCCCTGCGGCACCCAGTCCCGACGCGCATAGAAGCCGTTGCGGATGCGCTCCCCGGTGATCTGCCCACCTTCGGAGGCGGTCTGCATCGCCTCCACCATCAGCATGGCGGAGCAGATGCCGGCCAGGTAGTGCACCGGGCGATAGGCATTGCCGCTGCTGTCCGAGATGCGGCTGATCGCCTGGGCCTGCGCCATGCCGGGGACGCTCTGCCCCCAGACGGCGCCGGTGCGGACGGGGAAGACCACGCCATTCGCCGCGGCGCCGGCCGCCTTCATGGCATTCTCATCCATGCCCCAGACATTGCCGAGGAATTGCACATCGACGCCCGCCGTCTGGCAGGCGCGCAGGACGGAGATGTTGGAGCCGGCGGTGTTGCCGAGATAGGCGTAATTGGCGCCCTGGTTCTTCAGGGTCAGGCATTGCGCGGTGTAGTCGCCGGGCGTCAGGGCGAAGACGATGGCCGGCAGCACCTCGAAGCCCAACTCGGCGGCCAGCGCCTCCCCCGCCGCCTTGGGCGAGTTCGGATAGGGGTGGTTGCCGCCCATATGGACGTATTTCGGCCGGCCCGGGCGGCCCTTCGCCTTCCAGTCCTCGGCGGCCCATTGCAGCATGGCGCGCAGGGCATCCGAATAGGACGGGCCGTAGAAGAAATTGTAGCCCGTGGCCTCCACCCCCGGGCGGCCGGACTTGCCGGCGGCATCCGTCAGCGCGGCGGAGTAGGAGCCGGAGACATAGGGGATGCGGTCGCGCGTCACGAAGCGCACCAGCGCCTCGGTATCCGCCGTGCCCCAGCCCATGATGCCGACGACGCGGTCACGGCTCCAGGCCTGGTACTGGCTGACGGAGCGCGGCGCCTGGTAGCCGTAGTCGAAGGCGAGCACATTCACCTGCCGCCCGGCGATGCCGTTGCGGGTACGGTTCACCCAGGCGAAGGTGTCGTTGACCCCCTGCGCGAAGGGCGTGCCGACATCGCTGGTGGCGCCGGAGAGGTCCATGAGATGGCCGAGCGGAATGGGCTGTGCCGCCGCCGGCAGCGCCAGCCCCAACGCGGTCGCCATTCCGTACAGGGCGCGTCGCAGGGTCATTCTTGGATCCTCCGGTATTTTTCAGTGCGAGAACGGATAGAGCTTCCAGTACGCCTTGATCAACCGCCAGCGATGCGCAAGCCCGTCCGGCTCGAAGATCAGGAAGAGGATGATGGCGGCGCCCACCGCCATCTCCCTCAGGAAGGAAATGGAGGCGCCGAGCTTCAGCGCATGGTCGATGGCGCTGCCGGCCAATGCATCGGCGCCGGCCTGCACCACCTCCGGCAGCAGCACCATGAAGGCGGCGCCCATCAGGCTGCCCATCACGGAGCCGAGGCCGCCGATGATGACCATGCCGAGGAATTGGATGGAGAAGAGGATGTTGAACGCCTCGACGCTCACGAAGAGCAGGTAATGGGCGTAGAGCGCGCCGGCGATGCCGGCATAGAAGCTGGCAATGCCGAAGGAGAGGGTGCGGTAATAGGCCAGGTTGATGCCCATCATCTCCGCCGAGAGATAATGGTCCCGCACCGCGACGAGGGCGCGGCCATCCCGGGTGCGCAGGAGGTTCGCGGCACCCAGGAACATGAGGATCACCCAGGCGAGGACGACATAGAGAAAACTCTCCTCCCGGTCCGCCACCCAGCCGAACAGCGCGAAGGGCTCCGTGATGCGGCCGGCGACGCCGCCGGTGAACCACTGCGCGCGGGCGAAGAAATCCTCCAGGATGAATTGCGCGGCAAGCGTCGCGATGGCGAGGTAGAGGCCCTTCAGCCGCGCCGCCGGCGCGCCGAAGACGAGGCCGACCAGCGCGGTGGCGATCCCGGCGAGCGGAATGCAGAGCACGACCGGAATGTGCCAGGTGTCATGCGCATAGGCGCTGGCGAAGGCGCCGAAGCCGAAGAAGGCGGCATGGCCGATGCTGATCTGCCCGGTGAAGCCGACCAGGATGTTCAGCCCCAGCGCCGCGATGCCCATGATGCCGATATTGATCAGCAGCCCGAGCTCATAGCGGCCGAAGACCAGCGGCGACGCGGCGACCAGCGCCAGGCCGAGCCAGAGCGCGAGGCGGCTTCCCCGCGTCGGGAAGATGGTCATGTCCGCGCGGTAGGAGGTGCGGAAATCCCCTGCCGGGGCCAGGGTGGCCATCAGACGCGCTCGATATTCTTGGTGCCGAACAAGCCATAGGGCTTGATCAGCAGGATGAGGATGAGGGCGTAGAAGGGCGCGACGCCGTACATGTTGCCCCAGTTCAGCCAATGGGCGTCGAGGTACTGCGCCCAATTCTCCAGCAACCCGACGATCAGGCCGCCCAGCACCGCCCCCACCACGCTGTCCAGCCCGCCGAGGATGACGGCCGGGAAGACCTTGATGCCGTAGAAGGAGAGCGCGGAGGAGACGCCGTTCACCACGCCGACCACCACCCCGGCCAGCGCCGAGACCATGGCGGAAATGGCCCAGGACATGGCGAAGACGCGGGGGACGGAAATGCCGAGCGACTGCGCCACCTGCTGGTCGAAGGCCGTGGCCCGCATGGCGAGGCCGTGCTTGGACAGGGTGAAGAACCAAGCGAAGCCCAGCATGATGAGCAGCGAGATGCCGAGGCTGAGCAGATAGACGCTCTGCACCTGCAGGCCGAGGACGCTCACCTGCTCCACCGGGAAGATCGGCGGGAAGGGCTTGGCGAAGACGCCGAAGATCCACTTCATCAGCGCCTGGAAGAAGATGCCCAGGCCGATCGTCGCCATGATGACGCTGATCACCGGCTCCCCGATCAGCGGCCGCAGCACCACCACCTGCAGGATCATGCCGAAGGCGGTCATGAAGGCGAGGGTGACGAGGAAGCCGAGCCAGAAGGGAAGCTGCCAATCCGTCAGCAGCCACCAGCAGACCCAGGCGCCGACCAGCAGGAACTCCCCTTGCGCGAAATTCACCACCTGGCTGGCCTTGTAGATCAGCACGAAGCTCATCGCGACCACGCCGTAGAGGGCGCCGACGATCAACCCGTTGAGCGTGAGCTGCAGCAGAAGCGCACTGTCCATTCCCGCTACTCCACTTCCGCGCGCGCAGGGGCGCGCGACGCCGCCATGGCCATGGGGTCGCGCAGGGAGACCACCTTCAGCGTGGTCCGGATGCGCTGCTTCGTGCCATCCTGGAAGGCGATGGTGGTGTCCACCGGAATGGCAGACTCGCCGCGGTAGACCGCCTCGATGATGTCGCCGTATTTGGCGTTGATGACGCCGCGGCGGATCTTGCGGGTGCGGGTCAGCTCCTCGTCATCCGCATCCAGCTCCTTGTAGAGCAGCAGGAAGTCGCGGATGCGCTGGGCCGGCGGCAGGGCGGCGTTCACCTTCTCCACCTCCGCCCGCAGCAGTTCCAGCACCTGCTCCCGGGCCGAGAGATCCGTATAGGTGGTGAAGGCGATGCGGTTGCGCTCCGCCCATTTGCTGACGATGGGGAAGCGGATGCAGATCATGGCGGCCAAGTGCGACCGGCCATCGCCCAGCACCACGGCCTCCGCCACGTAAGGTGAGAATTTCAGCTTGTTCTCGATGTATTGCGGGCTGAAGCGATCGCCGGTGCTGGTGGTGGCGATGTCCTTGATGCGGTCGATCACCACCAGATGGCCACGCGCGTCGACATAGCCGGCATCGCCGGTGTGCAGCCAGCCGTCGCGCAGATCGGCGCTGTCCTCCAGCCCGAAATAGCCGCTGAACATGTTGGGATGGCGGGTGACGATCTCACCGAGGCCGTTCTGGTCCGGGTTGTCGATGCGGGTCTCGATCTCGTCGGTGAAGGCGATGCCGACCGTGTCCTGGTCCACATCGTCCGGGCGGTGGACGGTATAGGCGCCGAGCGTCTCGGTCTGGCCGTAGATCTGCCGCAGCGGCACGCCCATGGCCTGGAAGAAGCGGAAGGTGTCTGGCCCCAGCGCCGCCCCGCCGGTGGCCGCTGAGCGGAGGTTGGTGAAGCCCAGCCGGTCGCGCAGGGCGCGGAACAGCAGCGCATCGGCGCGGGCGGAACGCCGGCCCTTCGCCAGCGCCGCCAGCCCCCATTCCATGCCGAGATCGTAGAGGCGGCGCTTCAGCGGGCTGGCATCCATCACCTTGGCGCGCACCTCGGCGGCGATCGCCTCCCACACTCGTGGGGCAAACAGCACGAAGCTCGGGCCGATCTCGCGGAAATCGGCCATCATCGTCTCCGGCTCCTCGACGAAGCTCACCTTCATCCGGGCGATGAGGCCCCAGCCAAGGACGTAGATCTGCTCCATGATCCAGGGCAGCGGCAGGACGGAGACGTATTCATCCGCCGAACTCTTGGGGTCGGCCCGCAGATAGGCCTCGCAATGCCGGATCAGCGCGCCGCCGGTCAGCATGGCGAGCTTCGGCCGCGCCGTGGTGCCGGAGGTGGTGCAGAGGATCGCCACCTCCTCTCCCTGCGTCGCCGCCACCATGGTCTCCCAGGCGCCAGGCTCCGCCGCATGCGCCGCCTCGCCGCACGCCAGCAGCTCGCTGAGCGGCAGCAGGCGGGGATCGGCGTATTTCCGCATGCCGCGCGGGTCGCAATAGATGATGTGGCTCAGGGAGGGCGCGCGCTCGCCGAGGCCGAGCAGCTTGTCCACCTGTTCCTCATCCTCGGCGATCACCGCCTTCGCGCCGCTGAAGCCGAGGAGATAGGCCACCTCGTCTTCCAGCGCGTCGCGGTAGATGCCGAGGCTGCGGGCACCGATGGCATGGGCGGCAATCTCGCCCATCACCCAGTCCGGGCGGTTGTCGCCGATCAGCCCCACCACATCGCCGGCACCGAGGCCGAGGCTGCGCAGCCCGAGCGCGATGGCCCGCGTCCGTGTCTCCGCTTCCGCCCAGGTGAGGCTGCGCCAGATGCCGTATTCCTTCTCCCGATAGGCGACCTCCCCGCCATGCCCCCGCGCATTCCGCACCAGCAGCTTCGGCAAGGTATCTGGCATAGCGCTGCCGGTCCGATTCAGCTCTCCGCGCCCGTCGGCACTCCGACCATCGGGCGGACTGGCATTGCCGGCCCGATTCAGCTCTCCGCGCCCTTCGGCGCGCCAACCATCGGGCGGACTGGCATTGCCGGCCCGATTCAGCTCTCCGCGCCCTTCGGCGCGCCAACCATCGGGCGGACTGGCATTGCCGGCCCGATTCAGCTCGCCGCGCCCTTCGGCGCGCCAACCATCGGGCGGACTGGCCTTGCCGGTCCGATTCAGCTCTCCGCGCCTTTCGGCGCTCCGACCATCGGACCGGGTCATGCCGTCACCGGCTCGTCCAGGTCGCGCACCGCCTCGTCGGCCTCGCCGAGATAGGCGCGCTTCACATGCGGGTCCGCCAGCACCGCCTCCGGCGCGCCCTCGGCGATCCTGCGGCCGAAATCCAGCACCATGACGCGGTGGGAGATGTCCATCACCACGCCCATGTCATGCTCGATCATCAGCACGGTCATGCCCCATTCCTCGTTCAGGTCGAGGATGAAGCGGGCCATGTCCTCCTTCTCTTCCAGATTCATGCCGGCCATCGGCTCATCCAGCAGGATCAGCTTCGGCTTCAGCGCCACGGCGCGCGCCAGCTCCACCCGCTTGCGCAGCCCGTAGCTCAGCGTCCCCGCCGGGGCCTTCCGCACATGCTGGATCTCGAGGAAGTCGATGATCTCCTCGACCTCGCGGCGATGCGCGATCTCCTCGCGCTGCGCGCCGCCCAGCCAGTAGAGCATGCCAGGCAGGAAGCCGCGCCGCAGCAAATGGTGGCGGCCGACCATGATGTTGTCGAGCACGCTCATATGGCCGAACAGCGCCAGGTTCTGGAAGGTGCGGCCGATGCCGAGCGCGGCGCGCCGGCGCACCGGCACGCGGGTGATCTCCTGGCCGCCGAACCAGATGCCGCCCTCGGTCGGGCGGTAGCGGCCGGAGATGCAATTGACCATGGAGGTCTTGCCGGCGCCGTTCGGGCCGATGATGGAGAAGACCTCGCCCTGTCGGATGGCGAAGGAGACCTCCGTCAGCGCCCGCACGCCGCCGAAGCGGAGGGAAACGCCCCTTGCCTCAAGGATCGGGGCCTCGAGGATCGGCGCCGCCTCAGCCATGGCGCGGATTGCCGGAACGCGGCGCTTGGAGCTGCACCTTCCCTCCCCTTCCGCGCGGCCTTTCCGGCCGTCGCGGCTAAACGAACATACGTTTGTTTTCCGGTTGACCGCAAGCATCAAGCGCGGCCAGTTTGACGTGAGGGAGCAACCACCGGCCATGGCAAGGATCACCGGATCGAATGGCGGGCGCACGGCGGAAGCCATCCGCCGGGCCGCCATCCGGCTGATCCACCGCCAGGGCTTCGCCGCCATGAATCTGCGGGAGCTGGCGGCCGAGGTCGGCATCCAGCCCGGCTCCCTCTACAACCATATCGAGACCAAGCAGGGCCTGCTCTTCGAGTTGATGCGGGAGCACATGCAGGACCTGCTCTCGGCCATGGAGGCGGCGCTGGCGGCGGCGCCGGACGAGCCCATGGCGCAGCTCCGCGCCTTCCTCGCCCAGCACGTGCTCTACCACCTGGAGCGGAAGCAGGAGGTCTATATCGCCAATTTCGAGTTGCGGGCGCTGGAGCCGGCCAATGCCGAACCCATCCTCGCCATGCGACGGGAATATGAGGACCGGCTGATCGGGCTGCTGGAAGCCGGGGCACGGGCGGGGGAGTTGCAAGTGGCGGATGCGCGCATCGCCGCCTATGCGCTGCTGGCGATGCTGACGGGGGTATGCACCTGGTACCGGCCGGGGGGCAGGCTGGGCCCGGAAGAGATCGTGGCGCAGCATCTGGAGCTGGCGCTGAGCGGCGTGTCAGGCGCGGGCCTCGGGCAAAGGGCCCCTGACATCTCCGCAGGGGGCTCCGCCCCCATCGAGCGGATGCGTTCGATCCCCGCCGGGGGGAGGACCCCGGGCTGAGGCGGCGGGCCGTACCGGCAAACTCGGACGGGGGTTGGCGGCACTGCCGCCAAGGGGCAGCGCCCCCGGCTCTACCCCGCCGTTGCGGACAGTTCCTCCCGCAGCCGCAGCGCCAGAACCGGATCATCCGTGGCGATGACATCCAGGCCGAGCGCGAAGGCGGCGCAGATCGTCTCCCGGTCATTCGCCGCCCAGGCGCCGACGCCGAGACCCGCCGCGCGGAACTGCTTCATCGCCACGCCGTCCAGCTCGCCGAGCGGCAGGCCGATCTCGGTGGCGCCGCAATCGCGCGCCAGGGCGATGGCACCGGCCGCGCCCATGCCGCGCCAGGGACGGGCCTCGAGCAGCAGGACCAGGCTGGCGAAGCCGCCCGCGGCGGCGGCTTCCGCCACGGTGAGCGGCTGGAAGCTCATCAGCACCGTGCGCGGGCGCATCGCCGCCGCGTCCAGCACCGCCAGGCAGGCCGGCACCACCCCGGGATAGGGCCGGCCCTCGGCATCCGCCTTGATCTCCAACCGCAGCACCCGGCCGGCATCGCGCACCAGCGCCACCGCCTCCTCCAGGCTCGGCAGGCTCTCGCCCCCCGTGCCCTTCACCCGCACCTGGCTGAGCGCCGCGCGGTCCAGCGCCCGCAGCGGGCCATGGCCGTCCGTGGTGCGGTCCAGCCGGGCGTCGTGATGCACCACCGGCACGCCATCGGCCGAGAGATGCACGTCGAGCTCGAGCTGCTCGGCCGGCAGGGCGAGGGCCTGGCGGAAGGCCAGCAGGCTGTTCTCCGGCCAGAGGAAGGCGCCGCCGCGATGGCTGGCGATCTGCATCAGGGACATGGCGTTCCTATAGCGGAGGGCGGCCGGATCGGGATGCCCCCGCGCTCAGGCCGCCAGCAGCCAGACGGAGAACAGGCCTTCCGCATCGGTCCACATCGCCTCCTCCCGCCAGCCGCCGGCGGCCGCCAGCTCCCGCAGCCGCTCCGGCCGGTATTTGTGGCTGTTCTCGGTGTGGATGGTCTCCCCGGCGGCGAAGCGGAAGACGCGGCCGCCCAGCCGCACGCTCTGCGCCCGCTGGGAGACGAGGTGCATCTCCACCCGCTCCCGCGCCGCGTTCCACACCGCGCGGTGGCGGAAGCCGTCCAGGGCGAAATCCGCCCCGGCCTCCCGGTTCAGCCGCGCCAGCAGGTTCAGGTTGAAGGCGGCGGTGATGCCCGCGGCGTCGTCATAGGCGGCCTCCAGCACCGCCCTGCCCTTCACCAGATCGGCCCCCAGCAGCAGCTTCGCCCCGGTGCCCAGGCTGCGCCGGGCACGGGCGAGGAAGGCCACCGCCTCCCCCGGCGTGAAATTGCCGATGGTGGAGCCGGGGAAGAAGCCGAGATGGGTGGCACTGCCCTCGGCGCGGCCGGCCAGGGCGAAGGCTTCGGTGAAATCCGCGACCACCGGCCGGACCGGCAGGCCCGGGAAGGCGGCGGCGACCCGGGCGGCGGCCGCCTCCAGCCATTCCGGCGCGATGTCCACCGGCAGGTAGGCCGCTGGCCGGTCCAGGGCGCGGAGGAGCTGCACCCCCTTCACCCCGTCGCCCGGGCCGAATTCCACCACCGCCGCTCCGGGGCCGATGGCGCGGGCCATCGCGGCGCCGCTCTCGGCCAGGATCCGCATCTCGGTCCGGGTCGGGTAGTATTCCGGCAGGCGGGTGATGGCCTCGAAGAGGCGTGCGCCCTCCGAATCATAGAGCCATTTGCAGGGCAGCGTCTTCGGCGCGGCGGAAAGGCCGGCCAGGGCATCGGCCAGCAGGGCTGCGCGCTGTGCGGCGGCGGCGTCGCGGGCCAGGGCGGTGCTCATGCCAGGTCCTCCGCCAGCCGCAGGGTGCTGAACTGCCAGCGCGATTCCGGCGGGAAGAAATTGCGGTAGGGCAGCCGCGCATGGCCGGGCGGGGTGGCCAGCGAGCCACCGCGCAGCACCATCTGCTGGACCATGAACTTGCCGTTGTACTCGCCGACCGCGCCCGCCCAGGGGCGGAAGCCGGGATAGGGGCGATAGGCGCTGCCGGTCCATTGCCAGCCGGTGCCGGTGGCGGCGGCGAAGCCGGGCAGCGTGGCGGCCGCTTCCCATTCCGCCTCGGTCGGCAGCCGCCTGCCGGCCCAGCGGGCGAAGGCCTCGGCCTCGTACCAGGAGATGTGCCGGACCGGCAGGGCAGGATCCACCGGCCGCAGCCCGCCCAGGGTGAATTGCCGCCATTCCTCGCCGCGCCGCTCCCAGTAAAGCGGCGCCTCCCAGCCCTCGGCGCAGGCGGTCGCCCAGCCGGCGCTCATCCAGAGGGTCGGGGTGCGGTAGCCGCCATCGGCCATGAAGGCGAGCCATTCGCCATTGGTCACCAGCCGGTCGGCGATGCGGTAGCCCTCCAGCCAGGTGCGGTGGCGCGGCGTCTCGTTGTCGAAGGCGAAGCCGGGGCTGGCATGCCCGATCTCCGCCAGCCCCTCGGCGCCGACGAGGTAGCGGGCCGGGCCAGCGGGCGAGGCGGGCTCCCGCCAATCCGGGTCATAGGCCGGGCGCAGCGGGTTCTGGGACAGGGCGTGCAGGATGTCGGTCAGCAGCAGCTCCTGGTGCTGCTCCTCATGCTGCAGGCCGAGCTCGACCAGGGGCAGCGCCTCGGCCGGCGGGTCCGCCAGCAGCTGCGCCATGGCGGCATCGACATGGGCGCGGTACTCGCCCACCTCGGCGGCGGAGGGCCGGGTCAGCATGCCGCGCTTCGGCCGGGCATGGCGGGGGCCGGCCGCCTCGTAATAGGAGTTGAAGAGGAAGGCGTAATCCTCGTTCAGCCGCCGGTAGCCCGGCAGATGCGGCAGCAGCAGGAAGGTCTCGAAGAACCAGGTGGTGTGCGCCCGGTGCCATTTCGCCGGGCTGGCATCCGGCATGGACTGGATGCACTGGTCCTCGGGCGAGAGCGGCGCCGCCAGGGCCTCGGTGCGGGCGCGGACCGCGGCGTAGCGCACGGCCAGGGACGAGCCGGGGGCGGCCCCGGCGGGGACGTTCCATTGCATCCTGGCCACATCCTTCCGTTCTGTTTGGCGAGTGCAAAGCCGGCCGGAGCCAAGGGTTGCCGCTCCCGGCCGCCGGCCTGTCGAAGTGAGGGCGGGCGGCGCCGCTTTCCCGGGAGATCGGGTCGGGCCGGGAAATGCCAAGGCCTGGACGGCCCGGCGATGTCGCGACCTTGAGCCGGCGGGCAAGCGGCTGGGCTGCCAGTCAGCCGGCGTGCGGCGCGGCCCACCAGTGCTGCATGCAGAGCCGGTGCGGAGGATCGGACGGTCCTGTCCGGCCCGCGACCGCCTTGCCACCTTGCACGCCGGTGCCGGCAGCCGGGGCCGAGCGCCGGCTTGGCCTTGCCCGGCGCGGCCGCCTTGCCATGCGCCAGGCCGGAGCGGGCCCGCCGCAGGTGTCAGCGGGCCAGGGGCAGGACGCGGAGCTGGGGCAGCGGCAGGGCCAGCCGGACGCCCTGGCCGGCGGGACCGAGGGCCTGCCGTGCCTCGGCAGCGCTGCGCCCATCCAGCACCACCACCAGGTCGGGCTCGGCCTCCGCCGCCGCCTCCAGCGGCAGCAGCGGCACCCGGCTGCCGGGTAGCACGAGATCCGGCCGGCTCAGCCCCGGCTGCAGCACGGCCGGCAGCAGGTCCGGCCCGATGCCGCTGGCCGCCAGCAGCCGCACCGCCTGGGGCCCGCCGCCAAGGCCGAGCGCCAGCCGCCCGTCCCGCCGCGCCGCCGCCAGCATCTCGAACAGCGCCACCCGCGCCTCCCGCGCCGCCTCGGCGAAGCGAAGATAAGCGAGGCCGGACTCGATCCCGGCCTCCCGCTCCGCCGCCCGCCGCGCCGCCAGCTCCGGCCCCTCCGGCTTGCCGCGATCCTCGCGGTGGCAGACCAGCAGGCGCAGCATCCCCGCCCCCCGCTGCAGGCCGAAGACGGTGAGGCCATGGCGATAGAGCAGCAATTCGGCGCCGAGCAAGGAGGGCCAGGCCTCCTGCCCCGGGTCAAGCAGGTCGAAGCGCACCCCCTCCAGCAGAGCCAGCAGGTCGGGGATCTCCAGCACGGCGATGCCACCCGGGGCGAGCAGCTCGCGGAGCGTCTCCAGACTCTCCGGGCTGTCGGCAAGGCGGCCGAAGGCATCCCCGGCCAGCAGCAGGACGGGGGGTGGCTGCTCCTCCTGCCAAGCCCGGGCCGCGGCCGCGCCGGGCGGGGCCAAACCGGGATCGAAGCCGAAGCGGCGCAGCATGGGCAGCCAGGCCGGGGCCGCCTCGGCCAGCACGGTGACGGGCAGGCCGGGACGCAGCCGGAGCCGGCCGATCAGCGTGGCGAGGCAGCGCTCCGTCACCGGGACGGGGGCGGCCGACCGGGCGGCGCGATGCGCCGGCTGCAGCAGGCCGCAGGCCTCGCAGTGGAGCAGTTCCAGCCCGATGGCCACCAGCGGCGCGGCGGCCGCGCCGACGGGCACCGGCTCCACGCTCAGCGGTTGCAGGCCGAGATCGAGCAGGCCGTCACGGATCGGGGTGCCACAGCCGCGACAGGCGGGCAGGCAGGGGCGCTGCGGCAGGGTCCGCTCCCCGTCCCGCCCCTCGATGCGCATTCCGAACCAAGTGCTGCCTGCCACTGCGGCCCTCCCACCCCGTCGCAGGGAGAAGGCCGCGCCCGGCCGCGCGTTGCATCACGGTGGGATGGAAGGCGGAAAGTTGAGGAAACGATTCCAGCAGGGCTCCCCAGGCCTGGTCCCGGCGGCGCGGAGCGCGCGGCTGGCCGGCGGGCACCAAGCCAAACGCAATGCCCGGTCAAACACCAGGAAAAGCGTTTGCGTCCAACTGCTAACAACGCAACGCCAGGCAAGCCGGATGGTTGCGCAAGGCATCTGAAGGGCTCCGAGCGCCAGCGATCCGGGGCTTGCTACGAGGCCAAGGGCCGATTGCCGGTCCGCTGGGCCCGGCAGCGCGGCGCCGGGCAATCGAGAAGATCGTGTCTTGCGGCCGAAGGGCCCCGCGCGCCAGCGATCGAAACCCCTGGCCTGGACCAACCGGCCTCTTCCGCGACCGCGCCCGGCGGCGGGGCGCCAGGCGAGGCAGAGCTTTGCGCTCGGCCGGTAACGGCCCCTTCGGCGATGGGAACGAGCGCGGGAGATCGGCCGTCCCGACCCAGGGCGCCGTATCCAGAGCCGGGGCGGCGCCCCGCGTCAGGCCCGGGCCGTGGCGCAATGCTCCACCCAGGCGCGGCGCAGCGCGCCGGCGAGGCTGCGGCCGAAGCGCGGGGCATCCGCCAGGGGCGAGGCCGCCATCCTCTCCCGCAACCCGACCCGCAGCGCGGCCAGGGAGGGCAGGTCACGCGCCCTGGCCACCGCCTGGGCGACATAGGTCGCCTCGGAGAAGGCAGCCCAATCGGCCAGGCCGACATTGGAGAGATGGCTGAAAGCGTGCCGCCCGGCGAAGCTGTCCCCCACCAGGGTCAGCACCGGCACGCCCATCCACAGCGCCTCGCAGGCCGTCAGGCCGCCGGTATAGGGGAAGGGATCGAGCGCGATGTCGATGCCGCCATAGGCCGCCAGCAACTCGCGATGTGGCACCCCACCCTCCACCCGCACGCGCTCCAGGGGCAGCCCGGCCGCCGCCATGCGGGCGAACAGCGCCTCCCGCGCCGCGGCATCGCCCAGCACATGGGTGCGCAGTTCCAGCCGCGCCTCCGGCAGGGCCTGGAGGATGCGGGCCCAGCAGCCCAGCACCGAAGGCGTCACCTTGGCCAGGTTGTTGAAGCAGCCGAAGGTCACGCCCCGCCCGCCCGCCGCCGGCAGGGGCGCGACGGGCGGCGCATAGGGGGGCGGGGTGTAGCAGACATAGCCATCCGGCAGGCGCAGCAGCCGCTCCGAATAGAGATGCTCGAAACCCTCCGGCGTCTCCCAGCGGTCGGTCAGCATCCAGTCGATGCAGGGCAGGCCGGTGGTGGAGAATTGCGCCCCCACCCATTTCACCTGCACCGGCGCCGGGCGGTGGTTGAGGACGAAGATCCGGCCGCTTTCGCCATAGCCGCCGAGGTCGATCAGGATGTCGATGGCATCCGCCGCGATGGCGGCGGCGATCTCGGCATCGCCGGCATGCGGCACCTCCCGCCAGCCGGCGCAGCAGGCGCGGAAGCGGGCCGTCAGCATGTCCTCCCGCGGCTTCAGCGCATAGCCGTAGAGGGCGAATTCCTCCGCCGGCAGGGCCTCCAGCCCGCCGATGGTCAGCCAGCCCACCGGATGCCGGCCGAAGCCGCCGGAGAGCAGCCCGATGCGGAGCCGCCGCCCGGGATCGAGGTCGCGCGCCGGGCGCGGCGCCGGCGGGCCGAGCTTGCCGGCGATCGCCCGGCCGGCCTCCAGCAGCGCCGCCGCATGGCCCTGACGCGGATGATAGGGCAGCACCGCGATGCGGTTCACCAGCGCCGCCACCCCGCCCTCCGGCACCGCCGCATCGGCGGAGGCGAGCGCCTCCTCCTGCCGCCCGACGGCGTTGAGGGCCAGGGCGCGGTTCATCATCAGCGTCGGCTGCGGGCCGAATTCGGCGATCGCCTCCTCCAGCACCGCAAGCATGCGGGCGCTCTTGCCGTCCCGCCAGTAGAGCGTCGCCAGGCGGTTGCGCAGCTCGGCATCGCTCGGCCGGGCGGCGATGGCGGCGCGCAGCATCGGCTCCGCCTCCTGCCGCCGCCCCGCCTCCGCCAGGGCGCCGCCGAGCAGGCCGAGGATCTCCGGCTGGTCCGGCGCCAGCAGCTCGGCGGTCTGCAATTCCGCCAGCGCCGCGGCGGGCTGGCCGGCGAGGCTGTGCAGCTTGGCGGCGGCGAGCGGCCAGCCGGCGGCGAAGGGATCCGCCGCGGCGCGGGCGGCGATGGCGGCAAGCGCCGCCTCCATCGGCAGCCGGGCCAGCAGCGCCTCGG
>NZ_JAMZIK010000010.1 GCF_024178315.1 Siccirubricoccus soli | reverse complement strand
ACCGATGCCGGAGACCTGGAGCAGCCGCGCGGTGTTCACCGTGCCGGCGGAGACGATCACCTCCCGCCGCGCCATCACGCGGCGCGGTGGGGCGCCGGGGGCGTGGAGGTACTGGACGCCGATGGCGCGGCGGCCTTCGAAGAGGATGGCGCTGGCCCGCGCCTCCGTCCGCACCTCCAGGTTGCGGCGGGACATGGCGGGGTGCAGGAAGGCGCGGGCGGCGGAGACGCGGATGCCGTTGCGGATGGCGCGCTGGTAGTAGCCGACGCCGGCCTGGTCGCCGCTGTTGTAATCGGGATTGCGCGGAATGCCGAGGCCGACGCAGCCCTCGATGAAGGCCTCCGACAGCGGGTGGATCCAGTCATTGTCGGTGACGGCGAAGTCGCCGTCGCGGCCGCGCCGCGTATCGTCGCCGGCGCCGATGCGCCTCTCGCTGCGGCGGTAATAGGGCAGGCAATCCGCATAGCTCCACCCGCGGTTGCCGCGCTGCGCCCAATTGTCCAGGTCGGCGGGCTGGCCGCGATTGTAGATCATGCCGTTGATGGAGGAGGAACCGCCGAGGGTGCGGCCCTGGACCGTGTGGATGCGGCGCCCGGCAGTCATCTCCGTCGGCTCGGTATGAAACTGCCAGGTGATACTGCGGTCCGTGCGGGTCTTGATGAAACCGGCGGGGATGTGGATCCAGGGGCTACGGTCGGGCGGGCCGGCTTCCAGCACGCAAACCGTCGTCCTGCCATCCGCCGTGAGGCGATTGGCAAGGACGCAGCCGGCTGCACCGGCGCCGACGATCACGTAATCGAAGCTGTCGGCACCGGGAATGGGTTCGAGCATCAAGGGCATCCTGTCGTGGCCGTCGATGAGACGCGGGGGGAACAGATCCGGCAGAAAGTATTCTATCTACTGCTGCGCCAAAGGCGCGAGCGGCAGCGGCTCGTTTCCTGCGCACGTCGTTGCGAGGCGGTACGCCAGGACCGCACATGATGGAGAGGATTGTGACTTGCCTCGCCCTATGGGCGAGGCGGGCAGCTCAGGCGGCCTCCGCCGGCATCGCCTGACGGCCGCGGATGAAGTCGGCGGCCTTCTCCGCGATCATCAGCGTGGTGGCGTAGGTGTTGGCGGAGGGCATGCTGGGCATGATGGAGGCATCCACCACTCGCAGCCCCTGCAGCCCATGCACCCGCAGCCGGTCATCCACCACCGCGCTCGGGTCGCTGGCCGGGCCCATGCGGGCGGTGCCGATCAGGTGATAGGTGGTGCTGCCGTTCCTCCGCGCGAAGTCGAGCAGCTCGTCGTCGCTCTGCACCTGCGGGCCGGGCAGCGTCTCCGTCTCCAGATAGGGTGCCAGCTCCGGCGTGTTCAGCATGCGGCGCAGCAGCCGCATGCCGCCGAGATGCACCTGCCGGTCCATCGGGTCCGAGAGGTAGTTGGGGTTGATCTCCGGGTCCTCGAACACGTCGGTGCTGCGGGCGCGGACCCAGCCATGGCTTTCCGGCCGGTGCTGCCAAGCGCCGGCGGTGACGCCCGGGTAGTCGTCCAGCACGTAGACCTTGCCCTCGGCATAGGAGCCCGGGGTGAAGACGCATTGCAGGTCGGGCATGTCCAGCCCCTCGAAGCTCTTCCAGAAGACATGGACGTGGGAGGGGGAGGTGGCGAGGATGCTGGGCTTCCCGCGGCTCCAGCGCCACACCTCCTGCGCCAGGCGCACGCCGCGGGCGAGCTGGTTCAGGGTGACGACCCCCGGCTTCGCCCGCATGACGAAGCGAGAGGCGTAGTGGTCGCGGAAATTGGCGCCGACCCCGCGCAGCTCGTGCCGCACCGGCACGCCGAGGCGGCCAAGCAGATCGGCCGGGCCGATGCCGGAGACCTGGAGCAGCCGCGCGGTGTTCACCGTGCCGGCGGAGAGGATCACCTCCCGCCGCGCCAGCACCGTCTTCGGCGCGGCGCCGCGGGCATGGAGGTACTGCACGCCCACCGCCCGCTTGCCTTCCAGCAGGATGGCGCTGGCCCGCGCATCGGTGCGGACCTCGAGGTTCGGGCGGCGCATCGCCGGGTGCAGGAAGGCGCGAGCGGCGGAGACGCGCATGCCGCGCCGGATGGCCCGCTGGAAATAGCCGACGCCGGCCTGGTCGCCACTGTTGTAGTCCGGGTTGCGGGGGATGCCGAGGCCCATGCAGCCGGCGATGAAGGCCTCCGAGACCTGGTTGATCCAGTCATTGTCGGTGACCGGGATGCCATCCTCCTCCCGGCCGCGCTTCGCCTCGTCGCAGATCCCCATCCGGTTCTCGCTGCGGCGGTAATAGGGCAGGCAATCCTCATAGCCCCAGCCGCGATTGCCGCGCTGCGCCCAGTTGTCGAGGTCGGCGGGCTGGCCGCGGTTGTAGATCATGCCGTTGACGGAGGAGGAGCCGCCCAGCGTCCGGCCCTGCACGGTGCTGATCCGGCGGCCGCCGGTCATCTCCAGCGGCTCGGTCTTGAACTGCCAGGTGACGCCGGGGTCCACTAGCGTCTTGATGAAGCCGGCAGGGATGTGGATCCAGGGGTTGCGGTCGGGCGGCCCGGCTTCCAGCACGCAGACGGTGGCGGTGCCATCCTCCGTCAGCCGGTTGGCGAGGACGGAGCCGGCGGCGCCGGAGCCGACGATCACGTAGTCGAAGCTGTCGGCGCCGGGATGCTCGGTGGCCATGCGGTGTTCCTGTCGGGTGAGGGGCGGGGCGTCAGCCCTGGTCGAGCCAGGCGCGGATCTCCGCGCCATGCTCGTCGAGGTCGGGGGCGCGGCGGCGGATGCGCGCAGGCGTCTCGCTGAGCCGGACCGGCGGCGCCAGGGCACGCTGGGGGCCGAGCTTCGGGTCCTCATACTCCACCACCACGCCGCGCGCCTGCACCTGCGGATGGGCCAGCGCCTCGTCATAGCTCAGCACCTCCTCGGAGGGGATGCCGGCTGCCTCGAACTGGCCGAGCCAATGGGCGCTGTCCTGCTCCGCCAGCTTCGCCTGGATCAACGGGATCAGCTCCGCATTGTGCTGCACGCGGAGCGCATTGGTGGTGAAGCGCGGATCCTCCAGCAGGCCCGGCGCACCGATGATGCCGCAAAGGGCGCGCCAGAATTTGTCCTTGGAGGCGCCGAGGGTGATCCAGCCATCCCGCGTGCGGAAGACGCGGTAGGGGGAGGAGCCGCGATGGAGCTGCCCCAGCCGTTCCGGCCGCGTGCCCAGGGCGAAGACATGCGCCGCCTCATAGACGCCGAGGGCGAGGCCGGCTTCCAGCAGGGACTGGTCGATGCGCTGGCCGCGCCCGGTGCGGTGCCGCGCCTGCAGCGCGCCGAGCACGGCGATGGCGGTGTACATGCCCGCCGTCACATCGGTGATGGCGATGGGCAGGCGGTAGGGCTCGCCCTCCGGCGGGCCATTGCCGGCGATCAGCCCGGACATGCCCTGCGCCATCATGTCGAGGCCGCCATGCCCGGCCCAGGGGCCGGTCTGGCCGAAGCCGGAGATGGAGGCGTAGATCAGCCGCGGATTGGCGGCGTGCAGCGCCTCCCAGCCCAGGCCCAGCCGTTCCAGCGTGCCGGGGCGGAAATTCTCCACCAGCACATCGGCGCGCAGCGCGATGCGGCGCACGGTGTCGAGATCAGCGGGCTGCTTCAGGTCCAGCGCGATGCTGCGCTTGTTGCGGTTCCACACCGCGAAGGGCGCGCCGCGGCCATCCACGAAGGGGGGCATCCGCCGTGCGTCGTCGCCGCCATCCGGGCGTTCCACCTTGATGACGTCGGCGCCCATGTCGCCCAGCAGCATGGCGCAATAGGGGCCGGAGAGGAAACTCGTCAGGTCGAGGACGACCAGGCCGTCCAGCGCCATTTCCATTGCCGCATCCCCTTCCGCCATGGCCCGGGCAGTTAAGCGCCGGCAGCCGGGGCGGTCGAGAGGGCGCGGATTCGTGCAAGTGCTTGACGCGGACCCCGCCGCCAGACTTTCCTTTCGGCAACAGCGCCGCACGAGACGGCACTGGCCTGGGGGAACGGTCCGATGGTGGCGCTGCCGCGCCGCCAAACCCTGCCCCATTCCAGTCGAGCTGGCCGGCCCCGCCCGGTGCGCCCCTGCGCGCCGGCTGGCCGGCACGACCCAACGGAGGATGACAGGGATGCTCACCACTGGGACAACGCGCCGCGGCCTGCTGGCCGGCGGCGCCGGCCTCGGCCTCGCCGCCAGCCTGCCGGCGCAGCCCCGGGCGCAGGGAAGGGACCCGCTGCGCGTCGGGGTGATGACCGACCTTTCCGGCCCCTTCGCCGGCGCCGGCAGCCAGCCCCTGTTCTGGGGCATGGAAACCGCCGTCGAGCTGTTCAACGAGCGGGGCGGCGTCGATGGCCGCCTGGTGCAGCCCATCACCGCCGACAGCCAGAGCCGCACCGAGACCGCCATCAACGAGATGGAGCGGCTGCTGGGGCAGGAGCGCGTCGAGGTCGTCACCGGCATCTATTCCTCCGCCCATGCCGTCCCGCTCTCCGGCCGGTTCGAGCAGGCGAAGAAGATCATGTGGATCACCTCCGCCATCGCCACCGCGGTGCTGAAGGACAAGAATTTCCGCTACGTCTTCCGCCCCACCGTGCATTCCGACCAGTATGGCGAAGGCTCCGTCGCCATGATCCATGAGAATGCCCAGGCGAAGCTCGGCATGGCGCCGGACAAGGTGAAGCTGGCCATCATCTACGAGGACGGGCCCTACGGCACCGGCGTCGCCGCCGCCATCGAGGCGAATGCAAAGCAGCGCAACATGCCGGTGGTGCTGAAGGAGGCCTATTCCGCCTCGGCGCCCGACCTTTCGACGCTGGTGACGAAGCTGCGGCGGGAACGCGCCGACATCGTCCTGCAGGCCGGCTACAACCCGGACATCACGCTGTTCCTGCGCCAGGCGAAATCCGGCGGGCTGCGCTTCAAGATGCTGATCGGCCACGGCGCCGGCTGGTCGCAGATCGACCGGCTGACGGAGACCTTCGGCCAGGACGTGAACCACATGTGCAATGTGGATCCGGCGGCGGCGCAGATGCTGGACTGGTCCAAGCTGCAGCCCGGCGTCGGCGAGCTGGCCCAGGCCTTCGTCACCAAATATTCCGAGAAGCACCGGGTGCGCGACCTGCCGACCCATGCCTCCATGGGTTTCAACAACATGTGGATCTTCCTCAACAACGTGCTGGCGCCGGCGGTGAGGAAGACCGGAGGGATGACGGCCGATGCGCTGCGGGAGGCGGCGCTGGAGGTGGACATCCCGATGGGCGGCACGATCCAGGGCTATGGGGTGAAATTCGAGCCGCCGGGTTCCGCCATGGCAGGGCAGAATGCCCGTAGCATCGCGGTGGTGATGCAGTTCGAGAATGGCCGGTCCCGGGTGATCTGGCCCAGCAGCATCGGCCAGCCGCCGGTGCTGCCGCTGCCGCCCGGCCACGCCTATGCGGCGCGTTGAGCGGCGATGGCGCTGCTGGAAGTTGCGGGGCTGACGAAGCGATTCGGCGGCTTCACCGCGGTGGACAACGTCTCCTTCTCGGTGGCCGAGGGGGAGATATTGGGGCTGCTCGGGCCGAACGGCTCGGGCAAGTCCACCACCTTCAACTGCATCGCCGGCATGCTGCGGCCCAGCTCCGGGTCCGTGAAGCTGGCGGGGGAGGAGATTGCCGGGCTGACGGCGGATGCCACCTGCCGGCGGGGGATCGGCCGCACCTTCCAGATCCCACGTCCCTTCCGCGGGCTCTCGCTGCTGGAGAATGCGGCGCTGGCCGCGCATTACGGCGCCAGCGGCCATATCACACGGGAGGAGGCGTTGCGCCGCGCGCGGGAGGCGCTGCGCCTGGCGCAGCTTCCCGAGGATCCGGAGACGACGACCCAGGGCCTCGGCGCCGCCGGGCTGAAGAAGCTGGAGCTGGCCCGCGCGCTGGCGACGCAGCCGAAGCTGCTGCTGGCGGATGAATCCCTCGGCGGGCTGGATGCCGGGGAGATGCGCCAGGCGGCGGAGATGCTGAAGCGCATCCGCGATGAGCGGGGCATCACCATCGTCTGGGTGGAGCACATCATGGGCGTGCTGCTCTCCGTCGTGGACCGCGTGGTGGTGCTGGACCATGGCGCGGTGATCTTCCAGGGCACGCCCTATGAGGCGCAGGAGGATGCGAAGGTGGCGGAAGTCTATCTCGGCCCGCCCGAGGCGCGCGCCGCATGAGCGCGAACAGAAGGACGCGCGCCGCATGAGCGCGAACAGAAGGATGCGCGCCGCATGAGCGCCGCCATGAAGCAGAGCGCCGGCGCGACGCTGGAACTCTCCAACATCCATGCCGGCTATGGCGATTTCCAGGCGCTGTTCGGCGTCTCGCTGCGGGTGGAGCCGGGCGAGGCGGTGGGCGTGGTCGGGCCGAACGGCGCGGGCAAGACCACCCTGCTCCGCGTCATCTCCGGCCTGCTGCGGCCGCGCGCCGGGACCTTGCGGTTCGGCGGGCAGGATCTGCTGCAGGTGCCGGCGCATGCGCTGCCCGCGCTCGGCATCGCGCATGTGCCGGAGAACCGGCGGCTCTTCCCGCATCTGACGGTGGAGGAGAATCTGAAGGTCGGCGCCTTCTCCAAGGCGTCGCGCGCGCATTTCGAGCAGCGGCGGGACCATGTCTATTCCCTCTTCCCCCGCATGCAGCAACGCCGCCACCAGCTTGCCGGCACGATGAGCGGCGGCGAGCAGCAGATGTGCGCCATCGGCCGCGCCCTGATGTCCGGCCCGAAGATCCTGCTGCTGGACGAGCCCTCCGCCGGCCTGGCGCCGCTGGTGGTGCAGCAGGTCTTCGCCCTGGTGAAGCGCATCCGCGAGGAGGGCCTGACCGTCCTCATCGTGGAGCAGAACGTGGCGCAGGTGCTGCGGGTGGTGGACCGCGCCTATGTGCTGGAAACCGGCCGCGTCGCCGCGGAGGGCCGCGCCGCGGAACTGGCCGCCGACCCCGCCATCCGCCGCTCCTACCTGGGAGGACACTGAATTGGATCTCCTCGATCCCTTCTTCCTTGAGGCGCTGGTGAACGGCATCCTGCTTGGCGGCGTCTTCGCCCTGCCGGCGCTCGGCCTCAACCTCGTCTTCGGCGTCGTGGACGTGGTCTGGCTCTGCTATGCGGAGCTGGTGATGGTCGGCATGTATGCCGCCTGGTTCCTCTACACCCAGGCGGGCTGGCCGCTCTGGGCGGCTTTCGCGGTCTGCCTGCCGCTGGTCTCGCTGCTGGGGCTGCTGCTGCACCTGCTGGTGGTGAAGCCGTTGCTGAACCAGCCGCCGATCAACCAGGTGCTGGCCACCGGCGGCGTGCTCTTCGTGTTGCAGGGGGCGGCGACGCTTGCCTTCCGGACGGATTTCCGCAGCCTCGGCGTGGACATGCCGCCGATGGAGGTGGGCGATGTCTTCGTCAGCGGCACCAAGCTGGCGGCCTTCTGCGCCGCGCTGCTCGGCGCCGCGGTGCTCTGGGCCTTCCTGAAATTCACCTATGTCGGCGTCGCCATCCGCGCCATCGCGCGGGATAGGGAGGTGATGCCGCTGATGGGCGTCGATCCGCAGCGCATCTACCTCATCGCCTCGGCGGTGGGCGGCGCGCTGGCGGGGTTGGCGGCCTGCTTGCTGGTGGTGCAGCTCGACGTCCACCCCTTCGTCGGCCTCTCCTTCGGGCCGATCACCTTCATGATCTGCGTCATGGGCGGGTTGGGCAACATGCTGGGCGGCTTCCTCGCCGCCTTCCTCATGGGGCTCATCATCTCGGTCGGCGGCTTCTGGGGGAATACCGAGTATTCCTACGTCATCGCCTTCCTGTTCTTCATCCTCACCATCTTCGCCCGGCCGAGGGGGCTGTTCGCCCGATGAAGCTTCCCCTGCTGCCGATCCTCCTCCTGGTGCTGCTGGCCGGCGTGCCGCTGCTCTCGCCGCCCGACTACTTCATGCACCTTCTCATCACCGCCCTGCTGACGGCGGTGATGGGCACGGGCTGGGCGATGATGGGGCGATTCGGCCTCGTCTCCTTCGGCCATGGCGCCTTCCTCGGCGCCAGCGCCTACACCATGGCCCTGCTGTGGAACGAGCTCGGGATCACGCCCTGGCTCGGCATCCCGGTCGGCGTCCTCGTTGCCGTGCTGCTGGGGGTGCTGCTGGGCTATCCCTGCTTCCGGCTGCGCGTGGTGGGGCATTACTTCGCCCTGGTCACCCTGGCGGCGGGGGAGATCGTCCGCATCCTCGTCACCGCGCTGCGCGAGCATACCGGCGGTTCGCTCGGCATGACGCCGAACCAGGCGCCGCCGGGCGGCGGCTTCCTCGCCATGCAGTTCGACAAGGCGGGGTTCTGGTGGGTGGCGCTGGGAGCCTGGGGGCTGGCGCTGCTGGCCTGGTGGCTGCTCGACCGCTCGATGACCTCGAAGGCGCTGGCGGCGATCGCCGAGGACGAGGATGCCGCGGCCTCCGTCGGCATCCAGGTGACGCGGGAGAAGCTGAAGATCACCGTCATCTCCGTCGCCTTCGCGGCGCTGGCGGGGGCGCTGATGGCGCAGTACCGGATGTATCTGAACCCGGAATCGCTGTCGGGGCTCGGCATCTCGCTGCAGATCGTCTTCAGCGCCATTGCCGGCGGGATGTATGCGCCCTTCGGGCCGAGCATCGGGGCCGTCATCACCATCGGGCTGGAGGAGGCGCTGCGCTTCGGCTTCGGCACGGAGTTCACCGGCGGCGCCCCGCTGGTCTATGGCGTGCTGCTGGTGCTGTTCATGCTGTTCCTGCCGCGCGGCATCGCCGGCCTGCTGGAGCGGCGCCCCCAGGCCCGGAAGCCGGCAGCCCCGGCCGTCCAACTGGCGGAGTAGGCGCCTCTGACTCATGGTTTCCAAAGGCCCTTCGGCCTTTGGTGGGGTGGGTTCGGGAGGGGCAAGGCCCCTCCCGATGCCTAGGCGGTTTGCTTCCGTCGCGTCGCCAACGCCGGCAGCACCGCCGCCAGGCAGGCCAGCGCCACCCAGAGGAAGCTGTCCCGGAAGCCCAGCATGCTCGCCTGCGCCGCCACGGCGCGGGAGAGCAGCTCATAAGCCCCGGCCAGGGTTTCCGTCTCCGGCACCCCGTCCTGCCGCAGCAGCGCCTGGGCCTGGCGGAGGAATTCCAGCGTGCCGGCGCCGCTGCCATCCTGGCTGGGTGTCAGGGCCTGGGCGTGCAGCTCGGTATGCCGCTCCAGCGTGATGGCGAGCAGGTTGGTGCCGAGCGCCCCGCCGAATTGCCGGGCGAAATTGATGCCCCCCGCCCCCTGGCCGAGGAAGCGCGGGGGCAGGGCCCGCAGCGCGCCGGCATTCATGGACGGCATGGTGAAGCCGAGGCCGACCCGGCCGACCAGGACCATCAGCGCCATGGACCAGAAGGGCGTGTCCGTGTGCACCCCGCGCAGCAGCCAGGAGGAGAGGGCGAAGAGCAGCAGGCCGAAGGCCACGGGCTGCCAGGGCGGCAGCCGGTCCGCCAGCCTGCCCGCCACCGGGAAGACCACCAGCATGATGAGCCCGGCCGGCATCAGGACCAGCCCCGCCCGCGTCGCCGTGTAGCCCTGCACCGTCTGGACGAAGAGCGGCAGCAGGTAGGTGGTGCCGAAGATGCAGGCGCCATAGACGATGGCGACCGCGAAGGCCCCGGCGAAGCCGCGATGGGCGAAGATGCGCGGGTTCAGCAGCGGCACCGGCGTCCACAGCTCCCACAGCAGGAAGCCGAGGATGGCGAGGGTGGCGGCGGCCAGGGCGCCGACCACCGGCTCCGACCCCCAGCCCTCCCGCTGTCCGGTGGAGAGGCCGGTGAAGAGGGCAAGCAGCGCCAGGATCAGCAGCAGGAAGCCCGGCGCATCGAAGCGGCGGCGCGGGCCGGACTCCGCCCGGTCCGGCATGAAGACCATGGCGAGGCCGCTGCCGAGCAGGGCGGAGGGCACGGAGAGGACGAAGACGCTGCGCCAGCCGTAATGGTCCACCAGCACGCCGCCGAGCGTGGGGCCGAGGGCCGGCGCCAGCACGATGCCGACGGCGGCGAGCCCCATGGCGGAGCCGCGCTTCTCCGGCGGGAAGACCTGAAAGATGATCTGGGTGCCGAGCGGCTGCATCATCCCCGCCGAGGCGCCCTGCAGGATGCGGCCGAGGATCAGCACCGCCTCGTTCGGCGCGAAGCCGCAGAGGGCGGAGCCGGAGAGGAACAGCGCGACGGCGCCGAGATAGGTGGCGCGGTGGCCGAAGCTCTCGGTGAACCAGGCATTCAGCAGCATCGTCCCGGTGACGGCGGCGAGGAAGCCGGTGGAGAGAAGCTGCGCATGGTCCTGGCCGATGCCGAAGGCGCCCATGATGTCCGGCAGCGCGACATTGACGATGGTGGAGGCGAGAATGGTGGACAGCGTCCCGATGATGGCGGTGGCCGTCACCAGCCAGCGATAGAAGGGGCCGAAGCGTCGTCCCAGGGTTTCCAGCGTCCGCTCACTCAATCGCCGCGGCCTCGATCTGCACCATCATGCCGGGACGCAGCAGGCCGGGCGCGGGGGGCGGCTGCAGGGCCACGCGCACCGGCAGGCGCTGGGTGATCTTGGTGAAATTGCCGGAAGGGTTGGGGCTGGGCAGCAGGGCGAATTCGCTGGTGGCGGCGCCGGCCACGCGCTCCACCACGCCCTCGAAGCGCTGGCCGGGCAGGGCGTCCACCGTCACCTGCACATGGGTGCCGGGGCGGAACCAGCGGATCTCCGTCTCCTTGACATTCGCCTCCACCCGCACCCGGGCGGGGTCGTGCAGCATCAGCAGGCGCTGGCCGGCGGCGACGTATTCGCCGGGATCGACGAAGACGCGGTCGATGCTGCCGTCGAAGGGCATGACGATGCGGCGATCGGCGAGGTCGAGCGCGGCGCGGTCGCGCTGCGCCTCCAGCTCCTGCTGCTGCGGGCCGAGGGCTTCGAGCTGGCGGCGGAGCACCACCAGCTCCTCCCGCGCCGCCTCGCTGGCGGCGATCTGCGCCTCGGCGTTCAGGATCTCGGCGGTGGCGGCCAGCACCTTCTGCCGCGCCATGTCGAGGCCGCTGCGCGTCTGGTCCTGGCGCTGGCGGGTGCCGCTGCCGCTGGCGACCAGCATCTGGGCGCGCTCATGCTCCGCCTCGGCCAGCACGCGCTCGGCGATGGCGGCCGGCAGGGCGGCGCGGGCCACCTCCAGCTTGGCGCGGGTGCCGGCGGCGGCGCTCTCGGTCTGCCGGTCCACCATGGAGAGCCGCGCCTCCAGCTCCGCCCGGCGGGCGGCGAGCGTCGCCAGCCGCGCCTCGATCTCGCGCAGCGCGATCTCCGATTCGCGGCTGTCGATGCGGAGCAGCAGGCTGCCCTTGCCCGGCGTGTCGCCGGCGATGACGCGCACCTCCGCCACCCAGCCCGGGACGCGGGAGGCGATGGTGATCATGTCCGCCGCCACCCGCGCATCATCGACGACGACGAGGGTGAAGAGGCGGTGGGTGAACCAGGCGGCGCCGGCGAGAAGGGCGAGCAGCGCCGCCATCAGCGCCAGCAGGCGGAGGCGCCGCATGCGTCGCGCCGCGGCGTCGGGCGCCAGGCTTTTGACGCTGCCCGGCCCGACATCCATGTCAGCCCCCTTCGGGAGGCGGGGCGGCCAGGCCGGCGGCGACCTTGTCCAGCACGGCAAGGCAGGCGCGCAATTCCGCTTCCGGGATGCCGCCGAGGATTTCCGCCCGCACCTGGGTGGCCACCGCCTCGATGCGCTGGATCAGCGGCCGGGCCTTCTCCGTCAGGTGCAGGGTGTTGGCGCGGCGGTCCAGCACCGATTCGCGCCGCTCCACCAGCCCTTCCGCCTGCAGCCAGTCCAGCGTGCGCACCAGGGTCGGGCCCTCGATGGCAAGGCCGGCGGCCAGCGTCTTCTGGGTCAGCCCGTCGCCGAGGCGCGACAGGGTGAGCAGCGCGAGCCAGCGCGCCTCAGTCAGCCCATGCTCCGCAATGCGCGCATCCAGCCGCGCGCGCCAGCGCCTGGCGATCTGCGCGATCGCGATGCCGATTTGCCATTGCGTATGGGCGAGGCTGGAACCGTCCCGCATGGCGTGAGACTAGGATGCGGGCGAATGATGAGCAAACTAGATATTGGGGGTTCCGCGAGGAGGCGCCCCGCCGCAGGATGACGGCGATGGAGGAGCGAGGGATGCGCGGAACTGCCTCGGGCCATGTTGCAATGCAGCAGGCGCCGGAGATGGAGCCACGCCCATGAGCCTGGTGCGGTGCGAGGACGCGGCGGGGGTCGCGACGCTGTGGCTGGAACGGCCGGAGCGGGGCAATGCGCTGGGGTTGGAGCTGGTGGCGGCGCTGGACGCGGCGGTGACGGCGGCGCTGGTGGATGGCGCGCGCTGCCTGGTGCTGCGCGGGGCGGGCAGACATTTCTGCACCGGCTTCGACCTCTCGGACCTCGACCAGCTTTCGGATGGCGACCTGCTGCTGCGGGTGGTGCGGATCGAGCAGCTGCTGCAGCGCCTGCATGCCGCGCCGGTGGTGACGGTGGCGGTGGGGCAGGGGCGCAGTTTCGGCGCGGGGGCGGATCTCTTCGCCGTCTGCGATCATCGCATCGCCATGGCGGGGGCGAGCTTCGCCTTTCCCGGCCCGTCCTTCGGGCTGGTGCTGGGCACGGCGCGGCTGGCGGCACGGATCGGCGCCGGGCGGGCGCGGGAGGTGCTGCTGGGCGGCGAGAGCCTGGACGCGGAGGCGGCGCTGGCGGCCGGCCTCGCCACCGCGGTGCTGGAGGAGGCGGCGTTGCCGGCGGCGCTGGCGCGCATCGGCGCCGCGGCCTCACGGCTGGCGCCGGAGACGGTGGCCGGGCTGCATGCCCGCACGCGCGGCGCCGATGACGATGCGGATCTCGCTGCGCTGGTCCGCTCCGCGGCGCGGCCGGGGCTGAAGCAGCGGATTCTGGAGTATCGCGCCGCCGTCGCGGCGCAACGCAAGGGGTAGGGAGAGAATCATGCCGAAGGTTCAGGCGGAGAAGCTGCGCGAGATCGGCCGCGCCCTGCTGATGGCGAATGGCGTGCCGGAGGGGGAGGCGGCGACTGTCGCCCGGCATGTGGTGAATGCCAACCTCGCCGGGCATGACAGCCACGGCGTCATCATGCTGCCGAACTACATCGAGCGGGTGCGGGTCGGCCATATCGTGCCCGGCGCGCCCTTCACCGTGGTGCAGGAATCCCCGGCGACCACGGTGGTGGATGGCAATTGGGGCTTCGGCTACGTCATCAACGAGAAGGCGATGGCGCTGACCATCGAGAAGGCGGAGAAGACCAACATCGCCGCCTGCACGGTGTTCCGCCAGGGCCATGTCGGGCGGCTGGCCAGCTACCCGCTGATGGCGGCGAAGGCGGGGATGATCGGCATGGCCTGGGCCGATAGCGGCCGTTCCCCCAAGGGCGTCGCGCCCTTCGGCGGGCGGGAGGCGCGGCTGGGCACCAACCCCTGGGCGATGGCGGTGCCTTCCGACCTCGACGGCCCGTTCTGCATGGATTTCGCCACCTCCGCCGTCGCCATGGGGAAGATCAAGCTGGCCGAGGCGCGCGGGCAGGAGATTCCGCGCGGCTGGGTGGTGGACAGCGAGGGCGACCTGACCACCGACCCGAAGAAGATCAAGGGCGGCGCGCTGCTGCCGCTGGGCGGCCCGGGGGAGGGGTACAAGGGCACCGCCCTGGCGGCCTTCGGCGAGATCTTCTGCGGGCTGCTGACCGGGCTCGGCTTCGGCGTGGAGCCGACGGGGCGGCATAATGACGGCTGCTTCCTGATTGCCATCAAGGTGGAGGCCTTCCGGCCGCTGCTGACCTTCCGCAAGGAGGTGGCGGAGTTCGCGCACTACCTGAAGGAGACGCCGCCGGCCAAGGGCAGCAAGGGCGTGCTCTATCCGGGCGAGGTGGAGTATCGCGCCGAGCAGCAGCGCGCGGCGGAGGGTGTCGAGATCGAGGACGCCACCTGGAAGAAACTGGGCGAGCTGGCGCAGGAGGGTGGGATCGCGGCGAAGCTTGGCTTCGCCTGATTCCCCACGAAGCCGCTGCGCGTCTTCGCGGGGGCCCCGGGGGCGCTGGAGTCCCGACCTCTCGCACAGCCTTCCGCGGCAAAGCCGCGGAAGGGCAACGGGCGGCGCAGGTTCTGCCGGGGCCTTGGGTCCCCGTTATCCACGCGAAGGCGAAGGCCCTGACAGGGCCTTCGACAGCGTCGAAGGCCACCATTGCCTGGGGCCACGGTGCCGCAAGCGAGAGGTCGCTCGACGGTGTCGAGCGCGCGTTGGCGCGTCCGGACGGAACGTCCAGTGATTACCGCCTGTCGTGCACCAGCCGGTGGATGAAGCCCAGCTTCTCGATCGCCGGCGGCGACAGCACGAAGGGGTAGAGATCCGGCGAGCCCATGCAGCGGTTCAGGCTGTTCACCGCATAGGTCAGCGGCAGCCAGGCCTCGATCATCGCTGCGATGTCGGCCACCTTGTAGGGGTTGAAGTCGATCTGCGTGTCCAGCTCGTCGCCCCGCGCCACGCGCGGCTGCACGCTGAGGCGGAAGGCGCTTGCCATCTCCAGCGTGTCCACGATGTGCAGGTAATGCGCCCAGGTCTCGGCGAAATCCTCCCAGGGATGGGCGGTGGCATAGGCGCTGACATAGGCGTTCTGCCAATCCGGCGGCGCGCCATTGGCATAGTGGGCCTGCAGCGCCGCGGCGTAGTCCTGGCTGTCATCGCCGAACAGGGCGCGGCATTCCTCCAGCTTGCCGCCATCGCGCACCAGCAGGTCCCAGTAATGGTGCCCAGACTCATGGCGGAAATGGCCGAGCAGGCTGCGGTAGGGCTCGCCCATGGCGGTGCGGCGGCGCTCCCGCTCGGCATCGTCGGCCTCGGCGAGGGCGATGGTGATCAGCCCCTCCTCATGTCCGGTCACCACCTTGGGCGCGCTGCCCTCCGGCGGGTCCGCCAGCACATCGAAGGCGAGACCGTGCGAGGGGTCCTCGATGCGGTTGGCCAGGGGAAGCCCGAGGCGCTGGAAGCTGTAGATCAGCCGATGCGCGGCGTCCTGGATGCGGCGCCAGGGCGGCAGGTTCTCCGGCACCGTCAGGTCGGGGATCACCCGGTTGTGGCGGCAGGCGGCGCAGAGCGTCTCCGCCGCATCCTCCGGCAGCAGCCAGTTGCAGGCGCCATACTGCGCATTGCTGCAGAACATCCGGGGCCGGCCCGGCCTGGCCAGGGGCGTCCAGGCCTCGCCCGCCGGTTCCAGCGCGGAAAGCGTCGCCGCCTCCGGCAGGAAGCCCAGGCAATGGCCGCAGCGCTCGCAGCGCGTATTCTCGAAATACAGCACTTGGCTGCAATGCTGGCAGCGGAACAATCTCATGGCCGGGCCCTTTCGCGCCTTGGCAGGACGCAGGCCCGGCTGGGGAGTTCCGTTGCGGCTACTTCGCCGCAGCGGGCAGTTCCGCCGGCTCCAGATCCACGCCGATGGCGAGGCTGTGCGCCCCGCCGCCCAGCACCACGCCGCGCAAGGGGCTGACATCGCCGAAATCCCGGCCCCAGCCCAGCACCACATGCTCCTCCTGCACCACCAGGTCGTTGGTGGGGTCGAGGTCCACCCAGCCATGCGCCGGCCCCAGCCAGCACCCGACCCAGGCATGGCTCTGGTCGGCGCCGAGGCGGCGGGGCTGCCCCGGCGGCGGGCGGGTGCGGAGATAGCCGGAGACGTAGCGCGCCGGCAGGCCGAGGCCGCGCAGGGCGCAGATCATCAGATGGGTGAAGTCCTGGCAGACGCCCTCCCGCCGCGCCAGCACCTCGGCCACCGGGGTGTCGAGGCTGGTGACGCCGGGGCGGAAGGTGAACTCCTGGCGGAAGCGGGCATTCAGCGCCAGCAGCCCTTCCAGCACCGGCCGCCCGGCGGGAAAGCAGGGGGCGGCCCAAGCGGCGGCCTCCGGCAGGTTGGGCAGCATCGGGCTCTCGAAGAGGAATTCCGCCGCCTCCCAGGCGCCGGGGCCACGCCCCTGGCGGGCGGCTTCCGCCACCAGCGCCCAGTCCGGCGTCGCGGCGGCGGACGGCGGCTCGGGGAAGCGCACCTCCACCACCGCCTCCGCCGTCACCTCGAAGGCGGCGTGGGGCTCGTCGAGGAACAGCCAGGTGCAGGGATTGCCGAAATGGTCCACCCCGTCTCGCCGGCGGCAGGCATGGGGCGCGGCGGTGATGCGCGCCTCCTCCACGCGCTGGAAGGGCAGCGCCCGCGGCGTCAGGTGCAGCAGATGCGCCGCCAGATCCACCGTGTGGCGGTAAGCATAGGCGGTGCTGTGGCGGACCCGGTACCTCACGCCGCGCCGCGCAGCCTTCCGGGCGCGCTGCCATGGCCGAGGGATTGCGGCGCCGGCAGCAGGGCGAAATAGCGGCGGCTGACGCGGTCGGACAGCGCCGCGACCGCGCCTTCCATCGCCTTCAGCCGCGGCAGCAGCCGGATCGCGGCCTCCGCCTGGGCGGGCGCGGCTGCCACCTCCCGCACCATGTCGCGCGTCTCCTCCAGCAATTGCTCGGCCAGGGTCACCAGGGAGGAGTCGGCCTCCCCCGCCAGATCCGCCAATGTGTCCCGCGCGGCGCGCAACTGGAAGGCCAGGCCGCGCGGATTGCCCTCATCGGCCAGCACGAGGTCGAGCACCGGGGCCGGCTGCAGCACCGTCAGATAGCGGCTGCGATAGGTGATGACGGAATCGCGCAGCTCCAGCGCCAGGCGCAGCCCGGGTTCCAGCCGCGCCGGCTGGGTGATAACGCCGGGCTGGTCCAGCGCGCGGGCCAGCTCCGCCACCACATTCTGCGCCCGCTCCACCCGCCGGCCGAGATCGAGGAAGAGCCGCCCGCCGCCGCGCACCATGTTCTCCGCGGCGAGGCCCGCAACCGCCGCGGCGAAGCCCAGCACCAGGGTGCAGGCCTGGTCGAGCTGCTCCAGCTCCCGCGCCGGCTCCCGGGCCGGGTCGGCGTTGCGCAGCGCGTCCCAGAGCTGCCGCAGCCCGCGATGCAGGGCGAGGTGCATCTCCCCGGTCAGCCGGTCCCGCAGTACCTCCGTGAGGCGGGCGACCTGGCCGAGCAGCCCGGCCACCGGCCCCGCCTCCCGCATCGCCCGCAGCAGGGCGCGGCTGAGCGGGGCGGTGCCGATGCCGGCGATGGCGGCCTGGGCGGTCTCGGCATCCAGCAGCTCGGCGCGCGCGAGGCAGGCGCAGAGGCTGCGCAGCTCCACCGCCTCCCGCGGCGTCGGGGCGGGGCGGGCGAGGCGGGCGGCGCCGGCGCGCAGCAGGCGGGCGGCGCTTTCCAGCCTTTCCAGATAGCGGCCGAGCCAGAAGAAATTGTCGGCGACGCGGCTCGGCAGGTCGCCGCTGCCGCGGCGGATCGGCAGGGCGGCGAGGGAGAGGGAGCGCGGACCGTGGATCTCCTGGCTGTCCGCCGCCGGCACCCAGACATCCTTGGCCAGTACCGCCCGGGGGCGGAGGCCGGAGGCGGGGTCGGGCTCCGCCAGGGTGCGGGCGAGGCCGCCCGGCAGGGCGTGCCAGCGCTGGCCGTCGAAGACGAGGAAGAGGCGCAGCACCACCGGCCGCGGCACCAGCCCCTCCGGCGAGAGGCAGGGGGTGGCGGAGCCGGAGAGGGCTTCCGCCACGGCATACTCCTCCGGCGTCGCCAGGATGCGCCGGGCCAGGGCTTGGCGATCGGCGGGGGCGAGGGCGGCGGCGCGGATGGAGCGCACCGTGCCATCCACCGCATGGCGCACCAGCCAGCGATCGAGCTCCTGGCCCACCCGGTCTCGTGCCGGCGGGTCGCCGAGCCACAGGGTATGGGCGTCGGGGAGGCGCAGCTCCTCCCCCAGCAGGCGGCAGGCGAGGGCGGGGAGGAAGGCGGCCAGGGCCGGCGCCTCGGCGAAGCCGGTGCCGGGGTCGTTGGCGATGCGGAGGGTGCCGCTGCGCACCGCGTCCAGCAGGCCGGCGACGCCTTGCAGCGTGTTCTGCTCCGCCTCCAGCGGGTCGATGGTGCGGCCATCCTGGCGGCGCAGCAGCACATCCACCCGCTGCAGGCCGCGCAGGGTCTTCAGATAGAGCGCGCCCTCGCGCACCGTCAGATCGCCGCCCTCGACCAGGGCGCAGGAGAGCTCGCGGGCCAGCACCACATGCTCGAACCAGAGCGGGCTGGCATGGCCGGGGGTGAGCAGGGCGACGCCGGGATTCGCCACCGGGGCCAGGCGTTGCAGGGCGTCCTGCCAGATGTCGAAGAAGGGCAGCAGGCGGCGCAGCTCCATCGCCCGGGCGAATTCCGGGATGTGGCGCGCCATGGCGCGGCGGTTCTCCAGCGCATGGGCGATGCCGGGGGGCGCGGCGGTGCGGTCCGCCACCACGCGCCAGCGCCCATCCGGGCCGCGCAGCAGATCCGCGGCGTAGCTTTGCAGCAGCGGGCCGGCATGGCCGCCGGGCTGGCGGCAGGCGCGGAGGAAGGCGGGGTTGGCGAAGACCAGCGCCGGGGGCAGGGCGCCATCGGCCAGCAATTGCTGCGGGCCGTAGATGTCGCGCAGCACGAGCTCGAGCAGGCTGGCGCGCTGGGCCAGGCCCTCGGCCAGGGCATCGAATTCGGCGGGGTCGAGGATCAGCGGAACCGGGTCGCAGCGCCAGGCGGCGAGGGCGGCGACCGGGCCGGGAAGGAGGCTGGTCATGCCCTCCTCGGCGAAGGCGCGGTCGAGTTGCTGGGCACGCTCGGCCAGCACCTCGCGGCCAAGCTGGCCAAGGGCGGCGAGCAGGGGGCGCCAATGCGGGCGGAAGCCGCCCTGGCCGTCCACCATTTCGTCGAGGGGGGTCATGGGTGGGGGCTGCCGAGAGGGAGCGCTGCCCCCTCTCGGGCTCTCCCCCGCCAAGGGCCGAAAGGCCCTTGGAACCCTTGAGTCGGCAGGTTGAACCGCCGTGCGCGAACTCCCGGCTTCCAGAGGCCCTTCGGCCTTGGGTGGGATCGGACGCACTGCGTCCGATGTGCAGAGAGGGGCAAAGCCCCTCTCAAGGCGCCCGCCGCAGGTCGAGCGTCCGCGGCTGCTCCCGCGCCGGCAGCGGCTTGGGCGGCGCCATCGGCCCCGGCGTGTGGCCGAAGGGCTGGAACCGCGTTCGCCGCCGCGCCTCGGCCTCGTTCGCGTTCACCGGCAGCGTCTCGTAATTCCGCCCGCCTGGATGCGAGACATGGTGGGTCAACCCGCCGAGGCTGCGGCCAGTCCAGCGATCGTACACGTCCAGGATGACGGGCGATTGCGCCCGGATGGTGGGGTGCAGGGCGGAGGGCGGGTCCCAGGCCTTGAAGCGGATGCCGGCGACGTACTCCCCTTGGGTCTCCGTCGCGGTCAGCGGCACCTCATAGCCATTGCAGGCCAGCACGTAGCGTTCCTCCACCCAGCCGGAGACCCGGGCCTGCAGCCGCTCCGTGCTGCTGTCCACATAGCGCGCCGTGCCGCCGGCCGCGGGCTCCTCGCCCAGCACATGCCAGGGTTCCAGCGCATGGCGCAACTCCAGCCCGATGCCGCGCAGCGTCACCTCCCCGATCCGGGGGAAGCGGAATTCCTGGTGTGGCGCGAACCAGGACTCCTCGAGCGGGAAGCCGAGATCGGCCAGCTCCCGCAGCGCATCGGCGAAATCCTGCTGCACGTAATGCGGCAGCATGAACTCGTCATGCAGCCTCGTGCCCCAGCGGATCAGGCGGCGATCATAAGGTGTCTGCCAGAAGGCGGCGATGGCGCTGCGCATCAGCAGCATCTGCGCCGCCGACATGCGGGCATGCGGCGGCATTTCCAGCGCGCGGTATTCCACCAAACCGAGCCGGCCGGAGCTGCTCTCCGGCGCGTACATCTTGTCGATGCAGAACTCGGTCCGGTGGGTGTTGCCGGTCATGTCGCAGAGGATGTTGCGGAAGAGCCGGTCGGTCAGCCAGGGCGGGGTTTCCTGTTTCGGCGTGATGCGGCCGAACGCGACCTCCAGCTCGGCAAGGCTGTCCTGCCGCGCCTCGTCCACCCGCGGATGCTGGCTGGTCGGGCCGATGAAGAGGCCGCTGAACAGGTAGGAGAGGCTCGGATGGTTGTGCCAGAAGCCGAGCAGCGATTTCAGCAGGTCCGGGCGACGGAGGAAGGGGCTGTCCGCCGGGGTGGCGCCGCCCATCACCACATGGTTGCCGCCGCCGGTGCCGACATGGCGGCCATCGAGCATGAATTTCTCGGCCGAGAGCCCGGTCTGCCGCGCTTCCTCATAGAGCTGCTCGGTGCGCTCGACATGCTCGGCCCAGGCGGCGCTGGGGTGGATGTTCACCTCGATCACGCCCGGATCGGGGGTGACGGAGAAGCTCAGCAGCCGCTCGTCGCGCGGCGGCAGGTAGCCTTCCAGCACCACCTGCCGGCCGGTTTCCTGCGCCGTGCCCTCGATGGCGGCGGCGAGGTCCAACCAGTCCTCCGCCTGGGTGAGCGGCGGGAAGAAGACATGGAGGAGGCCGCCCCGCGCTTCCACGGCAAGGGCGGTGCGGACCACGCCCGGGTCGCTCCGCCCGACCACGGGCAGGTCCTGCGGCATGGGGCGGAAATCCTCGGCGCCCAGGGCGGGGCCGTGGCCCTCCGGCAGGCGCGAGCGTTCGAAGGCCTGCCGCGAGGGCAGCGCGTCCCGCGGCGCGAAGGGGTCGGGCTCCGGCTCGAATTGCCGGGCGGCATCCTCCTCCGACAGCCAGGGCAGGCTGTCCAGCGGCAGGCGGAAGCCGATGGGGCTGTCGCCGGGGAGGAGGAAGAGCCGGCCGTCGCGGAAAAACCAGGGGCCGGATTGCCAGCGCCGCGAGCCGTCCTGCATCACCCGCCGCAGCGGCAGCACGCTGCCGACCGGGCTGGCCAGGCCCTGGCCGAAGACCCGGGCGAGGCGGGCGCGCTCCAGCGGGTCGCGCAGCTTCGCGTCTTCCGTCAGGACATTGGCGGGCAGGCGCTTCTCCCGCCACAGATAGTAGTGGATGTCCTCATGCGCCGGCTGGACCAGGGAGGGATCCACCTGCAGCCGCTCGGCCAGCAGGGCGGCGAAGCGGGCGGCGTCCTCGGCCGTCGCGTCATCCGTATCGTCATCCGAGGCCAGCAGGTCGGGGTCGCGCCAGATCGCCTCGCCATCCTTCCGCCAATGGGAATAGAGCGCCCAGCGGGGAAGCTGCTCGCCCGGATAGTGCTTGCCCATGGCGTATTGCAGCGCGGCGCCGGGGGACCAGAGCTTCGCCAGCCGGCGCAGCAGGCGGCCGGCATATTTTCGTTTGGTGGGGCCGAGGGCGGCGGTGTTCCACTCCGCCGCGTCCATATCGTCCGTGGCGATGAAGGTCGGCTCCCCGCCCATGGTCAGGCGGACATCGCCGGCGGCAAGCGCGCGGTCCACCGCTTGGCCGCGGGCGAGGATGTCCTGCCACTGCGCCTCGGTGTAGGGCCTGGTCACGCGCGGCGTCTCCCGCACGCGGCTGATTTCCATGTGGAATTCGAAGCTCGTCTCCGCCTTCTCGATGAGGCCGGTGATGGGGGCGGCGGAGACCGGATCCGGCGTCGCGGCGAGCGGGATATGGCCCTCGCCCGCCATCAGGCCGGAGGTGGCATCCAGGCCGATCCAGCCGGCGCCGGGGAGATAGACCTCGGCCCAGGCGTGGAGATCGGTGAAATCGGTGGCCGGGCCCTCAGGGCCCGCCAGCGGCTTCACATCGGCGACGAGCTGGATGAGATAGCCGGAGACGAAGCGCGCGGCATAGCCGAGATGGCGGAGAAGCTGGACCAGCAGCCAAGCGCTGTCGCGGCAGCTTCCCTTGCCGTTGGCCAGCGTCTCCTCCGGCGTCCAGACGCCGGGCTCCATCCGCACCACATAGGCGATGCGTTCCTGGACGGCGCGGTTGAGGCCGACGAGCATGTCCACCGTGGGCTGCCGGCCCTTTTCATGGTTCCCTTGGGCCTCGGCGATCAGCGCGGCGAGCAGCGGCCCCGGCGTCTCCAGCTTGCGGAAGGGGGCGAGCTCCTGCTCCAGCACCGGGTCATAGGCGAAGGGCCAGGTCTCGGCCTCCGGCTCCAGGAAGAAGTCGAAGGGGTTGATGGTCGCCATGTCGGCGACGAGGTCCACCGTGACGTCGAAATGCGTCACCCGCTCGGGGAAGACCACGCGGGCCAGGTGGTTGCCCTGCGGGTCCTGCATCCAGTTCAGGAAATGCGGCCGGGGCTCGATCTTCAGCGCGTAGCTGATGATGGGCGTGCGGGCATGCGGCGCCGGGCGCAGCCGGATGGTCTGCGGGCCGAGCGAGACGGCGCGGTCGTAGCGGTAGGAGGTGCGGTGGGTCAGGGCGATGTGGAGCGGCATCGGGCGGGGTCTTCCGGGGCTCGCAGCCCTGCGCCGGCGGGCAGGGGCCGGGGGTGGAGCTGCGCCGGGCGCATCATGGCCGGGGCAGCCTGGTTCGGCTTGGTGGGATGGTGCCGGTCCTGCCGGGGCGGGGCGTGGGGCGGCGGCGCATGGAGCAGGAAAGCGGCGGGGACAGCACCGATCTTATCGGGGCCGAGCCATGCGCGCGGCGGGAGGGAGGACACCGGACTGCCCGGCCGGGGAGCCGGCCTGCCCAGCGGGCGGGCAAAGCGGGCGCGCCCGGCTGGAAGGGGATAGGGTCGGCCAGGGCGCCGGGCCATGGGACGGGGCCGAGGGGCAGGTCAGGGCGGCGGCGCAGGGTCGGGGTCCCTCCCTTGATGGCGCAAGGGGATGCAATGCGGGTGCCAGCTTGCCGGACCTTGCCCGTGGTTCATACTCCGCTGGCCTGCTCGTCCTCAGGGGGTTCCCATGCGCCTGATCGACCTGTCCCGCACCATCACCCACAAGATGCCGCGGTTGCCGAACCACCCGATGATCAGCCTCTCCGAATTCACCACCCATGCGGAGAAGCGGGAGGTGGAGGGCTATGTGTTTTCCTCCGCCGTCATGCTGCTGAACATGGGTGACCATTCCGGTACCC
The DNA here is from genome assembly GCF_024178315.1 of Siccirubricoccus soli. Taxonomy (GTDB): domain Bacteria; phylum Pseudomonadota; class Alphaproteobacteria; order Acetobacterales; family Acetobacteraceae; genus Siccirubricoccus; species Siccirubricoccus soli. Next base: position 86,653 of record NZ_JAMZIK010000010.1, on the reverse strand, counting down.
ATGTCGATGCGCCGCGGCATTTCGATGAGCGGCCGGGGGCGAAGGGCATCGATGAGATGCCGCTGGAGAATTTCTTCACCGAGGCGGTGTGCCTCGACCTTTCCCATAAGCCGCTGAAGAGCGATATCTCGGTCGGCGATCTGGAGGCGGCGGTCGAGGCCGCTGGCGTGAAGATCAAGCCACGCGACACGGTGCTGCTGCACATGGACCATTACCGCCGCACCTGGGGGACGGAGGGCTATCTCACCGACTTCCCCGGCCTGACGAAGGAAAGCGCGACCTGGCTGGGTCGGCACGGCATCACCGCCTTCGGGGTGGAGGCGGTCTCCCCCGGCCGGCCAGGCCGGAGCAATTTCGAGGTGCACCATGTTTGCCGCGACATGGGCTTCACTCATATCGAGGGGCTGGTGAATCTGGACCAGCTGGTGGGCAAGGGGCGGTTCCGCTTCATCGGCTTTCCGCTGAAGATCGCGGGCGGCACGGGCAGCCCCATCCGGGCGGTGGCGCTGCTGGAGGATTAGGCGGGCCGATGGCCCGGCCTCACACCGTCAGCAGCCGCCGTACCTCCTCATCCTCCAGGCTCTCCACCGGCCCGCCCAGCGCCACCTCGCCGCGCACCATCACGGCGATACGGTCGGCGAGGTCGCGGGCGAATTCGTAGTACTGCTCCACCAGCACCACGGCGAAATTCTTCTCCCGCGCCAGCAGCCGGATGACGCGGGCGATGTCCTTGATGACATTGGGCTGGATGCCCTCGGTCGGCTCGTCGAGGATCAGCAGCCGCGGCCGCGCGGTCAGCGCCCGCGCAATGGCAAGCTGTTGCTGCTGCCCACCGGAAAGGTCGCCGCCCCGGCGCTTCAGGAACTGCTTGAGGATCGGGAAGAGGGCGAAGATCTCCTCCTCCGGCACCTTGCTGCCGCGTGGGGCGGCGGCGAGCGCCGTCTCCAGATTCTCCTGCACCGTCAGGAAGGGGAAGATCTCCCGCCCCTGCGGCACATAGCCGATGCCGGCGCGGGCGCGCTCCGCCGGCGCCAAGCCGGCGACGTCGCGGCCCTCCCAGATGATCCGGCCGCTTTGGACCCGCTCCAGCCCGACGATCGCCCGCATGAGCGAGGATTTGCCGACGCCGTTCCGCCCCAGCACGCAGGTGACGCGCCCGGGGTCCGCCTCCAGCGAAACGCCGCGCAGGCAGCGCGAGGCGCCGTAGGAAAGATCGATGCCTTCGACACGCAGCATGGGTCAGCGCCCCAGATAGACTTCGATGACCCGCGGGTCGTTCTGCACATGGTCGATGCTGCCCTCGGAGAGCATCGAGCCCTCGCAGAGCACCGTCACCTTGCTGCCCAGGGCGCGGACGAATTCCAGGTCATGCTCCACCACCACCACGCTGCGCCGCCCGGCGATGCGCACCAGCAGGGCGGCGGTGTGCTCGGTCTCCTGGTCGGTCATGCCGGCCACCGGCTCGTCCACCAGCAGCAGCTCCGGGTCCTGCATCAGCAGCATGCCGATCTCCAGCCATTGCCGCTGGCCATGGCTGAGCACGCCCGCCAGGTCATGCGCCCGGGATGCCAGCCCCACCTCCTCCAGCGTCTGCTCGATCCGGGCGCGGTCGCCGCCGCCCAGCACCCAGCGCAGGCAGGCGAGCGGTCCGCGCGGCGCCTTCAGCGCGAGCTCGAGATTCTCGAACACCGTCAGCTTGTCGAACATCGTCGGCTTCTGGAATTTCCGGCCGATGCCGAGATTGGCGATGCTCGCCTCGTCCAGCTTCGTCAGATCGTGGTCGCGGAAGCGGACCACGCCCTCGGTCGGGCGGGTCTTGCCGGTGATGACATCCATCATCGTCGTCTTGCCCGCGCCGTTCGGGCCGATGATGGCGCGCAGCTCGCCCGGGTCGATGATGAGGGAGAGGGCGTTCAGCGCCTTGAACCCGTCGAAGACGACGGAGACGCCGTCCAGATAGAGCAGCGGGTCGGGCGCCGGGGCGGTGAGCTGGGCGGCGTTCATTTCGGCGCCTTCGTGAACAGGCCGATCAGGCCGCGGGGCAGGAAGAGCGTGACGGCGACGAAGAGGCCGCCGAGCGCGAAGAGCCAGAGATCGGGCGCCACCGTCGTCAGCCAGGTCTTCAGCGCATTGACCGAGAAGGCGCCGAGCAGCGCGCCCAGCAGCGTGCCGCGGCCGCCAACCGCCACCCAGATCACGGCCTCGATGGAATTGGCCGGGCTGAACTCGCCGGGGTTGATGATGCCCACCTGCGGCACGTAGAGCGCGCCGGCGAGGCCGGCCAGCACGGCGGAGAGGACGAAGACGAAGAGCTTGTGCTGCGTCACGTCATAGCCGAGGAAGCGCACCCGGCTCTCGGCATCGCGGATCGCCACCAGCACGCGGCCGAGCTTGGAACGGGTGACGGCGCTGCAGAGCCAGAGCGCGCCGAGCAGCAGCGCGAGCGAGGCGTAGAACAGCACCGAACGGGCATTCGGCGTGTTCAGCGGCATGCCCAGCAGCTCCTTGAAGTCGGTGAAGCCGTTATTGCCGCCGAAGCCCATGTCGTTGCGGAAGAAGGCCAGCATCAGGGCGTAGGTCATCGCCTGGGTGATGATGGAGAGATAGACGCCGGTGATGCGGCTGCGAAAGGCGAGGTAGCCGACGACCAGCGCCAGCAGCCCCGGCACCGCCATGGCCATGAGGATGGCGAAGGGGAAATGGTCGAAGCCCAGCCAGTACCAGGGCAGTTCCTGATAGCCGAGAAAGACCATGAAATCCGGCAGCACCGGATGGCCATAGACCCCGCGCGGCCCGATGAGGCGCATCAGATGCATGCCCATCGCATAGCCGCCGAGGGCGAAGAAGGCGCCATGGCCGAGGGAGAGGATGCCGGCATAGCCCCAGGCCAGGTCGATGGCCAAGGCAAGCACCGCGTAGGTGATCCACTTGCCGCAGACCGTGACGACGAAATCCGAGACATGCAGCGCGCTGTCCGTCGGCATCTGGTTCAGCACCGGCAGCAGGGCGAGGATCAGCACGGCCCCGATGAGGACCAGGCGCAGCGTCATGCGGCCGAAGCCGGATGGCGCGGGGGAGGCGAGGGTGGCGCTCACGATTCCGCAGCCCTTCCCTTGAGCGCGAAGAGGCCTTTCGGCCGGCGCTGGATGAACAGCATGATGGCGACGAGGACGCAGACCTTGGCGAGCACCGCGCCGGCATAGGGTTCCAGCACCTTGTTGACGACGCCGAGGGTCAGCGCGCCCACCAGCGTGCCGGCCAGCGAGCCGACGCCGCCGAACACCACCACCATGAAGCTGTCGATGATGTAGCCGGTGCCGAGATTGGGCGAGACATTGTCGATCTGGCTGAGCGCGACGCCGGCGAGGCCAGCCAGGCCGGAACCGAAGGCAAAGGTCATGGCGTCCACCCGCCCGGTGCGGATGCCCATGGTGGCGGCGATGCGGCGGTTCTGCACCACTGCCCGCATCTCCAGCCCGAAGCGGGTGAAGCGGATGGCGGCGACCACCAGCAGCAGCACGAAGATGCCGAAGACGATGATCCAGAGCCGGTTCTGCGTCATCGCGATGCCGCCCGGGAACATCAGCGTGCCCTGCATCCAGGAAGGGCTGACGACTTCCCGGTTCTGCGCGCCGAAGGCGAGACGCACCGCCTGCTGGAGGATCATGCCAACGCCGAAGGTCATCAGCAGCGTCTCCAGCGGCCGGCCGTAGAGGTGGCGGATCAGCCCGCGCTCCAGCACTGCTCCGGCCAGGGCGGTGACGAGGAAGGCGGCCGGCACCGCCAGGGGCAGGGACCAGGGCGCCAGCCAGGGGATGCCGCGGCAGAGCTCCTGCACCACGAAGGTGGCATAGGCGCCGAGCATGACGAACTCGCCATGCGCCATGTTGATGACGCCCATGACGCCGAAGGTGACAGCGAGGCCCAGCGCCGCCAGCAGCAGCACGGAGCCGAGGGAGAGTCCCTGGAACAGCGTCTCCACCACGCGGCGCAGCGCCAGGCGCTGCTCGATGGCGGCGATGGAGACATCGATGGCGGTGGCGATCTCCGGGTTGGCGGCGCGGGCCTCGATCAGCAGGGCGCGTGCCTCGGTGGTGGCGGCGGTGCCGAGCCGGGCGACGGCATCGCGCTTCGCCGCCGCGTCGTCGGCGCGGAGCTGGGAGGCGGCGAGGGCAAGCTCGAGCTGGGCGCGGATCCGCGCCTCCCGCTCCTGCGTCAAGGCGGATTGCAGCAGCGGCACATTCTCCGGCGCCGGGCTGCGGAACACCGCCTCGGCGGCCGCCAGCCGCTCCGCCGGGTCCGGCGAGATGAGCTGCAGCCGGCCAAGCGCGCCGCGCAACACCTGGCGGACGCGGTTGTTGATGCGCACCGGCTCGGCCCCCGTCGCATCGGCGGGCTGGCCGGTGGCGGCATCCGTGCCGTTGGGCAGCAGCACGGCGCCGGCGGGGGTGCGGCGCAGCGTGCCGTCCTGCAGCGCCCGCAGCAGCGGGATGGCGCGCGGGTCGCCGAGCGCGCCGAGGCGCTCCGCCACCTCCGCGGTCTGGCCGAATCCCTCGCCGAGGCCGGCGAGGGCGGAGGCGAAGCGGTCCTGCGCCGCGGCCGGCAAGGCCAGCAGCAGGGCGAGGCAAAGCCCGAGGAGGTGACGTTTCATGATCTCTCTTGGCACCGTGTGGGCGCCGGGCCGCAGCCCGGCGCCGTCTTCCGCCTGCCCTGGGGCGTGGAGCCTTCGCCGCACGCGCCAGGCCATGGCCTGTTCGCGCGATCGGCGCCCTAGCGGCGGCGGTTCGCGTTTTCCGGGATGAACTGCGACCAGTTCTCCGCCTTCACCGCGTTCGGCGTCTTCCAGACGATGTTGAACTGGCCATCCGCCTGCACCTCGCCAATCAGCACCGGCTTGGAGAGGTGGTGGTTCGGCAGCATCTCCTCCTCATAGCCGCAGGGGGCCGTCAGCTTCTGGCCGATCAGCGCCGGCGTCACCTGCGCCACCGCGGTGGTGCCGGCCTTCTGCACCGCCTGCATCCACATGCGGAAGCCGGTATAGGTGGCCTCCATCGGGTCGTTGGTGACGCGCTTCGGATTCTTGATGTAGGTCTGCCAGAGCTTCTTGAACTCCTCATTCGGTGCGCCGGGCACCGACATGAAGTAGTTCCAGGCGGCCAGGTGGCCGACCAGCGGCTTGGTGTCGATGCCCGCCAGCTCCTCCTCGCCCACGCTGAACGCGACGCAGGGGATGTCCTCCGCCTTGATGCCCTGGTTGCCCAGCTCCCGGTAGAAGGGGACGTTGGCGTCGCCGTTGATGGTGCTGACGATGGCGGTCTTCTTGCCCTCGCCGGCGAAGCGCTTCACCCGGGCGACGATGCCCTGCCAGTCGGAGTGCCCGAAGGGGGTGTATTCCTCCATGATGTCGGCATTGGCGATGCCCTTGGAGTTGAGGAAGCCGCGCAGGATGCGGTTGGTGGTGCGCGGATAGACATAGTCCGTGCCGAGCAGGACGATGCGCTTCGCCTCGCCGCCATCGTCGCTCATCAGGTATTCCACCGCCGGGATCGCCTGCTGGTTCGGCGCGGCGCCGGTGTAGAAGATGTTCGGGCTCTCCTCCTCGCCTTCGTACTGCACCGGGTAGAAGAGCAGGCCCTTCAGCTCCTCGAACACCGGCAGCACGGATTTGCGGGAGACCGAGGTCCAGCAGCCGAAGGTCACGTCCACCTTGTGGACCTGCAGCAGCTCGCGCGCCTTCTCGGCGAAGAGCGGCCAGTTGGAGGCGGGATCGACCACCACCGCTTCCAGCTTCCGGCCCAGCACGCCGCCCTGGGCGTTGGCCCATTCCACCATCATCAGCACGGTGTCGCGCAGCGCGGTCTCCGAGATGGCCATGGTGCCGGAGAGGGAGTGCAGCACGCCCACCTTGATCGGGGCGCCCTGCGCCCAGGCGGGGCGGATGGCCGGCAGGGCCAAGGGGACAGCCAGCGCGCTGCCGAGGCCGGCCAGCGCGGCGCGGCGGGTGAGGGTGGTCGGGGACATGCGGCTTCCTTCCTGTTCTGGCCTTGGCGGCGAAGCCGCCGCACCGCCCCGGCGGGCGGGGGATGCGGCGCGGCTTCCTGCGGCACGGCATTGCGAGATGCGTGCCAGGGCGAGAACGGCCTGCAGCCGCGGTTTTCCGCGCTTCTGCTCAAGCCTTGTGCATTGCGCTGCCATTCTGGACGGAGGCTGCGCCGCCGCGGGGCAGGCATTGCACGGCAGCGCGGAGTGATACGGCGTTATCGCAATGGCTTATGGCGCTTCAGCGCTTGGCTGGCCGGTTCACCAGCCAGAGCCCCGCCGCCACCAGCAGCACGGCAAGGCCGAAGAGCGGCCCGAGCGGGTCGCCGAGCAGCACCGCCCCGGCCAGCACGCCGAAGATGGGCGAGAGCACCGAGAAGGCGGCAAGGCGGGAGGCGGAGTGGCTGGAGACCAGCCGGAACCAGACCAGGTAGCTGATGCCGGCGATCGCCACCGCCTGATAGAGGAAGGCGCCGAGGACGAGCGGCGTGAGGTGCAGCGTCCAGCGCTCCCCCAGCAGCGGCGAGGCGAGCAGGAGCAGGGGCACGGAGAGGCCGAGCTGGTAGAACAGCATGGTCTGCGGCAGGGCGCGCTTCAGTCGGCTGGCCTTCACCAGCAGCGTCGTCATGCCCCAGAGCGCGCCGCCGAGCAGGCAGAGCGCATCGCCCAGCAGCGCCTCCGGCCCCGTCGTCACCAGCAGGCCTTCGGCGAAGGCCAGCACCAGCCCGGCGAAGGCGACCAGCAGCCCCAGCGCCTTGGCGCGGGTCAGCCGGTCCTCCGGCAGCAGCAGATGCGCGCCGATAGCGACGAAGAAGGGCGCGCCATACATGAAGATGATGGCGCGGGAGGCGGTGGTGAGCTGGACCCCGATATAGAAGGCGATGAACTCGGCCGCGAAGATGACGCCCGACAGCAGGCCGAGGGGCAGCGTGCCGTCCCGCCGCCAGGCGCCGAAGCCAAGGCCGCGCCAGCGGCACCAGCCAAGCAGGGTGAAGGTGCCGACCAGGCTGCGCAGCCCGGCCAGCAGCACGGGCGGAATGCCCTGGCCCGCCAGCTTCATCGCCACGGTGTTGAGCCCCCAGACCAGGCAGAGCAGCAGCATCAGGGCAAGGGCCGCGGGCGGCAGCGCGCCCTCCGCAGCCCGGTCGCGTGGCGAATCCGGCATGATGGCAGGGTGCGGCGCGGCCCCCGTGGCGTAAAGCCCGCCGCGTAAGCCCCGCGCCCCCCTGGCTGCGGCGCCCGCTCTCAGGCATCATCGGCATCGAGCCCGTTGCGAAAGGTGAACCGCGCCATGGCGCTGAAGGCCGCCATCATTCCCGTCACGCCCTTTGAGCAGAATTGCGCCCTGCTCTGGGAGGAAGGGACGGGCAAGGGCGTGGTCATCGACCCGGGCGGGGAGGTGGACCGCATCCTGACTGCGATCGGCGAGCTGAAGCTGAGCGTGGAGCGCATCCTGCTGACCCATGGCCATATGGACCATGCCGGGGGCGCGGCGGAGCTGAAGGCGGCGCTGCCGGACACGCCGCCCATCATCGGGCCCGACGCGCGCGACCAGTTCCTGCTGGAGGCGCTGGAGAGCCAGGGCGCGAAGTACGGGCTGCCGGCGCGCAACGTGACGCCGGACCAATGGCTCGCCGAGGGCGACACGGTCGAGATCGGCGGGGAGAGCTTCGGCGTGCTGCATTGCCCCGGGCATACGCCGGGGCATGTGGTCTTCGTCTCCACCGCGCTGCGGGTGGCGCTGGTGGGGGATGTGTTGTTCCGCGGCTCCATCGGCCGCACGGATTTCCCCTATGGGGATCACGCCGCGCTGCTGGCCGCCATCCATGGCAAGCTGCTGCCGCTGGGGGATGACGTGCAATTCCTCTGCGGCCATGGCCCGGGCTCGAGCTTCGGGCATGAGCGGCAGCGGAACCCCTTCCTCAGGGGGGCGTAGGGCGCAATCTGCTGAGGCGGAGCCGCCGGACGTGGCCCGCGCGGCAAGGCAAGGGCCTGGGAAGGTGCCGTGCGCGCGGGCGAGGGTATCATGCGCCGGGCGGCCGCCGCCGGCGGAAGACGCTGCGGAACTCCGCCCGTTGCAGCAGCGCCAGCACCAGCAGGGCCAGGACGGCCAGCAGCAGGATCAGCAGGGTGGTGGACATGCGGCGATCTCCCTTTGCATCGAGGGAAAGCGCCGCCCGGCCCGGGGTTCGGTCAGTAGGCGGCGGCCCAGCCATCCCGGCGCGGATCGCTGCCGGCCATGCGCACGCCATTCTCCAGGATGCGGATGGCAGCGACGCTGCACGGGCCTTCCAGCGGCGGCACCAGCTTCACCTGATGGCCCATCGCCGTCAGCGCGGGGGCGGCGTCCGCGAGCCCCTGTTCCAGCGTCAGCACGGCATCGCCGCCATGCGGGTAGTTGGCCGCCTGGCCGGGCTGGCTGCTGGTCCAGCGCGGGGCGTCCACCGCCTGCTGCGGGTCCAGGCCGAACACCGCCATGGCGACCAGCACCTGCATGTTGATCTGTACCTGGTTGTCGGCGCCCGGCGTGCCGAAGACCGCCCAGGGCCTGCCGTCCCGCAGCACGATCGGCGCGTTCATGGTGTGCCGCACCCGCAGGCCCGGCCGCAGCAAATTGGCGTGCCCGGGGCTGAGGTGCCAATACGCCATGCGGTTGTTCAGCAACACGCCGGTATCGCCCGCCGTCACACCGCTGCCGAAGGCGGAGTTCAACGACTGGATGGCGGAGACGACATTCCCCGCCGCATCGACCACGCAGAAATAGGTGGTGTCGCTTTCCGCCATGTCGCGCACCGGCAGGCTTGCGGCGCGGCCGAAATCGATGGCGGCGGCATGGGCCATGGCGTGATCGGCAGAGAGCAGGCGGTCCAGCGGGATGGCGGCGCCGCGCGGATCGCTTCCATGGGTCTCGCGGTCCAGGAAGGCGCGCTTCTTGGCCTCCACCATCAGGTGGATCAGCGCCGCGCTGTCCCGGCCCAGCCCATCCAGCTCAAAGCGCTCCAGGATGCGGAGCATCTGCAGGAAGGTGAAGCCGGTGGAATTGGGCGGCGTCTGGCGCAGGGTGAAGCCGCGCCAGGGGATCTCGATTGGGGCCTGGACCTCTGCCGTGCAGGCGGCAAGGTCCGCCGCCGCCACCAGCCCGCCGGCGGCTTCGATGCCAGCCGCCAGGCGCCGCGCCAGGGCGCCGCGGTAGAAGCCCTCGGCCCCGTCCCGCGCCAGCGCCTCCAGCGTTTCCACCAGCTCCGGCTGCACCACCAGCGCGCCGAGGGCTGGGGGCTCTCCGCCGTGGAGGAAGCGCGCCGCGCTGCCGGCATCCTCCCGTAGCCGGGTACGCATCTCGCCGCTGAAATGCCGGTAGGCATGGGTGGCGGCGAAGCCCTCCCGCGCCGCCTCGATGGCCGGCGCCACCAGCCTGGCCCAGGGCAGGCTGCCATGCCGCGCATGCAGCAGGGCCAGCCCGGCCACCAGCCCCGGCGTCTGCACGCTGAGCGGGCCGGAGATGGGAATGCCACCCGCCGCCCGGTAGCGCTCCGGCGTTGCCGCCGCCGGCGCCGCGCCGGTGGCGTTCACGCAGAGCGCCGTGCCGTCGGCGAGGCAGAGATGGAAGAACCCATCCCCGCCGATGCCCGACATGTGCGGCTCCGCCACCCCCAGGGTCAGGGAGGTGGCGATGGCGGCATCCATGGCGTTGCCACCTGCCCGCAGCACATCCAGCCCCGCCTGGGTGGCGACCGGATGGTTGCTGGCGACGGCGCCGCGCCGGCCCATGATCAGCGGCCGGTGGCTACGCAAAGCCGGGTGCATGCGGACCTCCCCTAGGACACAGGCGGAGGTCAGCATGCCACCGGCGGGACGGAAAGCCCTACTCGGCGGCCTGCCGCCCGGTATGCCGGCCTTCGCGGAACTCCTCGATCATCTTCCGGCTGAAGGCCGGGATGTCGTCCGGCTTGCGGGAGGTGACGAGGCCCTGGTCGGTGACGACCTGCTCATCCACCCATTGCGCACCGGCATTGGTGAGGTCCTGGCGCAGCGAAGGCCAACTCGTCACCCGCCGCCCGCGCACCCCGCCGGCATCGATCAGCGTCCAGGGCCCGTGGCAGATGGCCGCGATGGGCTTCTTCTGCTCCACGAAATGCCGGACGAAGTCGATCGCCTTGGGCTGCAGCCGGAGCTGGTCCGGGTTCACCACCCCGCCCGGCAGCAGCAGCGCCTGGTACTGGCCGGGGTCCGCCTGGTCCAGGGCGCGGTCCACCGGGATGCTGTCCGCCTTGTCCAGGTGGTTCCAGCCCTGGATGCTGCCCGGCTTCGGGGACACCACCTCCACCTGGGCGCCGGCCTGCTTCAGGGCCTTGACCGGCTCGGTCAGCTCCACCTGCTCCACGCCATCGGTCGCCAGCACGGCGACCTTGCAGCCTTGCAGCTCGTCGGCCATGCGGTTCTCCCTATCGCTCGGCGCCGCGCTCCACCTCGCCCACCGCCTTGGTCACTTCGGCGATGCTGGCGAATTCCTGGTCCGGCATGGCGTTGATCACCTCCATGACGGCCTGCTCGGCGCCGTTCTTCTTCGCCTGCTGCACCAGATCCTTCTTGCTCGCGGGGAAATGGATGCCCTTCAGGCTATGCGTGACATTGGCGGGGGAATGCCCGCCGAGGCCTCGGGTCATGGTCTGCTCTCCCTGCCGTGGTGGCCGGAGAACACGCCAGCATGGGCCGGGGTTGCGCCGCTGCCGCTTGCTTGACGCCCCGCCGCACATTGCCGAACCTGCATCGAAGCAAGGAGGAAACCGATGTTGACGCGACGGGGCATGTTGGCCGGGGCGGGATTCGCGCTGGCCGGGCCGGTGCGGGCCCAGCCGGCCTGGCCGGACAAGCCGATCCGGCTGCTGGTGGGGTTCCCCGCCGGCGGACCCACGGATTTCGCCGCCCGCGTGCTGCAGGATGCGCTGCAGCAGGTCTGGGGGCAGCCGCTGGTCATCGAGAACCGGCCCGGCGCCAGCCAGGTGATCGCTTCCGAGGCGGTGGCGAAATCCCCGCCCGATGGCTACACGCTGCTGCTCTGCACCAGCAACCTGACCAGCAACCCGGCGGTCTTCGCCCGCCTGCCCTATGACACGCTGCGCGACTTCACCCCGATCGTCATCATCTACTCCTCCCCCACCGTGCTCTTCGTCGGGGAGAAATCGCCCTACCGCAACGTGCAGGAGGTGATCGCGGCGGCGAAGAAGCACCCGGGCATGGCTGCCGCCACCTCGGGCGTCGCCACCTCCGGCCATTTCGCGACGGAGATGTTCATGCGGGCGGCGGGCATCGAGCTGACGCATGTGCCCTATCGCGGCGCCGCCCCCGCCCTGCAGGATGTGATGACGGGCCGGGTGCCGATCACCTTCTCCACCCTGTCGGGGGCCATTGGCCTGGCGCGGGACGGCAAGCTGAAGCCCATTGCCATCGCCGCGCCGCGCCGCACCCCTTCCTTCCCCAACGTGCCGACCATGGCGGAGCAGGGGGTGGAGATCCGCGATACCTCCCCCTGGTACAGCTTCGTCGGCCCGGCCGGGCTGCCGGAGGCGCTGGTGAACCGCATGGCCAGCGATGTGCAGGCGCTGCTGAAGCGCCCGGAGATCATCCAGCGCATCGAGAGCAGCGGCGGCATCGTGGAGGGGGAGGGGCCGGCGGAATTCCGCGCCCGCATCCCGCGCGAGATCGCCATCAACACCGAAGTGGCGCGTGCCGCCAATATTCACATCGAGTAGTCAGGACCAGACCGATATGCGCATGCAGGCCGCCATCATGTTCGAGCAGGGCAAGCCCCGGCCCTACGCCACCTCCAACGCCCTGGTCATCGAGGAGGTGGAACTGGAAGGCCCCGGCCCGGGCGAGATCCTGATCGAGGTCGCCGCCGCCGGCCTCTGCCATTCCGACCTCTCGGCCATCGAGGGGATCCGGCCGCGGCCGCTGCCGGTGGTGATCGGCCATGAGGGCGCCGGCATCGTACGGGAGGTGGGGCAGGGCATCACCGACCTGAAGCCGGGCGACCATGTCATCACCGTCTTCGTCGCCTCCTGCGGCTCCTGCCGGAATTGCGTGCGCGGGCGGCCGAATATCTGCCTGGCCGGCGGGGCGGCGCGGGCGGCGGGCACGCTGCTCTCGGGCGCGAAGCGGATCAGCCGGCTGAACGGGGAGAAGATCAACCATGGCAGCGGGTTGTCGCTCTTCGCGCAATACGCGGTGGTCGGGCGCCGCTCCGCGGTGAAGATCGACCCGTCGATCCCGCTGGAGGATGCGGCGATCTTCGGCTGCGCGGTGATGACCGGGGCCGGGGCGGTGCTGAACACGGCGGGGATGCGGGCGGGCGACACCATCGCCGTGGTGGGCCTCGGCGGCGTCGGCATGAATGCGCTGTTTGCCGCGGTGGCGGGCGGGGCGGAACGGATCATCGCCATCGACACCAGCGAGCAGAAGCTGGGCCTCGCCCGGCAATGGGGCGCGACGGACACCTTCCTCGCCACCGACAAGGATGTGGTGGAGCAGGTGAAGGCGGCGACCGATGGCGGGGTGGACACCGTCATCGAGACGGCGGGCAACATCAAGGCGATGGAGCTGGCCTATGCCGTGACCGCCCGGGGCGGGCGCGTGGTGAGCGCGGGGCTGCCGGCGCAGGGGGCGAATTTCTCCTACATGCATGCCGGGCTCGTCTCGGACGAGAAGAGCATCCTCGGCAGCTACATGGGAAGCTGCATCGCGGAGCGGGACATTCCGCGCTTCCTTGGCATGTATCAGCGCGGCAAGCTGCCGGTGGGCTCGCTGAAAAGCGGCTTCCTGCCGCTCTCCGAGATCAATGCCGGCTTCGACCGGCTGGCGGAGGGCAATGTGCTGCGCCAGGTGCTGCGGCCGAACATGTAGGCCATGAAAAGGGGGCGGGCCGCAAGCCCGCCCCCCTTTCGTCACACCACCCGGAAATTCTTGAACTGCCAGGGATCCTGGCGGTCCAGCTCCTCCGGGAAGAGCTGCTCCCGGTCCTGCAGCGGGGTCCAGTCGGAATACTCGCCGACCACCTCGCCCAGATAGGGCCGCATGATCTCCATGCAGCGCGCATGGTCGATCTCATCCGCCTCCACGATGCCGGCGCGCGGATTCTCGATGGCCCAGACCAGACCCGCGAGCACCGCCGCCGTCACCTGCAGGGAGGTGGCGTTGTTGTGCGGCGCCAGCGCCCGCGCCTGCTCGATGGAAAGCCGCGAGCCGTACCAATAGGCGCCCTTCTCATGCCCCATCAGCAGCACGCCAAGCTCATCGATGCCGGAGGTGATCTCCTCCATCATCAGGCGCTTCTGCGGCTGCATCTCCCAATTCTTGCCGGCGATCTCGTGCACGGACAGCACGGCATCGTCGCAGGGGTGGTAGGCGTAATGCGCCGTCGGCCGGTAGCGCACCGCGCCCGCCGCATCCCGCACCGTGTAGTAGTCCGCCAGCGAGATCGCCTCGTTATGGGTGATCAGGAAGCCGTGGAACGGGCCTTCCAGCGGCGTCCAGCTGCGGACGCGGGTGGAGGCGCCGGGGCGGGCCAGCCAGATCGCCGCATCGCAGCCGAATTCGTGGCGGTTGCCGTCCGGCGGCAGCGCCTTCTCATGCGTGCCCCAGCCCAGCTCGGCCGGCTGGCAGCCCTCGCCCACGAAGCCGTCGATCGACCAGGTGTTGACGAACTCGCCCCGCGCCTTGGGGCGGTCCGCCACCTGGGTGTCACGCTCCGCGATATGGATGACCTTCACGCCCAGCCGCTCGGCCAGCGCGGCCCAGCCTTCCCGGTCGGTCGGGACCACCACATCCAGCTCCAGGTCGCGGGCGAGGTTCAGCAGCGCCTCCTTCACCAGGTGGGAGACGAGGCCGGGGTTGGCGCCATGCGTCAGCACCGCGGTCGGGCGGCCCTTGACGCCGTCGCGCAGCGCCCGCGCGCTCTCGCGCAGCGCGTAGTTGGAGCGCTGCGAGGGCGTGAGGGACGGGTCGGTGTAGCCGCCGGCCCAGGGCTCGATGCAGGTGTCGAGGTAGAGGGCGCCGATCTCCTGGCACAGCGCGATCAGGGCGACGGAGGAGACGTCCACCGAGAGGTTGAGCAGGAAATCGCCGCGCCGCAGCTCCGGCACCAGCACATCCTTGTAGTTCTCGCGCGTCACCGGCTGTTGGACGAAGCGGATGCCGTACTCGGCCGCGATCTCGCGCCCGCGGGGCTCCGCGGTGACGATGGTGATGCGGTCGCGCGGCATGTCGATATGGCGCAGGATCAGCGGCAGCACGCCCTGGCCGATGCTGCCGAAGCCAAGCATCACCAGGCGGCCGGAGAAGGAAGCGTGGATCATAACAAGGTCCTCCAGGGCACGCGTCAGAGATGCCCGCCGGCCGGGTGGCTGGCGGGGTGGCAACGCCTGACTTCACAGGCTGATTGAGGGAGGGCGTCGTGCCGCGAGGCGCGCCTTACGGTGCGGCCCTACCTCAGACTCCCACCCACCAAAGGCCGAAGGGCCTTTGGAAACCACGAGTCTGCGCTTCGACCGACGGGTCGAAGACTCAAGGGTTCCAAGGGCCCTTCGGCCCTTGGCAGGGTGAGCTCGAGAGGGGGCGCGCCGTAAGGCGCGCCTTACGGCGCCTCCCCCTCTCGAAACGCTACAGCAGCGGCGCGTCCCGCACCTCGACGAGCCTTGCCCGATCGAAGCCGTTGAACCCGGTCCGCAGGCAGGCGCCATAGGCGCCAAGCTGGCCGATCTCGATCCAGTCGCCTTCCCGCACATCCTCGGGCAGCCAGAAGGGCCCGTTCATGCGGTCGGCGCTGTCGCAGGTGGGGCCGAACAGCATGAAGCCGCGCCGCCCCTCCGCCACCTCGCCCTCCGGCCGGATCAGCCGCACCGGGAAGGCGAAGCCCGGCAGCCCGGCGTCGGACAGCGCGCCGTAGATGCCGTCATTCACATAGAGCGCGTCGCCGCGGCGCTGCTGCACCTGCACGACGACGCTGCCACCGGCGGCGACCAGCGCCCGGCCCGGCTCCGCCCACAGCTCCGCGCCCGGCAGCGCCAGCGCCTCGAACCCCGCCTCGATCTCGGCGAAGAAGGCGCCGAGCGGCAGCGGCGTTGCATCCTCATAGGCCACCGGGAAGCCGCCCCCGACATCGACGATCTCCACCGCCACGCCGGCGGCGCGGATCACCTGCCCGGCCAGTGCCAGCGCCTCCCGCCAGGCCAGCGGGTCCAGGCACTGGGAGCCGACATGGAAGGAGAGGCCGAGCCGCTTCGCCTGCGGCCGGGCGGCGCGCAGCAGCGCCACCGCCTCCTCCGGCGCCGCGCCGAATTTGCCGGAGAGGTCATAGACCGCCCGGCCCTTCGGCAGCGCCAGCCGCACCACGAGGCCGAGCTCGCCCTCGCCGCCGCCGGTCTCGGCGACGATCTTTGCGAGTTCATCCGCCGTGTCGAGGACGAAGTCGCGCACGCCGTGCCGGCTCCACGCCTCGCGGATGGCGCCGCGGGACTTCACCGGGTGCATGAAGTGGATCTCCGCCTCCGGGAAGAGGGTGCGCACCAGCGCCACCTCCGCCGCCGAGGCGCAGTCGAAATGGCGGACGCCGCCTTCCCAGACCGCGCGCAGCACGCCCGGCTCCGGGTTGCACTTCACCGCATAGAGCGTCTTGCCCGGGAAGCCCTGCACGAACCCCGCGCTGGCGGCGGCGATCACCGCCGGACGCAGGCAATGCATCGGCTCCTCCGGCCGCTCCACCGCGACCAGATCATCGACACGGGGCAGCACCGGCTCCGCAGCCTCGAAGCGGCGGCGGAGGGGGGAGACGGCGGTACGGGCGCGCAGCAGGCTCATCGGGCAATCCTCACGGCATCGCGGGCGCGCCTGCGGCACGCTGCGACAAGAAGTCGAATGGAGACAGGGGCCTGGCGGCCCCGGGCTTCAGGCGATGCGGTGGGGTGTCACCGCCGCGATGCGTCTCAACAGCATGGGCAATCCCTCACGACCCCGGCGCAAGCGCCGGCATGGACGAAAAGGACGCGTCCCGTCGTTGCTGTGCAGGGCGAAAGGCCCGCTCGCGGCACGTGCGATGGCGTCAGCCGCCCCCGGAGAGGCGACGGCCGGAGAAATAGTGGCTCCTTCGGCGAATTGCCATGCTTTTTTTCAGGGGGTCGGGCGATTTTCCGGCATGGCAACCGGACGCCCCGGGACATGGCCGGAAACTTACCGGCCAGCCCCCTCCTGGGCGCCCTGCAGCGCCAGGTATTCCCAGACCAGGGTGGCGGCGGCCAGGGCGGTGATCTCCGCATGGTCGTAAGCGGGGGCCACCTCCACCACATCCATGCCGATGAACTGGCACGCGCCGAGCCGGCGGAGGATGGCCTGGGCCTGCCAGCTCGCCAGCCCGCCGATCTCCGGCGTGCCGGTGCCGGGGGCGAAGGCCGGGTCCAGGCAGTCGATATCGAAGCTGAGATAGGCGGGCTCGGTGCCCAGCACCGTCCGGATGCGCTCCGCCAGCGCCGCCGGCCCCAGCTCCTGCGCCTCCTGCCCCGTCACGATCGTCACGCCCTGGGACCTGGTCCAGTCCCAGGTCTCGCGATCGACCGGGGAACGGATGCCGATCTGGATCATCCGCCGGGGGTCCACCAGCTTCTCGTTCAGCGCGTGCCAGAAGACGGAGCCATGGGCGAGGGGCTGGCCGAAATTGGTCTCCCAGGTGTCCAGATGCGCATCGAATTGCACCAGGCCGAGCGGCCGGCCGAGCCGCTTCGCGGCGGCGCGCAGCAGCGGCAGGGTGATGCTGTGCTCGCCCCCCAGCGCGACCAGGTGCTGGTGCCGCGCCGCCTGTTCCTCGATCAGCGTCAGGCTGCCGGCAAGGTCGCCGAGGGCGATGGCGAATTCCCCCACATCCGCCACATCCATGCGCTGCGGATCGGTCCAGTGATGCGGGTGGACGCCATCCACCAGCATGCGGCTGGCGCGGCGGATGGCGCCCGGCCCGTCCCGGGTGCCGGCGCGGTTGGTGGTGCCGAGGTCGAGCGGCACGCCGGCGACGGCGTAGCGCGCGGTGCCGTCCCGTTGCGCCAGGCCGAGGAAGCCCGGCGCCGTGGCGAAGGTGGGGATGCCGGCCATGCTGTCAGTCCTCTGTCATGAAAAGCGCCATCACGACCAGCACCGCCGCGATGAACCCAGTGTCCTGCCCGCTCCGTTCGCTGGCTCTCCAACGAACGCAGCGGAAGCGCAGGCCATTGAGGATAAGCGCTGGTGGCCTGGGAACGAAGTCCGCAGAACTTCGGACTCAGGCCACTGGCCTACTTCACCGAGGAGAAGGCGGTCGGCGCAAGAAAAAGGTTCTCGACCGAGGCGACGATCTGCCCGCTTTCCTCGGTCTTCGCGCGTGCCGTCAGCCATTCCGGATCGGCGGCGAAGGCGTTCCACTTCTTCTCGCGGTCCGCCATGCTGTCCCAGGCCAGCAGATAATAGAGGTCCTGGTTGGAGGAGCCGACCAGCACGGTCCAGAACCCCGCCTGCTTGATGCCGTGCTTCTCCCACAGCTTCAGGGTGATGGAGTTGAAGCGGTCCAGCAGCGCCGGCAGCCGGCCGGGCACGCAGTGATAGATGCGAAGCTCGTAGACCATCTCGTTGTCCCTCCCATTGGGCGCCGGATGCTACCGCCATTGGCCGCCATGCCATAGTGGGGGCATGGAGATGCTTCCCGATCTCGGCGCGCGGCAGCTGCAGGCGGTGCTGGCGGTGGCGGAGGAGCGCAGCTTCGTCGCCGCCGCCGCGCGCCTCCGCCTCTCCCAGCCCGCGCTGACGCGGCTGATCCAGCGCGTGGAGGATGTGCTGGGCGTCGCGCTGTTCGAGCGCAGCACGCGCCGCGTGGCGCTGACCGCGGCGGGGCGGGAATTCGTCGCCGTGGCGGAGCGCGTGCTGAACGATTTGCGCATCGCCGGCCGTTCCCTGCGGGAGCTGGCGGGGGAGCAGCGGGGGCAAGTGATCCTCGCCTGCATCATGTCCGTCGCCGCCGGCCCCTTGCCGCGGCTGCTGGCCGAATGGCGCGCGACGCGGCCGGGGGTGGAGCTGCATCTGCGGGAGGGCGTGCATGGCGACGTGCTGGAGGCGGTGCGGAGCGGCGTCGCCGATCTCGGCATCACCTATCTGGAAGCGCTGCCGGAGGGGCTGGCAGGCGAGGCGCTGGGGGAGGCGGCGTTCCGCGCCGTGCTGCCGCCGGGCCATTCCCTGGCGGCGCGGCCCGCCGTGACCCTGGCCGAGCTGGCGGCGGAGCCGCTCATCTCCTTCCCCGCCGAGGCCCGCACCCGCCGCCTGCTGGACGGCGCCGCGGCGGCAGCGGGGGTGGCGCTGCGCCATGCGGCGACGGTGACGCAATTCGCCACCATGCTGGCGCTGGTCCGGGCCGGGGTGGGCGTGGCCATCGTCCCGACCGCGGCCGTGCCGGCGGAGTCCGGCCTGGTGCTGCGGGACCTGGCGCCGCCGGGGCTACGCCGCACCATCGGCATCGTCACCCTGGCGGAGCGGGAACTGGCCCCGGCCGCGGCCGGGTTGCGGGAGAGGCTGCGGGGATTGATGCGTCAGACGCAAGAATAATCGGCAACGCTTCACCCCTGGCAAGAACCGGGGCTGCGGCGCAGGATGCCGGGCAGGGAGGGCGCGCCATGTCCATCGCCACCGCCGCCGAAGCCGGCACCGATCTCGTCGAATACTACTTCGCCCAGGGCTGGACCGATGGGCTGCCCGTGGTGCCGCCGACCCAGGCCAAGGTGGAGGCCTTCATCGCCGCCCTCGGCGGCGAGCCTGACCATGTGGAAGGCAAGGTTGCGCCGCGCTGGGGCGTGCTGACGCGGGAAGTGCTGGCCATCAATGCCGTCATGGCCGGCTGCCTGCCGGAATACGCGCCGGTGCTGCGCGCCGCCATGCAGGCACTGATGGACCCGCTGTTCAACCTGAACGGCGTACAGGCGACGACGCATATGGCGGCGCCGCTGGTCATCGTGAACGGGCCGGCGGCGCGCGCCATCGGCATGAATGGCGGCGCCAATGCCTTCGGCCCCGGCAACCGCGCCAACGCCACCATTGGCCGCGCCGTCCGCCTGATGCTGCTGAATGTCGGCGGGGCGCATCCGCCCGACCTCGACAAATGCACCCTCGGCAACCCGGCGAAGTACAGCTACGCCATCTGCGAGAACGAGGCGCAGTCGCCCTTCGCCCCCTATCATGTCGAGCAGGGCTGGAAGCCGGAGGACAGCACCGTGTTTGCCATGGCGGCGGAGGCGCCGCACAGCGTCACCGACCACCAGTGCAACGATCCGGAAGGCATCCTCGACACCATCTGCTCGGCGATGAGCACCATCGCCAGCAATAACGCCGTGCTCTCCGGCCATTGCGCCGTGGCGCTCGGCCTTGAGCATGCGCGGACCATCGCCAAGCATGGCTGGAGCCGCAGCGACATCCGCCATTATCTGTGGATGCATAGCGGCAACGCCTTCCGCCTGATCAGCCGCGATCATCGCTACGGCCGCGTGTACAACCGCAACCTGCCGAAATGGGTGAAGCGGGACCCGGACAGCCGCATCCCCATCGTGCCCAGCCCGGACAACATCCACCTGTTCGTCGTGGGCGGCGATGCCGGCCGCTTCTCCGCCTTCATCCCCGGCTGGGGGCACATGAACACGCCGGTGATGCAGCCGGTGGGCGAGAGCGTGGCGCCGGAAGGCCCGGACTGCGCCAGCGGTGTCTGCGCCATCTGATTCATTCCCCACGACGCCGCTGCGTGGCGGCGCGGGGGCCCCGGAGTCGCTGCGGGATCGGCGCTTCGCACAGCCTGGTGCGGCAAAGCCGCACCAGGGCACCGGACAGCGACAGGTTTCGACAGCCGCCAATGCGGGAGAACAAGGACATGCTGCAGCAGATCGACGCCGGCCGGCTCTTCGTCTTCGACCCGCGCGGGCGCGTGGACAGCACGGAGACCCCCATCGCCCCGCGCCCGGCGAAGCTGGACGGGCTTCGCCTCGGCATCCTCGACAACAGCAAGTGGAACGCCAACAAGCTGCTGCGCGGCGCCCAGGCGGCGCTGGGCGGCCGCTTCGCCTTCGCCGCGGCGAATTACTACGTGAAGCACAGCTTCTCCAAGGATGCGGCGCCGGAGCTGATTGCGCGGATCGCCGCGGAATGCGACATCGTGCTGACCGCCATCGGCGATTGCGGCTCCTGTTGCTCCTGCTGCGTGCGCGACAGCATCGCGCTGGAGCGGCTGGGCGTCGCCGCCGCCTGCATCATCACCACGGAATTCGAGAAGGAGACGGCGCTGACCCGCGTGGCGCTGGGCATGCCCGGCCTTAGGCCCGTGGTCATCGACCACCCGGTCAGCTCCATCACCGCAGAGGAGGTGGCGGCCCGCGTCCGGCAGATCGAGACCCAGGCGGAGGCGGTCTGGCTCGGGCGCTGAGGCCGCGCCGGCTGCCGGAGCAGGATATCCGATCAGGTAATTCCACCTGATCGGATATTGCTCTAGCCTCCCCGGCAAGACCACCACCAGGGAGGCACGCCATGAAGCTCTACGATTCCATCGGCCCCAACCCGCGGGTCGTGCGCATCTTCATGGCGGAGCGCGGCGTCGAAGTGCCGCGCGTGACCCTGGACCTGATGGGCGGGGAGAACCGCCAGCCGCCGCACCTCGCCCGCAACCCGATGGGGCAGATGCCCTGCCTGGAGCTGGACGATGGCAGCCACCTCTCCGAGATCATTCCCATCTGCGAATACCTGGACGAGATCACGCCCGGCCCCTCGCTGATCGGCGCCACGCCGCAGCAGCGGGCGGAGACCCGCATGTGGGTGCGGCGCATCGACCTCAACATCGTGGAGCCTCTGACCAACGGCTTCCGCTTCAGCCAGGGGCTGAAGCTGTTCAAGGACCGGGTGCGCTGCCTGCCGGAGGCGGCGGAGGGGCTGAAGGCCATAGCCCAGGACAATCTCGCGAAGCTGGACCAGATGCTGGCGGGGCGCCAATTCGTCTGCCAGGAGAGGCTGACCCTGGCGGATATCCTGCTCTTCGCCTTCCTCGATTTCGGCAATCAGGTGAGGCAGCCGATCAACCCGGAATTCAAGGCCATTGCGGCGCATCATGCGATGATGGCGGCGCGGCCCAGCGCGCAGGCCTGAGCCCCACCCGGTCCCGGAGCGCCGATGTCCCACCTGTTTCACCACGGCCATCGCGCCCTCCAGGACCGCTTCGACGGTCGCCGCGTGGCGGATGCGCTGGAGGCCCGCCGCCGGGTGGCGGCCTTCCAGCCCGAGCATGTGGCGATGATCGAGGCCGCGCCCTTCTTCTTCCTGGCCACGGCGGCGGAGGGCGCGGTGGATTGCAGCTTCAAGGGCGGGCCGCCCGGCTTCGTCCGCGTCACCGGCCCGGCCGAGCTGGAATGGCCGGACTATGACGGCAATTCGATGTATCTCTCGCTCGGCAACATCGCGCTCAGCCCGCCGATCGGCATGCTGTTCCTGCCGATGGATGGGCGCTCGCTGCGCCTCAGGCTGCGCGGCCGGGCGGCGCTGGTGGAGGATGCGGCGCGGATCGCCGCCATCCCCGGGGCGCAGCGGCTGGTGCGGGTGGCGGTGACGGACATCTTTCCGAACTGCCCGCGCTATATCCCGGGCTTCGGCCAGGCGACGCCCTCGCCCTACCTGCCGGGGCCGGATGGCAGCGCGCCAGCGCCGGAATGGAAGGGGCGCGACTATATCCGCCCGCTGCTGCCGAAGGACGACCCGCATCGCCAGTAGGCGGCCGCAAGGGGGCGCCGTGGCGGCGTTGCAGGCAGCCCATGGCGCCTTCGGCGGCAGGCCGGGCCAGGGCCGGTGCTTTCCGGGGCCCTCGGCCGGTTCCGCGCCATCCGGTTCTGCTCTAGCCTCGCCGCAGCAGCAGGAGCTCGCCAGATGAACGTGATCGCCAGCCCGGACACCGACCTCGCCGCAGCCGCCAGGCGCGTGCTGCCCGCCGGCGGCTTCGGCAATTTCGCGCCGGAGGTCATCATCCGCGAGGGCAAGGGCGGCCGGGTCTGGGATGTCTCCGGCAAGGAATACATCGACTACCTGCTCGGCTCCGGCCCGATGTTCCTCGGCCATGGCCATCCCGAGGTGATCGAGGCCGTCCAGGCGCAGATCCCGAAGGGCTGCACCTTCTTCGCCAATAATGAGCACGGCATCCGCCTGGCCGAGGTGCTGACGGAGGCGCTGCCCTGCGCCGAGCGCGTCCGCTTCGTCAGCACCGGCTCCGAGGCCGACATGTACGCCATGCGCGTCGCCCGCGCCTTCCGCAAGCGCGACCGCATCCTGAAATTCGAGGGCGGCTACCACGGCATGTCCGATTGGGGGCTGATGAGCTTGGCGCCGAAGCGGCTGGCGAATTTCCCCGTCGCCGTGCCGGATTCCGCCGGCATCCCGAAGTCGATCCAGGAGGAGGTGCTGGTCGCCCCCTTCAACGACCTCGAGACCGCGAAGGCGATGATCGCGGCACATCATGACGAGCTCGGCGGCGTGATCGTCGAGCCCTTCCAGCGCCTGATCCCGCCCGCCCCCGGCTTCCTCCAGGGGCTGCGCGAGATCACCGCGCAATACGGCATTCCGCTGATCTTCGACGAGGTCGTCACCGGCTTCCGCTTCTGCTATGGCGGCGCGCAAAGCTATTACGGCGTCACCCCGGACCTCTGCACGCTGGGAAAAATCGTCGGCGGCGGCTTCGCCCTGGCGGCCATCGCCGGCCGGGCCGACATCATGGCGCATTTCGACCGCGGGCTGGTGGGGGATGACGGCTTTCTCATGCAGGTCGGCACCCTCTCCGGCAACCCCGTCGCCGCGGTGGCCGGGCTGAAGACGCTGGAGATCCTGAAGCGCCCCGGCGCCTATGACGGCGTCCTCGCCTATGGCCGGAAGATGATGGCGGAGCTGGCCGGGCTGCTGAAGCAGCGCGGCGTGCCAGGCCAGGTGCTGGGCGAGCCGACGCTGTTCGACGTGGTGTTCAGCGCCGAGGAACTGCGCGACTACCGCGCCGTCATGCGCGCCGACGCGAATATCGCCAAGGCGGTGAATGCCAGCCTGCGGGAGAGCGGCATCCTGAAGGGCGACAGCAAATACTACCTCTCCACCGCGCATGATGCGCGGGACTGCGACCAGACGCTCTCGGCCTTCGCCAAGGCGCTGGCCAGCCTGCCGGCGCGGTAGGCCGGGGGCGGGGTCCGGGCCATATGGGCGCCTTCGGGCTCCGGAGCTGGATCTGGAACAATTGGTGGAAGACCGCCCTGCTGCTGGCGGGCTTCCCCGTGCTGCTGCTGGTGCTGGGCTACGCCGTCGCCCTGCTGCTCGTCGCCTTCGCGGCGGAGGATGTGGTGGGCGGGTTGGCGGCGGCGCTGCGGCAGCTTCCCGTTGTGCTGCCCATCCTGGTGGCGGCCAGCCTGCTCTGGTTCCTCATCGCCTGGGCGCTGCACCAGCGCATCCTGGATGGGCTGAGCGGCGCCCGCCCAGTGACCCGGCAGGAGCAGCCGCGGCTGTGGAACGCGCTGGAGAACCTGGCCATCAGCCGCGGCATGCGGATGCCGCGGCTCGCCGTCATCGACAGCCCGGCGCGCAACGCCTTCGCCTCCGGCCTCTCTGCCCGCCAGGGTGCCGTCACCGTCACCACCGGCCTCCTCGAGGCGTTGGACGACCGCGAGCTGGAGGCGGTGCTGGCGCATGAGCTGACGCATATCCGCAACGGTGATGCCCGGCTTGCCGTGGTGGCGGCGGTCTTCGCCGGCATTATTTCCCTGCCCTTCCAGGTGATCTTCCGCAGCGGCCGCAGCCTGGCGGAGCCCTGGCGGATCGGCCTGCCCCGGCGCCGTTCCTCCTCTTCCTCGTCATCCGACAGCAGCAGCGGGAAGGGCGGGGGCGGTGCCGCCATCGTGCTGCTGCTGCTCGCGCTGCTGCTGATCGTGCTGGCGCATCTGGCGGTGATCGGGCTGCGCTTCGCCCTCTCCCGCAACCGGGAATTCCTCGCCGATGCCGGGGCGGTGGAGCTGACGCGGGACCCGGATGCGATGATCGCCGCGCTGCGCAAGGTTGCCGGGCATTCCGCCATGCCGCGCCTGCCCGCCTCGCTGCAGGCCATGCTGCTGGACAGCGAGGAGGGGGTGCTGGGCCATGCCTGGCTCGCCACCCACCCGACGCTGGAGGAGCGGATCGCGGCCCTCGCCCGCTATGCCGGCGGACGGGACCTGTCGCCTCAGCCCTTGGGCAGCTCCTTCTCCACCACCGCGGCCAGGATGCCGGCGCCATAGGGGATGGCTTCGTCGTTGAAGTCATAGCGCGGGTTGTGCACCTCGCAGCCGCCCGCCTCGCCCTCGCCATTGCCGACCAGGATGTAAGCCCCCGGCCGCTCCGCCAGCATGTAGGAGAAATCCTCGGAACCCATGGCGGGGGTGCGGTTCCGGTCCAGCTGCGCCTCTCCCACCATGGCGGCGGCGGCATCGGCAATCAGCGCGGTCTGTTCCGCGCCGTTCACCACCGGCACGGCGATCTCGCGGAAGGTCAGCTCCGCCGTCGCGCCATGGCCGCTGGCGATGGCGGTGGCCAGCGCCCGCATCCGCGCCTCCACCAGCCGCATCGTCTCCGTCCGGAAGGCCCGGACTGTGCCGCGCAGCGCCACCTTCTCCGGGATCACGTTATAGGCCGTGCCGGCGGAGAAGCCCGTCACGCTCACCACCGCCGTGTCGTTCGGCGCCACGTTGCGGGCGACGATGGACTGGAAGGCGGAAACGATGGCGGCGCCGCAGACCACCGGGTCCACCGTGGTCTCCGGCCGCGCGCCATGGCCGCCCTTGCCCCGGATCTCGAGGTCGAAGAAGCCGCAGCCGGCCATCATCGGCCCGGTGCAGATGCCGTAATGGCCGACCGGCATGCCCGGCCGGTTGTGCAGCCCATAGACCGCGTCGCAGGGGAAGCGCTCGAACAGCCCTTCCGCCACCATGGCCTGGGCGCCGCCCGTGCCTTCCTCCGCCGGCTGGAAGATGAAATGCACGATGCCGTCGAAATTCCGGGTCTCCGCCAGGTATTTGGCGGCGCCGAGCAGCATGGTGGTGTGGCCGTCATGGCCGCAGCCATGCATCTTGCCGGGGATGGTGCTGCGATGGGCGAACTCGTTCGCCTCCGGCATGTCCAGCGCATCCATGTCGGCGCGGAGGCCGATGGCGCGGTTGCCCCGCCCGTTGCGCAGCACGCCGACGACGCCGGTGCGGCCGATGCCGCGATGCACCTCGATCCCCATGGCCTCCAGCCGCTCGGCGACCAGGGCGCTGGTGCGGACCTCCTGGAACCCGGTCTCGGGATGGGCGTGGAAGTCGCGGCGCCAGGCGGTCAGCTCCGCCTGGTGGCGGCGGATATGGTCGATCGGGGTCGGGCGGTCGGGCAGCATCCTGGTAATATCGGCCGTCTAGGAAAGATGGGCAAATCCCGGCCGTTGCGCTAAGAAACCCCGCAGAGGCAAGTCATCCCATGGTCATGGCACATCTGGCGGAGGAAGCGGCGCGGCCGCGGCGGCTGGTGGAAGCCCCGCGCGGCCTCTCGCGCGGCATGCCGGTGCCCTGGTACATCAAGCTCGGGGTGAAGCTCGGCCTCGCCGCCATCGGGGTGCATGGCGCCCGGGCGCGCATGCTGGGCCTCGCCCGTCCCTCCTTCGGCGCCTCCGACCCCGCCAAGCTGGTCGGCACGCCGCAAGCCTGGTTCCAGCGGGCGACGGAGCTGCTGGGCCGCCGCCCCCGCACCCTGCTGGAAGTGGGGCCGGGGCGGATGGTGCTGCGGGCGCCGCTGCTCGCCGGGCTCGGCGCCGAATGCATCTGGTTCGTGGACCCTTCGGACAGTGCGCCGCGGGAGGCCGGGCCCTACCTGGCGGCCGCCGCCACCGGCCGGCTGCATGGCGTGATGTCGCCGGACCTCTCCGGCTGCGCCGACCGCGCCGCGGTGCTGGCCCGCAGCCATGCCAGGCTGCTGATCGGCGGGCCGGCGGCGCTCTCCGCCATTCCGGACGGCTCGGTGGACCTGGTGGTGAGCGAGGCGGTGCTGGAGCATGTGCGGCGGGAGGATCTGGCACCGCTGATGGCGCAGCTCCGCCGGGTGACGGCGCCGGACGGGCTTGGCCTGCATACGGTGGATTTCCAGGATCATCTGGGCGGCGGGCTGCAGCATCTGCGCTTCAGCGACCAATTCTGGGCCAGCCCGCTGGTCGGGCGGGCGGGGATCTACGTCAATCGGCTGGGGCTTTCGGCCATGGCCTCGCGCTTCCGGCGGGCGGGGTTCGCGGTGCAGGTGACCGAGGCGGTGGTGTGGCCGAAGCGGCCCCCGGGGCCGCGGCGGCCGCACCCGGATGCCATGCGGCCGGCAGGGGACGATTTGGTGGCGCGGGCCACGCTGGAGCTCCGGCCGGGCTGACACAGGGCGAGAGGGCGCTGCCCTCTTGCGCTCTCCCGGCAAGGCCCGAAGGGCCCCTCGCATCCCTGGGTTCGGCAACCGTCAGGCGGGGAGGGTGAGGGCTTGCGGCATCGCAGCGCATTCGTGCTGGAGGCGTTCCTGCCCTACCGGCTCTCCGTCGTCGCCAACCGGGCGTCGCGGCTGTTCGCCCGGCGCTATGCGGAGGCCTTCGGGCTGAGCGTGCCGGAATGGCGGGTGCTGGCGGTGCTGGGGCGGTTCGGCGGGCTTTCGGCCACCGAGGTCGCCGAGCGCACGGCGATGGACAAGGTGAAGGTCAGCCGGGCGGTGAAGCTGCTGCTGGACCGCGGGCTGGTGGAACGGACGGAAGATGCGGCGGATCGCCGCGTGCAGCGGCTGGCGATGACGGCGGAGGGCGCCCGCATCCATGCCGGCATCGTGCCGCATGCCAGGGCGCTGGAGGTGGAGCTGCTGGCCGGCTTCAGCCCTGCCGAGGCCGCCGCGCTGCAGGCCGTGCTGGACCGGCTGGAGGCAAGGCTGGCGGAGATGGGCGCCGAGGCGGCGGCAGACGGGCCGGATTGACGCACGGGCCCGCCCCAGCACCCGTCAGCACCCGCCAGTCCGGCGGGCCAGCCGTTGCCGGCGCAGCCTGCGGCCGAGGGATGCGGCGCAATTCACCGGCCCGGGCATAAGCTGTTCTGGACATTATAACTTGCAGGGCAGGACATCCCCGCGGGTGATTCCACCTGGCAGATTATTGCTCTAGCCTGCCGCCGCTGCCCAAGGGAGGTTCCGCATGCTCCGTCGCGCGCTGCTTGCCGCGCTCTGCCTGGCCTCGGCCGCCGGCACGGCCCTGGCCCAATCCAACGATCCCTCCTTCAGGATCGTCAACAACACGCCCAATACGGTGAATGAGGTCTATGCCTCGCCGTCCAGCGAGCGAAGCTGGGGGCATGACAGGCTCGGCACCTCCGTCATCGCGCCGGGCGGCACGCATATCGTCCGCCTGCCGGCGAATGGGCAGTGCGTCTACGACATCCGCATCGTCTACCAGAACAACACGGCGGAGGAGCGGCGGAACCTGAACACCTGCGCCCTGACCGATGTGGTGCTGGGCGGCAATACCGGCCCGGGGCCGCAGCAGCAGGCCCGCCCGCCGCGCGGCGGCGGGGAGCAGGGCAACCCCAGCTTCTACCTGCTGAACCAGACCGGCCGGGTGATCGAGGAATTCTATGCCTCGCCCTCCTCCCAGAGCAATTGGGGGCCGGACCGGCTGGGCGATGAGGTGGTGCAGCCCGGTAACCGCTTTGCCGTCCGCCTGCCCCAGGGCGAATGCACCTACGACATGCGCTGGGTGATGGAGGGCGGGCAGAGCCAGGAGCGCCGCGGCGTGAATGCCTGCCAGATCGAGAATTTCGTGGCGCGCTGAAGGAGCGCCGCACCCGGGGCTTGAACGCATAGGGTTCACCCCGGGCCGGAAGACTCCCGGTTTCCAAAGGCCCTTCGGCCTTTGGCAGGGGGAGCCCGAGGGGGACAGCGTCCCCCTCGGCCTTACGCCGCCGCCTTGATCGCCTTCCACACGCTTTCCGGCGTCGCCGGCCTGTCGCTATGCGCGCCGGAGAGCGCATCCACCAGCGCATTCATCAGCGCCGGCGGCGAGCCGACCGCCCCTGCCTCGCCCGCGCCCTTCACGCCGAGCGGATTGGTCTCGCAGGGGATGGAGACGAACTCCACCTCGATATCCGGCAGATCCTCCGCCCGCGGCAGCGCGTAGTCCTGGAAGGAGGCGGTGAGAAGCTGGCCGCTTTCCGGGTCATAGGCCGTGCGCTCCAGCACCGCCTGGCCGATGCCCTGCGCCACGCCGCCATGCACCTGGCCGCGCACAATCATCGGGTTGATGGCGTGCCCCACATCATCCACCACGACATAGCGCGCCACGGTGACGAGGCCGGTCTCCGGCTCCACCTCCACTTCCGCGATGTGGCAGCCATTGGGGAAGGTGTGGGATTTGATCTCCGCCACCTCCGCCGCGTCCAGCAGGGTCGCCGGCTCGCCCTTCGACGCGCGCTCGCGCTGGATGCGGGCGAGCTCGAGGATGTCCACGCCGCGATCGGTGCCGACCACGGTGAAGCGGCCGCCCTGCTGGGTGAATTCGATGTCGGACACCGCGGCTTCCAGATGCTCGGAGGCCGCCTGCTTGCCCTTCTCGATCACCGTCGCGGTGGTGAGCAGGATCGCCTGGCCCTCGGAGTAGAGGCTGCGCGCGCCGCCGGTGCCGCCGCCGGTCGGGATCTGATCCGAATCGCCCTGGACGATGCGGATCTTCTCGATCGGGATGCCGAGCTCATGGCTGGTCAGCATGGCATAGGCGGTTTCGTGCCCCTGGCCGGTGCTCTGGGTGCCGACCAGGACCTCGGCGAAGCCATCGGCGGCGAAGCGCACCTCGGCGCGTTCCGTCGGTCCGCCACCGGTCGCTTCCAGGTAGTAGGCAAGACCGATGCCGCGCCGCTTGCCCTGCGCCTCCGAGGCCGCCTTGCGCGCGGCGAAGCCGGCCCAGTCCACCTTCTGCAGCGCCGCATCCAGCACCGTGGCGAAATCGCCGCTGTCATAGCGCTGGCCCATGGCGGAGACGTAGGGCATGGCGTTCTGCGGCACCATGTTGCGGCGGCGCAGCTCGATCCGGTCGATGCCCAGCTCCCGCGCCGCGGCGTCGATCACCCGCTCCACCACGTAATTGCTCTCCGGCCGCCCGGCGCCGCGATAGGCGTCCACCGGCACGGTATGGGTGAGCACGCCGATGACATGGGCGTGGATGGCCTGGAAATCATAAACGCTGGCCAGCACCTTGGTGCCCGCCATGGTCGGGATCATCGGCGCGAAGGTGTTCAGGTAGGCGCCCATATTGGCGTAGTTGGTGGTGCGCAGCGCCAGGAACTTGCCGTCCTTGTCCAGCGCCAGCTCGGCCTCCGTGATGTTGTCGCGGCCATGGGTGTCGGACTGGAAGGCCTCGGTCCGCTCGCTGATCCACTTCACCGGGCGCCGCAGGGCACGGGCGGCCATGCAGACCAGGGCGTATTCGGCATAGAGGTAGAGCTTCATGCCGAAGCCGCCGCCGACATCCGGGGTGACCACGCGGAATTTCTCCGGCGGCAGGTTGAACACGCTGCCCGCCAGCAGGTCCTTCACCAGCCAGCTTCCCTGGGTGCCGCAGGTGAGGGTGAATTTCTCCTCCGCCGCGTCGTATTCCGCGGTGGCGGCCCGCACCTCCATGGAGGCGACGACAACGCGGTTGTTCACCACCCGCAGCTTCGTCACATGCGCCGCCTGGGCGAAAAGCGCATCCGCCTTCGCCTTGTCGCCGGTCTCCCAGTCGAAGGCGATGTTGTTCGGGATGCCGTCCCACACCAGCGGCGCGCCCGGCTGGTGGGCGGTGGCGAGGTCGGTGGCGGAGGGCAGCAGGTCGTAATCCACCAGGACGGCCTCGGCACCGTCGCGCGCCGCCTGCAGCGTCTCCGCCACCACGAAGGCGACGGGATCGCCGACATGGCGCACTTGGTCCTTGGCCAGCGCGCCGCGCGGCGTCGCGGCGCGGCTCGTGCCGTCGGCGTTCTTCAGCGGGATGACGCAGGGGATCTCGCCGAGGCCCTGCTCCTCCCAATCCTTGGCGGTGAACACCGCCAGCACGCCGGGGATGGCCAGGGCCGGGGCGGTGTCGATGGAGAGGATCCTCGCCGCGGCATGCGGGCTGCGCAGGACCACGCCGCGCACCGTGCCCTCCGGCGCGATGTCATCCGTGTAGCGGCCGCCGCCCTTCAGCAGCCGGGGGTCCTCGATGCGGCGCAGCGGCTGGCTCAGCCCGAATTTGGCCATGGGTGCCTCTCTCCCGAGATCGGTCTTGCCCCCATCATCCGTCACCTGCGCCCCTGAGGGGAAGGGGGCAGGTCCCCGGCGCCGCAGCGCGGCGCCGGGGCGGCGGGCCTAGTGCGCCCGGGCGCTGTCCTTCTTGTCCGGCGCCGGGCCGGGGCCCTGGCCGGGCCCATGGGTTTCCGGCGCCACCCCGAACCAGCCCTTCACCCTCTCCCGCACCGTCTGGAACACGACGTAGAGCATCGGGATCATGAAGATGCCGACGAGGGAGGCGGCGAGCATGCCGCCGAAGACCGGCGTGCCCACGGCGCGGCGGGAGAGCATGGCCGCCCCCGTCGCCGTCACCAGCGGCACCAGGCCGAGGCAGAAGGCGATGGAGGTCATCATCACCGCGCGGAAGCGGAGGCGGGAACCCTCGATGGCCGCATCCCGGATGGGCATGCCGCGCTCCCGCGCCTCCTTGGCGAATTCGATGATGAGGATGCCGTTCTTCGCCGCCAGCGCGATCAGCACGACGAGACCGATCTGCGCATAGACGTCGAGGCTGAGCCCCGCGATCTGGATGGCGAGGAAGGAGCCGAGCCCGCCCACCACCACGGACATGAGCACCGGCACCGGAATGGTCCAGCTCTCATAGAGCGCGACGAGGAAGAGGTAGGCGAACAGCACCGCCAGCGCGACGACGTAGATGGTCTGCCCCGCCGCCAGCTTCTCCTGGTAGGCCGTGCCGGTCCATTCGAAGCCGTAGCCCGCCGGCAGCACGCGGGCGGAAAGCTGCTCCATCGCCGCCAGCGCATCGCCGGAGGAGACGCCGGCGCGCGGCGAGCCGTTGACCAGCACCGCGCGGTAGTTGTTGTAGCGGCTGATGGTCTGCGGCCCGACCACGATCCGCACATCCGCCACGGCGCGCAGCGGCACCATGCTGCCGTTGTTGCTGCGCACCCGGATGCGCCAGATATCCTCGATCTCGTTGCGGTCCTGCGCCTCCGCCTGGATGTTCACCTGCCAGGTACGGCCGAACAGGTTGAGGTCGTTCACGTAGAACCCGCCCAGCGAGGCCTGCAGCGCCGAGAAGATGGAGCTGATGGGCACGCCGAGCGCCTGCGCCTTGTCCCGGTCCACGTCCAGGTAGATGGAGGGGGTGGCGGCCGAGAAGGTGGAGAAGACCTGCTGCAGCCGCGGATCCTGGTTGGCCGCGACGACGAGGCCGAGCATGGCGCTGCCGAGCTCTGCCGGGTCGCGCCCCGCCAGGTCCTGGAGCTGGTATTCGAAGCCGCCGCCAGTGCCGAGGCCGATGATCGGCGGCAGGTTGAAGGCGACGACGGTCGCGGTATTCACCGCGGCGCCGGCCTGGAAGACCCGGCCGATGGAGGCGAAGACGCTGTCGGCCGCCGCGGTGCGGTCCTCGAAGGGCCTGAGCCGGGCGACGATGAAGGCGGAGTTGGACTGCGCCCCCTGGTCGATGAGGGAGAAGCCGACGATGGAGAGCACGTTCTCCACCGCCGGGATCTGCTTCAGGATGCCCTCCACCTGCTCCACCGAGGCGCGGGTGCGGGAGAGGGAGGCGGCCTGGGGCAGGGAGACCTGGACGAAGAAAGTGCCCTGATCCTCCTGCGGGAGGAAGCCCTGCGGCGTCTTGCTGCCGATGGTGAAGATCGCGAAGGCGAGCCCCGCCGTGATGACCAGCGAGAGCACCGAGATGCGGACGATGCGCCGCACGATGCCCGCATAGCCGTCCCGCACCTTGTCGATGCCGCGCAGCACGTACTTGATGGGGCCGCGCTTCGGCCCGGTATGCCGCAGGAACAGCACGCAGAGCGCGGGGGAGAGGGTGAGGGCGTTGATCGCCGAGATCACCATCGCCGCCGAGATGGTCACCGCGAACTGCCGGAACAGCACGCCGGACAGGCCCGGGATGAAGGCGATGGGGACGAAGACCGAGAGCAGCACCAGGGTGATGGCGATGATCGGCGCGGTGATCTCCGCCATCGCCTGCTTCACCGCCCGGGCCGGCGTCCAGTCCGGGTGCTCCTCCATCACCCGCTCGACATTCTCCACCACCACGATGGCGTCGTCCACGACGATGCCGATGGCGAGCACCATGGCGAGCAGCGAGATGGTGTTGGCGCTGTAGCCGATGCTGAGCAGGATGGCGAAGGAGCCGATGAGGCTGACCGGCACCGCGATGGTCGGGATCAGCGTCGCCCGGAAGCTGCCGAGGAAGAGGTAGACCACGACGACGACGAGGACGAAGGCCTCCAGCAGCGTCTTGATGACCTCCTGGATCGTGTCCACGACGAAGGTCGAGCTGTCATAGAGGACCTGCGCCTTCATCCCCTCCGGGAAGCGGGTCGCCAGCTCGTCGAGCGTCGCCGTCATGGCGGCGGAGACCGAGACGGCATTGGCGCCCGGGGAAAGATAGACGCCCATGGTGATGGCCGGCTGGCCGTTCAGCCGGCTGACCGTGTCCTGCGCCTGGGCGCCGAGCTCCACCCGCGCCACGTCCCGCACCCGCAGCACGGAGCCGTCGGGGTTGGCGCGGATGACGATGTTGCCGAATTGCTCCGGCGTCACCAGACGGCCGAGCGTCTGGATGTTCATCTGGAATTGCTGGCTGTCCGGCATCGGCTGGGCGCCGATGCGGCCGACCGCGGCCTGGATGTTCTGGCTCTGGATCGCCGTGACGATGTCCTGCGGCGTCAGGTTCAGGCTGGTCAGCCGGTCGATCTCGAACCAGACGCGCATGGAGTAGTTCTGCGCGCCGAACAGGTTCACCTGGCCGACGCCCGGCACCCGCGCCAGCCGGTCGATCATGTTGATCGTGGCGTAGTTCGAGAGGAAGAGCGGCGGGTGGTCCGGGTTGGTCGAGGTCAGCGCGATGAATTGCAGCACCGAGGAGGATTGCTTGCGGACGATGAGGCCCGCGCGCTGCACCTCGGTCGGCAGCCTGGCCAGGTTGGCCTGGATGCGGTTGTTGACGTTGACGGTGTTGATGTCCGGGTTGCTGCCCAGGGCAAAGCTGACGTTGAGCTGGTAGGTGCCGTCATTGGCGCTGTTCGAGCGCATGTAGATCATGTTCTCGACGCCGTTGACGGCGCTTTCGATGATCTGCCCGACGGTGGCCTCCACCACCGCCGCCGAGGCGCCGGGATAGGTGGCCTGCACCGAGACCTGGGGCGGCACGATGTCCGGGAATTGCGCGACGGGGATGCGCAGCAGGGCGAGGGCGCCGGCAAGGGTGGTGACGATCGCGATGACGATCGCCAGCCGCGGCCGGTCGACGAAGACGCCTGAGATCATGCCGGCTCAGCCCTGCCTTCCGCCGGCGGGGGCGCCGCCTGGCGCGCCACCTGCGGGCCGCGGCGGCTCCCCGGCCGGGCTGGGGTTGACCGGCTGGCCCGGCCGCACCCGCTGCAGCCCCTCGCTGATGACCGTCTCGCCGCCCTGCAGCCCGTCCTCGATCACCACATTCTCGTTCAGCGCCTGGCCCAGGCGGACGCCGCGGCGCTGCGCCTGGTTCCCCTCGCCGACCACCAGCACGTAATTGCCGCCCTGGTCCTGCAGCACGGCGGCGCGGGGCAGGACGATGGCCTGCACCGGCTCCGCCCCCTCCACCGCCACGGTGACGAACTGCCCGTCGATCAGTTCCCGGTCGCCGGCGCCGGCCTGCACCCCGGTCCGCTTCGGGTTGGGGATCAGGGCGCGGACCAGCAGGCTGTCCGTGTTGCGGTCCACCTGGGTGTCGATGAAGTCGATCCGCCCGGCATGGGGATAGACCCGGCCATCGGTCAGGCGGATGCGGACCACCACGGCGTTCACCCCGCCGCGGCTCTCATAGCGGTTGCGCAGCTCGAGCCCGGCGCGGGAGGAGACGGTGAAGGCGACGCGCATCGGGTCCTGGCTGACGATGGTCGCCAGCGGCTCGGTCAGGCTGGGCGTTACCACATTGCCCGGCGTCAGGATGGCGCGGCCGATCTTGCCGTCGATCGGGGAGATGATGTCGGTGTAGCCGAGATTGATCTCGGCGACGCGCACCGCCGCCTGGGCGCCGAGGAGCTGGGCATTGGCCGTGCGTTCCTGCGCCTGGGCGTTGTCCAGGTTCACCTGGGTGCCGGCGCCGGTCTGCCGCAGCTCCCGCGCCCGGGCGAGGGAGACCCGGGCGTTCTCCAGCGTTGCCTGGGCGGAGGCGACATTGGCGCGGGCCTGTTCGAGCTGCGCCTCGAAGGGCGGCTTCTCGATGCGGAAGAGCACGTCGCCCGCCGTCACCTCCTGCCCTTCCTGGAACAGGCGTTCCTGCAGGAAGCCGGTGACGCGGGCGCGGACATCCACGCGGTTCACCGCCTCGATCCGTCCGGTGAATTCGGTGCTTTCGGTGACCGGCCGGCGTTCCGCGGTGATGACGCCGACGGCGGGCGGGCCCTGTGGACCGAACTGCGCCTGCGCCGCGCCCCCTCCGGCCAAAAGGATGAGCAGGAGCAGAAAGCGCGTCAGCAGCATGCGTCCAATTCCGGTCGGGGACGCGGCGCGGCGGGCGGGTGCGCCCGCTGCCGTGCCGCGTCGGGAGGGCGGCCAGGGCAGGTCTCGCTGGCCGTGATCGACCGGCGGGTCTGCCCTAGAAACAGGGCTCAATTTCAGAACAGCCTCAGCCGGGCTGGAACGGAGATAGTTCCGGCCCGGCTGAGGCTGCCCAGGACGGCAGGGGTGCGAGGCATTCCCGGCCGATAAGCCTCTGGCGTCGTGATTTGGCCCTGCCCGCGCAAGCGGGCAAGGCCTGTTGCAATTATATTCGCAATGTCGTCATGCGTAGCGGAAGGCGGCATCCTCCAGATCGATGGCCGGGAAGGCGTCCTTCTCCGCCCAGTAATCCTGGTTGTGCTGCCATTCCGGCTTGTCGCCGCGCTTCGGCAGCAGGTGCAGGCCGCGCATCAGGTAGCCCGGGTTGAAGTTCTCCGGGTCGATCCATGGCAGCAGCGGCATGTTGTGGTCCTCCGGCCGCAGCGCGACCTCGACCCGCTTCGCCCCCTTCTGCTCCATGTGCGACAGCAGGCGGCAGACGAAATCCCCCACCAGGTCGGCCCTGAGCGTCCAGCTCGCGCGGAAATAGCCGAACACCCAGACCATGTTGGGGATGCCGGTGAACATCATGCCCCGATAGGTCACCGTCTCATGGAAGGCGAGCGGCTTGCCGTCGATCTCGAAGGCGATGTCGCCCAGCACGTTCAGGTCGAAGCCGGTGGCGGCGACGATCAGGTCCGCCTCCAGATGCCCGCCGGATTTGAGCTGGATGCCGGTGGCGTCGAAGGATTCGATCTCGTCGGTGACGACGGAGGCATCGCCCTTCGCCACTGCCTGGAACAGGTCGGCGTCGGGGACGAAGGCGATGCGCTGGCGCCAGGGCCGGTAGCTCGGCGTGAAATGCGTGCCGATGTCGTAGTCCGGGCCGAGGATGTTGCGCAGATTGCCCAGCATCTCCGCCTTCACCTTGTCGGGCTCGGTGAAGCAGCGTTCGGTGAACTTGGCCTGTTCGTAGAGGATCTTGCGGCGGGTGATCTCGTGGATCCATTCCTCCTGGATCCCGAGCGCGCGCAGCTCCTCGGCGATCTCGATGGCGTTGCGCCCGGTGCGGAAATAGGTGGGGGTGCGCTGCAGCATCGTCACATGCGCGGCGCGCCCGGCCATGGCCGGCACCATGGTGGCGGCGGAGGCGCCGGAGCCGATGACGACCACGCGCTTGCCGGCATAGTCCAGCCCTTCCGGCCATTCCTCGGAATGGACGATCTGGCCCTTGAAGGCGTCCATGCCGGGCCATTGCGGCATGTAGCCGCGATTGTGCCGGTAATAGCCCTGGCACATGTAGAGGAAGTTGGCGGTGAAGCAGACCGCCTCCCCGGTATCGGTCCGCGTCGCGTCGATGGTCCAGAGATTGGTCTCGCTGGACCAGCTCGCATGGTCGATGCGGTGCTGGTAGCGGATATGTGGGGTGAGGCCGTTCTCCTCGATCACCTCGCCCATGTAGCTGCGGATCTCCTCCGCCGTGGCGATGGGCGGGCCGACCCAGGGCTTGAACCGGTAGCCGAAGGTATGCAGGTCGGAATCGGAACGGATGCCGGGGTATTTGTGCGTCCACCAGGTGCCGCCGAAGGTCTCCTCCCGCTCCAGCACCACGAAGCTGGTGCCGGGGCGCTGGGTAGTGAGGTGATAGGCGGCGCCGACGCCGGAAATGCCGGCGCCGACAATCAGTACGTCGACATGTTCGACCTTGGCGGGGCGGGGGCGGGCGAGCGGGGATATCTCGGACATTGTCTCCGTCTTCTGCGCGGTTGTGGCAGCCAGCCTGACATGAAGGGACGGGTGGGGCGAGGCAAAACTCCCTTCACCCCCTGGTGACCGGGGTGGCGGGGCGGGATTACGCTACGCGGGTAGCGACGAAGGAGCGGGCGATGGACGGCGGCTTCACCCTGGCGCGGGGCCTGACGGCGGGCGGGTTCGGCGGGACCGTGACCCTTGCGGGCGCAGGCGCGGCGGAGTTCGTTGCGGCGGCGGAGGCGACGCCCGGCGCGCTGCCCGCCGCGCTGGCGGAATGCGGCGGGGTGCTGCTGATCCCTGGCATGGGCGGCATGGCGGAAGCGCCGGAGCTGCTGCTCCGCCTCAGCCGCCTTTTCGGCCCGGAGGTGGAGAATTACCGCGAAACCGGCATGGCGCCGAACATGATCCACCCGGAGGTGCCGGAGATCTTCGTCGTCTCCAACATCCCGCCGGTCTGCCGCACGCCGCCCGCGATGCCGGACCCGCCGCTGACTGCGGAGGGGAAGTTCCCGGTGCAATTCCCGCAGCGCCGCGGCTGGCACAGCGACCAGAGCTACCGCCGCCCGCCGCCCGATGTCTCGCTCTTCCTCGGCGTGCGGACGGTGCCGCGCGGCCAGGGCCAGACCCTCTTCGCCGATGCCACCGCGGCCTATGAGGCGCTCTCGCCCGAGATGAAGGCGCGGATCGAGGGGCTGGACGGGCTGCATATCAGCGGCGGGCTCGGGCGGCGGCGGGAGGCGGTGCTGGCCGGCACCCCCGCCCCGGCGCTGAAGCCGAGCCAGTTGCCGCAGCGCCAGCCCCTGGTGCGGGAGCATCCGGTCACCGGCAAGCGCGCCCTCTATATGTGCGAATACGGGCAGATGGATTGGCTGGAAGGCCCCATCTTCGGCATGGAGCCGGGGCCGCATGGCGAGGGCGCGAAGCTGCTGGAGGCGCTGATGGCCCACTGCACGCAGGAGCGCTTCGTCTATGTCCATGAATGGACGCCGGGCGACCTCGTCATCTGGGACAATCGCTGCACCCTGCACGCCGCCACCTGGTTCGATGCCGAGCATGAGGCGCGGGTGATGTGGCGCACCACGGTCAGCGGCAATCCGGGCGCGCTCTATGCCGGGGAGGCGAAGAGCTGGCTCGTGGCGGCGGAGTGATGCCGCCGAGGAACGTCGTCTTCGACCTGGGCGGGGTGCTGATCGACTGGGACCCGCGCCACCTCTACCGCAAGCTCTTCCCCGGCGACGCGCCGGGGATGGAGCGCTTCCTGGCAGAGGTGTGCACCGGGGAGTGGAACCTGGCGCAGGATGCCGGGCGCAGCTGGGCGGAGGCCACGGCGCTGCTGAAGGCGCAGCATCCGGAGAAGGCGGCGCTGATCGATGCCTACCACCTGCGCTGGCCGGAGATGATCGCCGGCCCGATCGAGGGGACGGTCGCCGTGCTGGCGGAGCTGCATGCCCAGGGCACGCCGCTCTACGGCCTGACCAATTGGTCGGCGGAAACCTACCCCGTGGCGCTGGAGCGCTTCGATTTCATGGCGTGGTTCCGTGGCGTGGTGGTCAGCGGCACGGAGAGGATCGTGAAGCCCGACCCACGCATCTACCGGCTGCTGCTGGAGCGCTTCGGGCTGGCGGCGGCGGAGACGGTCTTCATCGACGACAAGCCGCGCAATGCGGCGGCGGCGAGCGCGCTCGGGATGCATGGCGTGCATTTCACCACGCCGGAGGCGCTGCGGTTGGAGCTGGTGGGGCTGGGAGTGCTGGCGGGGTAAAGCAGATCGCTGTAGGGCGCATCGCCTGAAGGCGTGAATCTGCTCTGCATACGAAGGCGTAGAGCGCTTTCGGTGAACGCATATGAACCGAAAACGCTCTAGAGCAGCCTCCGACCTGATGGATCACCGCGTGCTCCATCAGGTCGGAGATAAACTGCTCTAGCTGTTGTACTTTCTAGAGCAAGAGAGCCGAACAGGTGATTCCACCTGATCGGATATTGCTCTAGCCGGCCCCTATTGCAGCAGTACCGCCCCCAGCACCCCGCCCCCGGCCAGCACCCAGAGGGGGTTGTAATCCGTCCGCCAGACGAAGATCGTGGACACCGCCACCACCAGCAGCGGCCACAGCCCATGGCTGTAGGAGGCCTGGGCCATGGTCAGCCCCGCCGCCAGGATCAGCCCGATCGCCACCGGCACCAGCCCGCCCTGGGCCGGCTTCAGCCAGGGCGCGCCGCGCAGCCGCCAGGCCAGCCCGGCCATGCCCCAGGCCAGCACCGCCGCCGGCACCAGCATGCCGAGCGTCGCCGCCGCCATGCCGGACACGCCGGCCACCTGCCAGCCCATCACGCTGGCCACCAGGATGTTCGGCCCGGGCGCCGCCTGGGCCAGGGCGTAGAGCTGGGAGAAGGTGGCGTCATCCATCCACCCCCGCAGCTCGACCAGCTGGCGGTGCATCTCCGGCAGCACGGCATTGGCGCCGCCCACCGCCACCAGGGAGAGGATGGAGAAGGTCAGCAGGATCTGCAGCACCAGGGTCATCGCGCCGCCCCCTTCGCCCCGCCCAGCAGCCCCGCCCGCCACAGGGAGAAGGCGATGGAGACCGGCGCCAGCAGCACCACGATCAGCGGCAGGGGCAGGCGGAAGACGAAGGCCGCGATGGCGGCCAGCAGCAGCACCGCCAGCGCCTCCACGGAGAGTTTCAGCTTGCCCGTCATCTTCAGCGCGGTGCCGATCACCATGCCGGCCGCCCCCGCGGCGATGCCGTTCATCACCGGCGCCACGGCGGGCAGCTGGCCGTAGCGGTCATAGAAGAGGCAGAGGCCGATCAGGATGATGAGCGGCGCGAAGTAGAGCCCGGCGGTGGCCAGCAGCGCCCCCGCCAGCCCGTGGAAGCGCCGCCCGATCATCACCGCCGCATTGCCCACATTCGGCCCGGGCAGGATCTGCCCCATACCGAGGATCTCGGCATAGTCCCGCTCCGTCAGCCAGCGCCGCTCCTCCACGATGACGCGGCGGGCCCAGGCGGCGACGCCGCCGAAGCCGAACAGGCCGATCTTCAGATAGCCGAAGAAAAGCGCGCCAGGGGTGGGATGGGTCAGCGCCGGCGGGGCGTCGGACAAGGGGCAGGTCTCCGGGTGGGCCGCCATGCTGGCCCGGATCGGCGGCGGGGAAAAGCCCGGCTCCCCGGCCGGCCGCCCCTTGGCGCCCGCCCGCATCCCCCGGCATGATCGGACCGGCCACCAGGCGGGAGGGAACATGGCATGCGCGGGCGTCTCGGGGCGCGCCCCTGGCTGGGGCGGCGTGCGGCAGGGCATCCCGCAGCGGGGCGCCGCGGCGCCGGGCTCCTCCTGGCGGGGCTGCTGGCGATGAGCGGCGCGGCGCGGGCGGAGCCGGTGGCGCTGGACCGCTGGGGCAGCTTCCATGTCGGCGGGCGGGAGGCCGTCATCAGCGGCCAGCCGGCGCGGGAAGTGACCTTCACCCCCGGCGGCGTCCCCGCGAAGGTGGATCCGAACGGCACCTACCTGATGGGCGGGATGTATGCCCAGTACATGATCCCGGCCAATCCCCGCGGCGGTTTCCCGCTGCTGATGTGGCATGGCGGCGGCCTCACCGGCGTCACCTGGGAGACCACGCCGGATGGCCGCGAGGGCTGGCAGCATTTCTTCCTCCGCCGCGGCTGGCCCGTCTATGTCTCGGATGCGGTGGAGCGCGGCCGCGCCGGCTGGGGCATGATCCCGGAGCAGACCGGCGGCACCCCCGTGGTGCTGCCCATGGACAACCCGTGGGAGCGCTTCCGCATCGGCGATGGCCCTGGCAGCTTCGCCCGGCAGAGCACCAATCCCGGCGTGCTCTTCCCCACCGACCCCGAGAGCTACCGCAATTTCGTCCGGCAGAACGTGCCGCGCTTCACCACGACGGATGCGCTGACGCTCGAAGCCTATCTCGCCCTGCTCGACCGCGTCGGGCCGAGCGTCGTCATGGTGCACAGCCAGGCCGGGCAATTCGGCTGGCGCGCGGCGCAGGAGCGGCCGGAGAAGGTGAAGGCGCTGGTGCTGGTGGAGCCCGCGGCGGTGGGGGACCCGGCCAAGGTGGCGGCGCTGAAGGACATCCCCATCCTGATGATCTATGGCGACTACATCGCCACCGATGCCCGCTGGCCCGCCATCCGCGGCAACGGGCTCCGCTTCGCCGAGGCGGTGCGGGCCGCCGGCGGCACGGTGGACTGGGTGGACCTGCCGGAGCGCGGCATACGCGGCAACAGCCACATGATCATGATGGACCGCAACAGCGACGAGGTGGCGGCGCTGGTCCAGGACTGGCTGGCGGCCAAGGGGCTGTGGCGATAGCCCGTCCCGCCATCTGCGACGGGGGCGGGCGGCCTTGCCTCAGCGTGAGATAAAACGATACTTTGTTGAGACCAAGGAACGTATCATAAAAGAGACTTCGCCAGCCGGAGCCTCCGCATGCCGCGCCTCCTTCTCCTCCTTCTCGGCTTCGCCCTGCTGCCCCTGCCGGCCCGGGCCAGCCTGGTCGGCAGCGTGATGCAGGGCGCCTATTTCTACGGCGGCACCGCCACGCCCTATGGCGACGCCAGCCTCTCCCCCGGCCCCTTCACCACGGGAGAGGGGGTGGAGGCGCTGCTGACGGTGGATGGCAATGTCACCACCGCCATCGATGTCGGTGCCTCCACCCTGGTGCTGACCGCCGGGACGCTGGTGGATTACGCGGCGGCGCCCTTCAACGGCCTCGGCCTCACCCTGCTCGCCGGTGAGGGGTTCGGCCGGATCCTCTCCATCGTCGCCTCGGCCGGGCAGGTGGTGGCGGCCTTTCTGCAGGGCGACATGCTCTTCATCGACTGGGCCGGCCAGCATTTCGAGCCGGGCGATACCGTCACCCTCAGCTTCGCCGCGGTGCCGGAGCCGGGGGCGCTGCTGCTGCTCGGCGCCGGGCTGCTCGGCCTCCTCGCCCTGCGCCGGAGCCGCCCCCGCGCCGGGCTGGTATAGGGGCGCGGCGCCGGCCCGGCGCCGCAGGGAGAGTCGATGCCCGCCACTGCCGCCTTGCAGGACTGGCCCTGCGGCGCCCTGCCTGCCTGGTCCGCCCCCTGGCTCGACGCCGTGCAGGACCCGCTGGGCGGCCGCCTCTGGTACGAGACGACCCTGGCCCAGGCCCTGCCGCCGGGCGCGGCGCCGGTCGCGGCCATGGCGGGCCCGGTGCTGCTGCCCCTGCTGCGCCGCGGCGGTGCCCTTGCCAGCCTCACCACCGATTACAGCCTGGGCTGGCATCCCCTGGTCCTGCCCGGCACGGATCCCGCCGCCCTGGCCGAGGCCGGCCGCGCCCTGGCCCCGCTGCTGCGCCGCCGCCCGCCGACCAGGCTGGAGGCTTTGGCGGAAGACGATCCGCGCCTCCCCCCGCTCCTCGCCGGGTTGCGGGCGGGCGGGCTGATCCCGCTGCACTTCCGGCATTTCGGCAATTGGCGGGAGGTGCTGCCGGAGGGCATGGGCTGGGCCGCCTATCTCGCCGCCCGGCCGCCGGCGCATCGCAACACCGTCGCCCGCAAGCTGGCCCGGGCCGGGCGGGAATTCCGCTTCGAATGCCTCGCCGCCCCCGGCCCGGCGCTGGAGGCGGGGATCGCCGATTTCGCGGCCGTCCGCGCCGGAAGCTGGAAGCCCGCCGAGCCCGCCCCGCATTTCGACGCGGCGCTGATGCGCGCCCTGGCCCCGACCGGGGCACTCCGGCTCGGCCTGTTGCGGAACAGGGACGACAGGCCGCTCGCGGCGCAGTATTGGGTGCTGCACCGGGGGTGCGCCGTGGTCCCGAAGCTGTTCCACCTGGAGGCGGCACGCGCCGCATCCCCTGGCACCGTGCTGACCGCGCTGATGATCCGGCGGCTGATCGAGGAGGATGGCGTGCGGGCCCTGGATTTCGGCCGCGGCGATGATGGCTACAAGCGGCTCTGGGTCGGGCGGCGGCGGCAGCGCATGGGCGTGCTGCTGGTGGATCCCTGGCACCCGGCGGGCGCCCTGGCGCTGGCCCGGCATGCCGCCGGCCGGCTGCGCGCCGCCCTCGGCCGCGCCCCGGCACGGGACGCCGCATGAGGATCCTCTACAGCCACCGCATCCAGTCGCGGGACGGGATGAGCGTGCACCTGGACAGCCTGGTGGCCGCGCTGCGCGCCGAGGGGCATGAGGTGCTGGTCGTCGGCCCCTCCGCCTATGAGGAGGCCGGCTTCGGCGGGGAGAGCCGGCTGACCGCCCTGGTCCGCCGCTTGCTGCCCCGCTTCGCCGCCGAACTGGCGGAGCTGGCCTATTCCTTCCCGGCCTATCTCCGCCTCGCCCGCGCTGCCCACGCCTTCCGTCCGGAGGCGATCTATGAGCGCTACAACCTCTTCTTCCTCTCCGGCGCCCTGCTGGCCCGGCGGCTGAAGCTGCCCTTCCTGGTGGAGGTGAACGCCCCGCTGGCGGAGGAGCGCGCCCGGTTCGGCGGCCTCGCCCTCGGCGCCCTGGCCCGCTGGACGGAGCGCTTCGTCTGGCGCGCCGCGGACCGTGCCCTGCCGGTGACCGAGGTGCTCGCCGGCCATCTCCGCGCGGCGGGGGTGGCGCCGGAGCGCATCCTGGTGGTGCCGAATGGCATCGATCTGGCGGAATTCCCGGACCCCGCCCCGCCGGCGCCGAAGCCGGCCGTCACCCTCGGCTTCGTCGGCTTCGTGCGGGAATGGCATGGGCTGGATGCGGTGGTGCGGGCGATCGCCGGCTTCCAGGGCGACATGCCCCTGGAGCTGCTGGTCGTGGGGGAGGGGCCGGCGCGCCCCGGGCTGGAGGCACTGGCCGCCGAGCTGGGTATCGCCGACCGCGTGCGCTTCACCGGCCTCGCCGGGCGGGAGGCGATTCCCGGCCTCGTCGCCGGCTTCGACATCGCCCTGCAGCCGGCTTCCGTCGCCTATGCCTCGCCGCTCAAGGTTTTCGAATACATGGCCGCCGGC
Source organism: Siccirubricoccus soli (assembly GCF_024178315.1). Taxonomy (GTDB): domain Bacteria; phylum Pseudomonadota; class Alphaproteobacteria; order Acetobacterales; family Acetobacteraceae; genus Siccirubricoccus; species Siccirubricoccus soli. The sequence goes on along the minus strand of NZ_JAMZIK010000010.1, from coordinate 43,013 downwards.
CGCGCCATCGTCGCGCCGGACCAGCCGAACATCCGGGAGGTGCTGCGGGATGGGGAGACCGCCCTGCTCTTCGACCCCGCGGCGCCCGGCGCCATGTGGGCGGCGGTGGAGCGGCTGGCGCGCGACCCGGCGCTGCGCGCCCGGCTAGGGGCGGCGGCACGGGCGGAGGTGGTGGCGCGGGACCTGACCTGGGCCGGCAATGCGCGCCGCGTCGCGGCGCTGTTCCAGGCGGAGCGGGAGCGTCGCGCCCGGCCATGACCGCGCCCCTGCTGCTGCATGTCTTCCCGGGCTTCGGGGTGGGGGGCGCGCAGGTGCGCTTCGCCGCGCTGGCCAACCGCTTCGGCCCGCGCTGGCGCCACGCCATCCTGGCGCTGGACGGCAACACCGCCTGCACCGAGCGGCTGGCGCCGGAGGTGCCCTATACGCTGGTACCGGCGCCGCCGCGCGGGGCCTCGCCGCTGGCGCGGCTGGCGGCGATCCGCCGCCTGTTCCGGGAATTGCGCCCGGCCCTGCTGGTGACGAGCAATTGGGGCGCCATCGAATACGCCATCGCCAACCTCCTGCCGCCCCGGCTGCCGCACCTGCACACCGAGGACGGCTTCGGCCCGGATGAGGCGGCCGGGCAGAAGCCGCGCCGCATGCTGGCCCGGCGCCTCGCGCTGCGCTGGTCGGAGGTGGCGATGCCCTCCACGGTGCTGCTGCGCGCGGCGCGGGAGGGCTGGCAGTTGCCCGAGGCGCGGCTGCACCACATCCCGAACGGGCTCGACCTCGGCCGCTTCCGCCCCGGCGGCCTGACGCGACCGCTGGCGGTGCCGGGGGAGGGGCCGGTGATCGGCACCGTTGCCGCGCTGCGGCCGGAGAAGAACATCGCCCGGCTGCTGCGCGCCGTCGCCCTGCTGCGGGCGGAGGGGATCGCCGCCCGCCTCGCCATCCTCGGCGACGGGCCGGAACGCCCGGCCCTGAAGGCGCTGACGGCGCAGCTCGGCCTGGGCGGCTGCACCGCCTTCCTCGGCCATTGGGTGGATCCCGCCCCGGCCTATGGCGCCATGGATCTCCTCGCCCTCTCCTCCGACACGGAGCAGATGCCCTTCTCCGTCATGGAGGCGATGGCGAGCGGCCTGCCCGTGGCGGCGACCGAGGTGGGCGATCTGCGCGCCATGCTGGCGCCGGAGAATCTGCCGCACCTGGCCGCGCGCGAGGATGCGGCGCTGGCCGCCGCCCTCCGCCCCCTGCTGGCAGATGCCGCGCTGCGCGCCCGGCTGGGCGCCGCGAACCGCGCCAAGGCAGAGCGCGACTACGACCAGGAGGTGATGTACCAGGCCTATGCCGGGCTGATCGAGCGCCTGCTGCACCGCTGATCAGCTCCAGAGGAAATCCCGGGCGGAAAGGGACGCCGCGGTCACCCCCTGCAGCACGATCGCCATATCGGCCGCGCCGTCGCCGTTCAGGTCGATCTGCAATTGCTGGGTGGCGTCGACGAAGCGCGCCTCCGTGCCGCCACTGCGGCCGAAGGCGGCGGCGCCGCGCCAGGTGAAGCTGTCCTGCAGCAGCAGGCTGAACTCCAGCAGATCCTGGCCCGGGGTGAAGTCGGTGATGCGGTCGGCCGCGTAGAGGCCGGACTCGCTGGCCGCGGCATAGACGAAGTGGTCCGCGCCCGCGCCGCCGGTCAGGTAATCAGCCCCCGCGCCGCCATTCAGCGTATCCGCCCGGCCGCCGCCGATCAGCGTATCGGCGGAGCCGTTGCCGGACATGGCGATGGGGGTGTCGCCCAGCACGGTCAGGATGTCGTTGCTGGCGCTGCCCACCACCAGCTCCACATGGCTCAGCGTCAGGCTGGTCCTGCCGCCGCCCAGCACCAGCCGGTCATAGCCCGCGCCAAGGTCGATGACGCCATCGGTCTGGGCGGTGTTCAGCATCACCGTGTCGTTGCCGGTGCCGCCCAGGATGGTCTCGGCGTTTAGCACGGTGAGGTTGTTGGTGCCGTTGGCCAGGGTCAGCCGGTCCGCCCCGGCGCCGAGATCGACCAGCACGCCCATGACCGGCGCGCCGAGCTTGATCACATCCGCCCCCCTGCCGCCGAGGAGCCATTCGACATTGGCGATCGTGGCGCTGTTGTCGGCATTGGCGAGCTGCAGCTTGTCGTAGCCGCCGCCCAGGTCGATCATCGAGTAGACCGGCAGGCCGGTGGTCAGGGTGACGGTGTCGTCCCCGGCGCCGCCGGTGATGAACTCCACATTGGCGAGGGTGGCGCGGTTGTTCCCCTGGCTGGACATGACCAGCCGGTCCATCCCCTCGCCGAGATCGACGGTCATGGCGCTCACCGGCGCGCCGAGGGTCACGTAGTCCACCGTGGTGCCGCCGAGCAGGGCTTCCACCCCGCTCACCGTCAGCCGGTTGACGCCCGCGCTGCTCAGGGTCAGCCGGTCGCTGCCGGCGCCGAGGTCGATGACCCCGCCCTGGATGGCGCTGCCGAGGGTGACCGTCTCGTTCCCGGCGCTGCCGATGAGGGTCTCGACATGGCTCACCGACAGCACGCTGCTGCTGGTGAGCAGTTCCAGCCGGTCGTTGCCGTCGCCGAGGTCGATGACGCCGTTGACCAGGGCGGTGCCGAGGATGACGGCATCGTCCCCCGTGCCGCCGAGGATGGTTTCCGCCCGGCTCACCGTCAGCCGGTTGCCGCCATTGCCCAGCGCCAGCCAGTCATTGCCGTTGCCCAGATCCACCACCCCGTCCATCGCGCCGGAGAGGGTGACGGCATCGGCGCCGCCGCTGCCGGTGATCGTCTCCGCTCCCGAGACCAGCGCGCTGCTGGCGGCGGTGAAGGTCAGCCAGTCGCGGCCGGCGCCGAGCTCGATGCGCAGCCCGGCGCCGGAGAGCTTCAGGACATCGCCCCCCGCCCCACCGATCACCGTCTCGACGCCGGAAAGGGTGGCGGTGTTGCCGCCATCGGCCAGCACGACCCGGTCATTGCCGCCACCCAGCGCGATGGTGGGGCCGGCGAGGGCGGTGGCGAAGGTCAGGCTGTCATCGCCCTCGCCGCCCGTCACCGTCTCCACGTTGCTCAGCAACAGGCGGTTGGTGCCGGCGGCCAGGATCAGCCGGTCGTTGCCGGCGCCGAGGTCGATCGCCCCGTCCGGCAGGGCGCTGCCGAGGGTGACGGTGTCCGCGCCGCTGCCACCGAGGATGGTCTCGGCACCGCTCACGGTGGCGCCGTTGCCGCCATCGGCCAGGGTCAGACGGTCGCGGCCGTCGCCGAGGTCGATGACGAGCTGGCTGCCGCGGGCGGTGAACAGCACCTCGTCGTTCCCGGCGCCGCCCAGGATGGTCTCGACATTGGCCACGCGCACCCGGCCACCGGCGGCAGCCAGGGTCAGACGGTCGGCGCCGGCGCCCAGGTCGATGACGGCATCCTGCATGCCGTCGCCAAGCTGGATGATGTCGGCGCCGTTGCCACCGGCCAGCGTCTCGACATTGGCGATGGTCGCGCTGCTGCCGGCATTGCCGAGCACCAGCCGGTCGGCGCCGGCGCCGAGATCGACCATGCCGGTCGCGGCGCCGGAGATGGTGACGTTGTCGGCGCTGCTGCCGCCGGCCAGGGTCTCGACGCCGGAGACGGTGAGGCTGTTGCCGCCATCGGCCAGGGTAAGCCGGTCCTGGCCCTCGCCCAGGGCGATGCTGCCGCCGGCGAACGGGGTGAGGAGCCGCACCGCATCATCGCCATTGCCGCCGGTGACCGTTTCCACGCCTGCCACGGCCAGGCGGTTGGCGCCGCCGCCCGCCAGCACCAGCGCATCGGCGCCGGCGCCGAGATCGACCAGCACATCATCGGCCAGGGTGGTGAGGGTCACCCGGTCACTGCCGGTGCCGCCCAGGATGGTTTCCGTGTTGGCGACGCTGAGGGTATTGGTGCCGTTCGCCAGGCGCAGCAGGTCGGCCCCGGTCTCGAGGTCGATGGCGACGTAGTTCAGCGTTGTGGCCGGCGTCATCACATCGTCGCCGGACAGGATGTCGGGGATGGTGACGAGGTGGTCGAGGGCGGCGGCGAGGCTGGCCTCGGTGGTGCCGGGCGGCAGCTCCATCAGCAGGGCGTGGTAGGCCTTGCGCGCCGCCGGGTTGCCCGTCAGGTGCCAGATGCCGGCCAGGGTGGCGAGGCCGAGGCGGCCATAATCGCCATTGCTCTGGGACCAGCCATCGCCGTTGGACAGGCCGCGGGCGCTGGTCGCCGCCCCGATCTCCGCCCAACTCTGGAACACCCGACCGGTCGCCGGGTCGCTGACCGCCAAATTGTAGGCGATGCCGTCATGCGGGTTGAAGCCCTGCGCCTCCGCCTGGAAGCGGCCGATCAGGAAGTTCGACATCCAGTCGAGGAAGGTGAGCGCATCCGCATTGCCGCGGGCGGCGGCGGCGATGGCGGTGGAGGCGAAGTAGTCCTGCTGCCAGGGCGCGATGGCGCCGGGGGTGCCGTAGGCGCCCGGCAGCCAGCCATGGGCCTCGCCCTGCTGGGCGGTCCAGACGGGGATCTGGCTGACCAGCCAAGCCCAGTTCTCCTGGGAGACCTGGGTAAAATAGGCCTTTTCTGCACTGCCGTCTGGCGCCGTGAAGGCGGCCTCGTCGATCTGCCGGAGGGACCAGGCGGCGGTGCGCACCTGGACGTTGTTCACCACGATGGCCTCGCCCACCCGCTGCGCCGGCCAGATGCCCATGACGCTCCAGGCCGCCTGGGCAAGGAGGTTGTCGAGGATCCAGCGTTCCCCGGTCAGCAGGTAGGGGACATAGGAGAGGTCCGGCTGATGGGCGGTGTCCGTGGTCCAGCCGGTCAGCTTGTCCACCTGCTGGGTCAGGCCGCCGGAAGTGGCATCCCCCGGCCGGCCGGTGCCGCCGCGGCCGTCGAGCCAGAGGCGCGCATAATCGCCCGTGTTCAGCCAGGTGCCGTGCGCCGTGTCCCAGAAATGCCAGGGCACCGCGCTGGCGGCCTCGGCCTGGCCCAGCGCATAGTTGGCGGCGCGCGCATCCTGGCTCAGCAGCCAGGCGGTGTTGGCCTGGGTGGTGAAGCCGATATCCGCCCGGGCGCCGGTCATCGGCATGTAGGTGGTGACGCCGTTGGTCGCGAGCGGATCGCCCCAGCCATCCGTCGCCGTCGCCACGGCATAGGCGGCGAGCTTCGCCTCCGGCACCGCGATGGAGAGGTCGTAGTCGGCGATGGCGCCGAGGGCGGAGAGCTTCGCCACATCCTGGCGGATGTTCAGCCAGCCGGCATCGGCGCTGCCCAGCCCCTGGCCGCCATCGAGGCCGGTGGAGGAGAAGTCCCGATGCCAGTTCTGGTACTGGCCCTGGTCCAGCGTTTCCGCCAGCACCTGCCGCCCGTCCATGGTGGCGGTGACGCCGTACTGCACCCGGCCGCCGCTCGCCTGCATCGCCCCGTCATTGTTGAACTGGGCCGAGACGGCGTAGCCGCCCCCCTTATAGGCGGTGATGTCGAGGACAAGGCGCAGGGAGCCGGGCAGATCGATCTCCACGCGGGCTTCCGTGGCCAGGGGGCCGGATTGCCAGAAGCTTGCCTTGCCCTGGGCGATGGCCTGCTGCAGCGCCGCCAGCGCGTCCACATGCCAGGTGCTGCCATCCGCCATGGCGAAGTCCAGGGCGAAGCTGTGGCCCGCCAGCGCGCTGGCGAGGTCGAGCGCCGGGGCGGCCGCCGCAGTGCCGAGGCCGAGCGTCACCTCGACCGACTGGCCTGCCGCGAGCTCCGGCCGCGCCAGGCTGAGGACCGCCATCCTCGCCGAACCGTCCGGCCAGGTGGTCTTCACGTCGAGCTGCACCGGCACCAGGCTGTCGCCGATCCGGGCCAGCAGCGTGGCACCGGCCGGCACCTCCCCCGCGGCGAAGAGCTGGCCGAGGGTGGCGATGCCGGCGCCGAGCGGACCCGCCCCGGCATTCTCCAGCACGAAATGGCCGATCATGGAGGTCGTCGGGGCGACGAGGCTGGTCCCGCTCATTGAGGATCTCCGGCTGAGGGGCACAAGGTTTTTGATCCCTGTCTCAAAAATCGCAGGTGTTTATTGACCCAAGGTAAAGACGCCACCTCGGTGCATCCTGGCATCCTGGCCGGTATCCTGCGGCCTGACGGCCCAGGCCGGCGACTGGCGCGTTGACGCTGGCCGGCACGCCGCTTAGTGCTGGTTGGGGAAACGGGCTGAACCGGTCACGTCCCGGTGACGATCGGCCCCGCCGCTTCGCCGCCGGCCCGCCGCCGATGGCTCGTCCCCATGCGCGACGCGGAGCGAGGAAGCGATGCCGAACAAGGTCAAGGAAGCTTGGAAGGCCGGGAAGGCCGTGGTGAATGGCTGGCTCGCCATCCCCAACGCGTTCAGCGCCGAGATGTACAGCCAGTGCGGCTGGGACAGCGTGACCGTGGACATGCAGCATGGGGTGCAGGACTACCTCTCCTGCGTCGCCTGCTTCCAGGGCATCCAGCCTTCCGGCGTCACCCCCATGGTGCGGGTGCCGTGGAACGAGCCGGGCATCATCGGCAAGGTGCTGGATGCCGGCGCCTACGGCGTGATCTGCCCGATGATCAACACGCCCGACGAGGCCGCCCGGCTGGTGCAGTACAGCAAGTACCCGCCGGCCGGCACGCGCTCCAACGGCCCGATCCGGGCCGGCGTGTACGGGGAGGCGGGCGGCTACCAGAAGACCGCCAATGAGAACATCCTCGTCATCCCGATGATCGAGACCAAGACCGCCATCGAGAACATCGAGGCGATCCTCGACGTGCCGGGCATCGACGGCATCTATGTCGGGCCCTCCGACCTCTCCTTTTCCTACGGGCTGGAGCCGAAGCTGGATGTCGAGGACCCGTTCATCCTCGGCATCTATGAGAAGCTGCTGAAGGAGACGGGCAAGCGCGGCATCGCCGCCGGGCTGCACAACGGCTCCCCCGCCTATGCCCACCGGATGATCCAGATGGGCTTCAAGCTCGTCACGATCTCCAACGAGGTCGGGCTGATGGTGAATGCGGCGAAGGCCGCGGTGAAGGCTGCCCGCGGCGGCTGAGGCGCCGGCATGGCGCGGTTGGTGGCCTGGCGTCTGCCGCAGATCGCGGTGACGCTGCTGCTGCTCTCCGCGCTGACCTGGCTGGCCATGGGGCTGATGCCGGGGGATCCGCTGGACCTTGCCATGCTCGGCGACCCGACGCTGAGCGCGGCGGATGTGGCGAAGCTGCGGGCGGTCCATGGGCTGGATCGCCCGCTGCACGAACGCTACCTGGCCTGGGCGGCGGCCGTGCTGCGGGGCGATTTCGGCTATTCCCGGCTGTTCTCCGTCCGCGCCGGCGCGGTGCTGTGGCCGGCGCTGCTCTCGACCCTGACGCTGCTCGGCTGGTCCCTGCTGCTGGCGGCGGCGGGGGGCGTGCTGCTCGGCGTGCTGGGGGCGGCACGGCCCTGGCTGGGGCGGGCGGCGGATGCGCTCAGCATCCTGGCGCAATCCACGCCGAGCTTCTGGCTCGGCCTCATGCTCATCATCCTGTTCGCCGTCACGCTCGGCTGGCTGCCGGCGGGCGGGGTGGCGGAGGCGCCGGGGTGGTGGGAGGCGGCGCGCTTCCTGCTGCTGCCGGTGACGACCCTCGCCCTGGTGAATAGCGCCGGCTATGCCCGGCACGCGCTGGCGGCGATGCAGGCGGAGCTCGCCGCGCCCTATATCCGCACTGCGCGCATGAAGGGGCTGCCGGAGCGGGCCGTGTTGTGGCGGCACGCCTTCCCCAACGCGGCCATCCCGCTGGTGACGATCGCGGCGCTGGATGCCGGGGCGCTGGTCTCCGGCGCGCTGGTGACGGAGACGATCTTCGCCCGCCCGGGCATGGGCAAGCTGATCTACGACAGCATCATGGGAAATGACTACAACCTCGCCCTGCTGGCGCTGCTGCTGGCGGCGCTGGTGACGATGCTGGCGACCCTGGCGGCGGATCTGCTGCAGCGCGCGATCGACCCGAGGCTGGGGCATTGAGAGGGACGTACCGCGCCCCATGCGCCGCTCGCCATCCGTGAACCTGCGCCTTGTCCTCGGCCTCGCCATCCTGGCGCTGCTCGCGGCGGCGGCGGCCGGGGCGGGCATCGTCCAGCAGATGCTGGGGCACGATCCCTTCGCGCCGGACCTGTTCCAGCGCTACGGGGAGGCCTCCGCCGACCACCCGCTCGGCACCGACGAGCTGGGGCGGGACATCCTGCTGCGGTTGCTCCACGGCGGGCGGGTCTCGCTGGCCGTGGGGCTCGGCGTGGCGCTGGGCGCCACCCTGCTCGGGACCGGCATCGGGCTGCTGGCGGCCTGGCGGGGCGGCTGGATGGAGGCGGTGCTGATGCGGCTGGCGGATGGGCTGCTGGCCCTGCCCGCCCTGCCGCTGCTGGTGGTGCTGGCGGCGGTGGATACCGGCCGCTTCGGCCTGCCGCGTGGGGAGGCGGTGGCGGATATCGCCCGCATCACCCTCATCCTGATGCTGTTCGGCTGGGTGGGCGTGGCGCGGCTGGCGCGGGCCGCGGCGCTGACCCAGCTTTCGCTGGACTATGTGGCGGCAGCGCGGGTCTCCGGCGCCACGGAGGCGCGGGTGCTGCTGCGCCATGTCCTGCCCAACATCGCCAGCCCCATCGCGGTGGCGACGGCGCTGGCGGTGGCGGGTGCGGTGCTGGCGGAGAGCACGCTGAGCTTCCTCGGCCTCGGCATCCAGCCGCCCGCGCCCTCCTGGGGCAACATGCTGGCCAATGCGCAGGAGATGATCTTCGCCGCGCCCTGGACGGCGTTCTGGCCGGGCCTTGCCATCCTGCTGACCGTCACCGCCTGCTCGCTGGTGGCGGACGGCATCCGCCTCCGCCGCTGAACAGGCCGGGCCGGTAGCGCCCGGCCTGCAACCGCGCCGCCCGTTGCCAACCGAGGCTTTGCCTCGGTTGGCTGTGCAGGGTGCCGCTTGCCTTGCGCCAACCGGGGTCCCCACGGCGTTGCGTGGCAACGTCGTGGGGGCTGCTACATCTTCTTCGTCAGCTTCACGGCGATCTCGTACATCTCCTCCGGCGCGTAGTCCGGCGTGAAGACATTCGGCTCGCCGACCAGCTCATGGATCTTGCCGCCTTCCGGCATGCCGTCCACCACCACCAGCTCGCCCGGCGGGTCGCCCGGCAGCGCCTGCTCGCCATTGCCCCAGATGCCGGCGATCTCCTTGTAGTCGGCCGGGCTGAAGGTATAGAGCCGGCGATGCGAGCCCTCATCGAGGTATTTCTGCGCCTCGGGGATCTTCGCCAGCGGGATGTTCGGCGTCGGCAGCATCTTCTCGATCTCGACGCCCGTCAGGTTCTTCAGCGCCAGCGCATAGGCATGCGCGTGGACCGAGCCGCGCACCAGCAGGTAGCCGCAGACCTCCCGCCCGGTCGGGTCGCTCAGCGACTCATAGACCCGCAGCTTGTGCAGCCGCGCGCCGCATTCCAGGTGGAAATTGTGCAGCAGGTCGAAGACGATGTTGCCCGTGGTGGTGACGAAGTCGTTGTTCCAGGAGACGCCGTTGCTGTTGACCGGCGTCGCGCCGCCGCCATGGGAGAAGAAGCCGGCGGCGAGGCGGATTTCCTTCATCGCCTCCTGCGGTGACATGCTGACATCGCCGCCATCGCCGGTGTCGTCGCCCGCGCTGTCCGGGCCGTTGTTCAGCATGGCGACGCCGTTGCTCACCAGCTCCACATGCCCCAGCTCCTCCGCCGTGATGCAGGCGACCAGGCTGTAGAAGGATTTCAGCTTGCTCTTGCTGCGGAAATTGAAGCTCTGGAAGAGGTAGTTGTTAAGGGTCGACATCTCCCCGTATTTCCCGCCCAGCAGCTCCTGCAGCGCGGCGGCGGCATTGGGATCGCGGCGCTTCGGCGCCGGCAGCTCGGTCTGCAGCTTGTTCACGCGCAGGAACATCGACGGCTCTCCTCCGGAGGGGGAGCCTGAGCAACGGTCGCTGACCGGCACGGTTGCCTCTAGCGTCCTGATTTCGAAGTCCCGCGGACTTCGTTCTCAGGCCACTGGCCATTGTTTTCAGTGGCCTGCCGATCCGCTGCGCTCGGGGGAAATCCCACGAACTTCGCGGGCAGGACACTAACGCGGCTTCATTCCGCGCCCGAGAGCCACCGCCCCGTCGCCGAAGCGGGCGCGCAACGCCTCCATCGCCCGCCAGCGGGCCATGCGCCGCGGCGCCTCCGGGTCCGCCAGGTCGCCCCGGTCCGCCGCCGCGGCCGGGGCCAGAGGCTGGGCGCCGATGCCGATGAGGCGGAAGGCGGTGCCGTCCACCTCCTTCGCCAGCAGCCCGCGCGCGGCGGCGAAGAGCGTCTCCGGCACCAGGCTCGGCACCGGCAGGCGGAGGTTGCGGGTGCGCTGGCGGAAATCCGCGGTCTTCAGCTTCAGCACCACGCCGGAGGCGGCGAGGCCCTTCTCCCGCAGCCTCCGCCCGAGCTTCTCGCAGAGCCGCCAGAGCGGCGCCTCCAGCGCTGCGGCGGTGGCGAGGTCATGCTCGAAAGTGGTCTCGGCGCTGATGCTCTTCATCTCGCGGCTGGGATCGACGGGGCGGCTATCCTCCCCCCGCGCCCTTGCGGCGAGGCTCGGCCCGTCCTCCCCGAAGCGCCGCAGCGCTTCCCGCGCATCGAGCGCGGCGAGCTGGCCGAGCCGGGTGAAGCCCGCCGCCTCCAGCCGCCTCTGCAGGGCGGGACCAACGCCGGGCAGCAAGGAGACGGGCTGCGGGGCGAGCCAGGCGGCGGCCTCCGCCGCGCCCAGCACGGCGAAGCCGCGCGGCTTGTCGCGCTCCGCCGTCAGCTTGGCCAGCAGCCGGTTGGGGGCGAGGCCGATGGAGATGGTGACGCCGACCTGCCGCTCCACCTCCCGTGCGAAGCGGGCCAGGGTGATGGCAGGCGGGGCGCGGTGCAGCGCTTCCGTCCCGCGCAGGTCCAGCACCGCCTCGTCGATCGAGAGGGGCTGGACCAGCGGCGTCAGCGCCTCCATCAGCTCCCGGATCTGGCGCGCGGCGGCGACGTATTTCGCCATCTCCGGCTTGATGACGACGGCATCGGGGCAGAGGCGCAGCGCCTTGAACATCGGCATCGCACTTCGCACGCCGGTGGTGCGCGCCAGGTAGCAGGCCGCCGAGACCACGCCACGCTTGCCGCCGCCGACGATGACGGGCTTCGCCAGCAGCTCCGGCCGGTCGCGCTTCTCAATGCTGGCGTAGAAGGCGTCGCAGTCGATATGCGCGACGGTGAGGGTGAAGAGCTCCGCATGCCGCACCAGGCGGCGGCTGCCGCAGGCGGGGCAGGTGGGGCGATAGGCCGGAGCCTCCCGGCAGCAATCGCGGCAGAGGGTGGGCATGCGGGCCGTCAGGAACGCTGCAGCAATTCGAGCGCCCGGGCATAGACCTCGCCCGGCCGGTTGGTGATGAGGGCGGCGCCGAGTTCGGCTTCCTTGCCCCTGTTGGCCGCGGCCCAGCGCGCGGCATAAATGATGGTAGGAGGGAAGGTGCCCATCTCCCGCATGCGCCGGAGCAGGGTAAGCCCGGCGGTGTGGTCTGGCGGACGGCCCATGTCGGTGATGACCAGGTCGAACCGCTCCTCCCGCAAGCGGCCGAGGGCGGCCTCCGTGGAGCCGACCTGGATCACGCTGATCCCCAGCTCGGTGAATGACTTGGCGAGGAGGATGTTGTTGTCCGGGGTATCGTCCACCCAGAGGATCCGGCGGGTGGCCAGGGTCGGCGCGCTGGCAAGCGAGGTCCGGGCTGCCGCCACGATGCCGTGCGCGATCGCCGCCTTCTCCGCCGGGGGCGCATCCTTGGCCTCGGCGCCCGCTGCCACTGCGGCGGCGACGGCCGACTGCGCGGCCTGGGTCACCCGAAGGCCACTTGGCCCGACATCCAGCGACGCCCGGCCATCCGCGACCGATTGCAGCATCGCGTGTAGCGGCTGGCCGAACTTTACGACCAGCAGGACGACGATGGCCGGCCAGACGGCAGCCTTGAAGAGCTCAATTAGGTCGCTCATGGCGTAAGGCCCTCAATCCCATAGCCGCGCGGCGCCCAGCACGCCGGAGCTGTCGCCATGCCGCGCGCGCAAAAGCGGCGTCGTCACCACATCGCTGAAGACGTAGCGGCCCAGGAGCTTCGGCACCTCCTCATAGAGATGCGCCATGTTGGACAGGCCGCCGCCCAGCAGGATGCAGTCCGGGTCGAGGATGTTCACCACATGCGCCAGCGCCCGGGCGAGCCGGTCCGCATGGCGCGCCAGCGCCGCGGCGGCCGCCGCATCCCCCGCAGCGGCACGGGCGGGCAGGGCGCTGGCATCGCGGGCGCCAGGGCCATCCGCATCGGCGGCCAGGGCGGGACCGCAGAGGAAGGTCTCGATGCAGCCCTGCTTGCCGCACCAGCAGGCCGGGCCGGGGTATTCCTCCGGCCGCATCCAGGGCAGCGGGTTGTGGCCCCATTCGCCGGCCACGCGGTTGCGCCCTTCCAGGATGCGCCCGCCGGTCACGATCCCGGCGCCCACGCCGGTGCCGAGGATGACGGCGAAGACCGTGTCGAACCCGGCGCCCGCGCCATCCGCCGCCTCGCTTACGCCCAGGCAATTGGCGTCGTTGGAAAGCCGCACTTCCCGCCCCAGCCGCGCCGCCAGGTCGCGGTCCAGCCGCCCGCCATTCAGCCAAGTGGAATTGGCGCCCCGCACCAGGCCGGTGGCCGGGGAGAGGCTGCCGGGGATGCCGAGGCCGACCGTGCCGCGGGACCCGAGCTCCGCCTCCGCCGTCTCCACCAGCCTGCCGACCAGGGCGATCACCCCGTCGTAGGAGGGGGGGGTGGGGGCGCGGCGGCGCAGCCGCACGGCCCCGGCGGCGTCCAGCGCCACGATCTCCGTCTTGGTCCCGCCCAGGTCGATGCCGATGCGCAGCGTCATCCCGCGAAACTGTGCCGCCGCGGGCGCCGCTGCAAGCCTTTGCGATCGCAAGGCTTGCAGTGCCGGGGGGCCGGTGCTGGACTGGCCGGATGGTGGAAACGCTTCTCGATGTCCGCGGCCTCTCCTGCCCGCTGCCGGTGCTGAAGGCCAACAAGGCGCTGCGCGGCCTGGCGCCGGGGGCGGAGCTGACGGTGCTGGCCACCGACCCCGCCGCCGCCCGCGACTTCCCCGCCTTCTGCGCCGAGACCGGCCACACGCTGGTGACCCAGGCGCAGGAGGGGGAGGTGCTGCGCTTCGTGCTGCGGAAGCGCGCCGAGCCGGCGGCATGAGCACGGGCGTGCTGCTGCTGACCCATCTGGCCTGCCTGCGGCACGATCCGGGACCGGAGCACCCGGAATGCCCGGACCGGTTGCGCGCCGTGCTGCGCGCCCTGGACGCCGAGGAGTTCGCCGCCCTGATCCGCGGCGAGGCGCCGGAGGCGACGCCGGACCAGCTCGCCCTGGCCCACCCGCCGGCCTATGTGGACGCCATCCTCGGCATCCGCCCGGCGGCGGGGGAGACGGTGCCGCTGGATGCCGACACCGTCATGAGTCATGGCAGCGCCGAGGCCGCGCTGCGCGCCGCCGGCGCCGCGGTGGCGGCGGCGGATGCGGTGATGCGGGGCGAGGTGCGCCGCGCCTTCTGTGCGGTGCGCCCGCCCGGCCACCATGCCGAGCCGCGGCGGCCCATGGGCTTCTGCTTCTTCTCCAATGCCGTCATCGCCGCCCGCCATGCCCAGCGGGTGCATGGCGCGGCGCGGGTCGCGATCCTCGATTTCGACGTGCATCACGGCAATGGCAGCCAAGCCTGCGTCGAGGATGATGCGAGCATCCTCTACGCCTCCTCCCACCAATGGCCGCTCTATCCCGGCACCGGCCAGAAGCGGGAAAAGGGTGTGGGCAATGTCTTCAACGCCGTGCTGCCGCCGGGTGCCGATGGCGAGGCCTTCCGCGCCGCCTGGGCCGCCGAACTGCTGCCGGCGGTCGATCTCTTCGCGCCCGAGCTGCTGGTGGTCTCCGCCGGCTTCGACGCCCATGCCCGCGACCCGCTGGCGCAGCTTCGCGTGCGCGAGGCGGATTTCGCCTGGCTGACGGCGGAGATCTGCGCCCTGGCCGACCGCCATTGCGCCGGCCGCGTCGTGAGCCTGCTGGAAGGCGGCTACGACCTCGATGCCCTGGCAGCCAGCACCGCCGCCCATGTCCGGGTGCTGCTGCAGGCCTGACTCACGGTTTCCAAAGGCCTTTCGGGTTTTGGTGGGGGTTGGACGCACTGCGTCCAACCGAGAGGGGCAAAGCCCCTCCCGGAGGAGGAATCACCCCGCCTTCTTGCTGAAATCCACCTTATCATTCGCCCCCGGATGCGGCGGCTCGCCGGTGGTCACGGCCTTCAGGTAGCCGTAGGCGTGCACCAGCGTGCTGCTGGGCGAATCCCAATATTCCGCGCCCTCGCACTCCACGCGGATCAGCGCCACCTTCGGGTCCTCGGCGCCGCCCGGGAACCAGACGCGCAGCGGCTCCGACCAGAGCTGCTTCTGCTTCGCCTTGTCCTTCACCACCTCCGCCGTGCCGTAGATGGAGACGTAGTTCTGGCTGCTTGGGTCGGAATAGGCCAGCAGCACGCGGCCATCGCCCGCGGTCTCGCTCGTCACCGGCGCGCCGGCGGTGGCGAAGAACCAAAGCACGCCGTCGAATTCGCGGTTCACGGCGCGCATCGGGCGGCCGCGGAAGCGGCCCTCCTCATCCTGCGTCACCATCATGGCGACCTCGACGTCCTTGATCATCTCCCAGACCTTGCGCTTGGCCTCGGCGTCGCTGCGGGTTTCAACCATGGCGGGCTCCTCTCGCTTTCCCCTGCAACGGGTCCTCGCCCGCGCGGTTTCACCCGCGGCCGGCGGAGAGGATCAGGTCGGCGGCCTTTTCCGCCAAACTCAACACGGTGGCGTTGATGTTGCAGACCGGAATGTCCGGGAAGGCGGAGGCATCGGCGACCCGGAGGCCGGCCACGCCGCGCAGCCGCAGCGCGGCATCGAGCGGCGCTGTCGGATCGCCGCCCATGCGGACCGTGCCGCAGGGGTGGTAGACCGTGCCACCGGTTTCGCGGGCGAAATCCAGCAGCTCGGCATCGCTCTCCGCCGCCGGTCCCGGCCGGGTTTCCCCGGCCACGATCCCGCGCAACGGCGCCGCCGCCATCCAGCGGCGGGCGAGGCGCAATCCGCGCAGCACGCAGGCGCGGTCGCCTTCCGTCGCCAGGTAGCGCGGCGCGATCATCGGGGCCGCAGCGGGATCGGGCGAGGCCAGGGTGACGCTGCCGCGGCTTTCCGGCCGGCATTGCCAGACGCCGAGGGTCATGCCCGGCTCTGCCTCCGGCACCCCGATGCGGATGCCGCCGAAGCGCCGCCCCGGCTCCGGCGGCAGTGGCGCCCAGGAGAGCGGGCCGCCATTGATCTGGATGTCCGGCGCCTCCAGCCCCGGCGCGGTGCGGGCGAACAGGCTGAACATGCCGGGCGACCAGGTCAGCACGCCATCGCCCTTCGCCGCCCAGCGCAGCGCCTCCAGCGGCAGGCGCCAGCCGGCGATGCGGTGGTTGGCGGAGAGCCGCCGCGCGCCCAGGCGGAAGCCGAGACGGATGATGTAGTGGTCCTGCAGATTGGCGCCGATCCCCGGCATGTCCCGCAGCATGGGGATGCCCATCGCCTGCAGCGCCGCGCCCGGCCCGAAGCCGGAGAGCATGAGAAGCTGCGGCGAGCCGATGGCGCCGGCCGCCAGCACCACCTCCCGCCGCGCCCGGATCACCTGTTCCGCCCCATCACGCCGGATGGCGATGCCAGCAGCGCGGCCATCCTCCACCACCACCCGCAGCGCAAGGGCGTTGTCGAGTAGGGTGAGATTCGGCCGCCTGAGCGCCGGCACCAGATAGGCGCGGGCGGCGGAGACGCGGCGGCGGCCGCGCCGCGTCTGCTGGAAGGGGGCGAAGCCTTCCCGCTCCGGCCCGTTCATGTCGGCCAGCACGGGCAGGCCGATCGCCGCCGCCGCCCGGCCGAGATGGGTCAGCAGCTCCGGCACCTCCGCCAGATGCTCCACCGGCTGCGGGCCTTCGGCGCCGCGGCCCTCGCCACCGCCGGCGAAGGATTCATGCCGCCGGAAATAGGGCAGCAGGTCGTCCCAGCCCCAACCCGTACAACCCTTCTGCGCCCAGAGGTCGTAGTCGGAGGGATGGCCGCGCACATGGCCGAGGCCGTTGATGGAGGAGCAGCCGCCCCAGACCTTGCCGCGCGGATAGTCCAGCGCCCGCATCGCCGTGCCCTCATCCGGCGCGGTGCGGTAGCCCCAGGTCAGGCGCGGATGGTCGAGGATCTTCGCATAGCCGGCGGGGATGTGGATCCAGGGGTGGCGGTCGGAGCCCCCGGCCTCGATCACCGCGACGGTGGCGCCGCTGGCGGAGAGGCGGTTGGCCAGCACGCAGCCCGCGCTGCCCGCGCCGGCGATGACATAGTCGAACTCCATCGGCACCTCTCTCAATCCTTGACGCTGCCCGGTGCCCTGCCGCGGCTTTGCCGCGGCGGGCTGTGCAATGCCTCGGTCCTACAGCGGCTCCCGGGCCCCCCGACGCCGCGCAGCGGTGTCGTGGGGAATAATCAGGCGTCCTCCTCCTCCGGCGCATCCTCGGGCGGCGCGCCCACGGGGGTGATCTCCCGCGCCACGCCGAGAATCAGGCGGCGCAGCCAGGCATGGCCCGCATCCGCCTCGCAGCGCCGGTGGAAGACGAGGGAGAGGCGGGAATGCCGGATCGCCACCGGTGTCGGCCGCACCACCAGCCCATGCGCCTCCGCCAATAGCTGCGCCAGCCGGGCGGAGAGGGTCATGACGAGATCGGTGCCGCGCAGGATCTCCGGCACCCCGGCCAGATGCGCCACCACCGCGCCCAGCCGGCGCTTGTGGCCGGTGCGCGCCAGCATCCCGTCCAGCGCCCCGTCACGGGAGCCGTTCGGCGAATGCAGCAAATGCGGCACGCTGAGGAAGCGCTCCAGCGTCAGCTCGCCCTCCGCCAGCGGATGCCCGGCGCGCATCACCGTGCAGAACACCTCCGGCAGCAGGCGCAGCCGGGTGTAGAGCGCCGGCGGGTCCGGCAGCATGCCGAGCGCCAGCACCGCTTGGCCTTCGGCCAGCAAGGCTTCCCAATTCGTCCGGTCGGCATGGCGGATGGCGAGCATCGCGCCCGGCGCCTCAAGCTGCATCCGGGCGATCAGCGGCGGCGCCAGCACCGCCTCGGCATATTCGCTGAAGGCGATGGGGAAGACGCGGTCCGTCGTCGCGGGATCGAAGGGCGCCTGGGCGAGGATGGCCCCCGCGATGCGGTCCAGCGCCTCCGCCACCGGCCCGGCGAGGGAAAGGGCAAGGGCCGTCGGCTCCACCCCGCCGGGGCGGCGGAGGAAGAGCTCATCCCCCAGCGCCGCGCGCAGCCGGGCGAGGGCGTTGGAGACGGCGGGCTGCGAGAGGTGCAGCCGCTCCGCCGCCCGCGTCACATGGCGTTCCCGGGCGACGGCGTCGAAGACGCGCAGCAGATTGAGGTCGAGAGTGCCGAGATCGGCCATGCCGGTTCCACATCATTCAGCCGGATGATGATGGATGTTCCGCATGGGCGTTGGAAGCGTCTCCGCCGCGCGGGCCATTCTCCGCCCAACGGCAGCCCTGGGTGCTGCCCCCGAACGGAGAGACCCCGATGATCGACCCCCGCGTGACCACGCCCTATGCCGCGCTGCTGTTGCGCGTTTCCATGGGTGTCCTGTTCCTGGCCCATGGGCTGGTGCTGAAGATCCTCACCTTCGGCTTCGTCGGGGTGATGGGGTATTTCGGCAGCCTCGGCTACCCGCCCATCCTCGGCGCCGTGGTGGCGATCGCCGAAACCCTGGCGGGCATCGCCCTCATCCTGGGCGTCGCGGTGCGGCCGGTGGCGCTGGCCCTGGTGCCGCTGATGATCGGCGCGACGCTGCAGCATATCGGCAATGGCTGGGTGTTCAGCGCCGCGGGCGGCGGCTGGGAGTTCCCGGTGTTCTGGACCGTGCTGCTGGTGGTGCAGGCGGGGCTCGGCGCCGGCGCCCATGCGCTGGATCTCCGCCGGCTGCTGGGCAGCCATCAGGTGGCGGCGGCCTGAACATCCGTGGGCGGGGAGCGTGACGGCTCCCCGGCCGCCTTCCGGAACGCAGTGGCCGGGGCGGTCTCACGCTGGTCATGCCAGGCTGCGGCCGCTGCTGCCTTCCTGTTCCGAAGCGCCGGGGGAGTCCGCCCCGCTTGCAGCACTCCTGCCGGCCGCGAGGTTCTGACCGATATCGGTCCACGGTCGTGCGGCCCGCAGCCGCCACGCCAACCCTGCGCGCGATGCCCGGCGCGGAATGTCGGGACTTTCCGGGCCGGGGATCAGGCGCCCGCCACCGGCGCGAAGCCCAGCGCGCGCAGCCGCGCCCGCACGTCCTCCGTGGCCAGGGCGCGGAGGAAGGCCTGCACCCCGGGCCGCCCGGCCCGCGCCTCCGGCAGGAAGAAATCGTAGACCTCATCCGCCAGGGGCAGGAAGCCGAGGCCATAGGCCCGCGCCACGGTCTCGATGCAGACGCCCCAATCCGCCCGCCCCTGCGCCACCGCCGCCGCCACCGCATTGTGGGATTTCGGCTGGTTCGCATAGCCGGCCGGCCGTGCCCCGCCCAGCAACCCATCCAGCAGGATTCGGGTGCCGGAGCCGGCATTGCGGTTCACCAGCAGGCAGGAGAGGTCGGCCGACGCGCGCGCCACGGCGGCGGGGCCGTCCAGCCCCTCGAAGCGGGCATCGCCCGGGCGGAACGCCACCCCCTGCAACCGCTGCCAGCCCGGCACCAGGCGCAGTCCTTGGCTCAGGAAGGGGGTGTTGTAGGCGCCGCTCGCCGGGTCCAGCAGATGCGCCGGCGCCAGGTCGCACTCCCCGCGCTTCGCCGCCGCCAGCCCACCCAGGCTGCCCACCGCCAGGGTCCGCGCCCGCCAGCCCTCCGCCGCCAGCGCCTCCAGCACCGCATCCAGCCCGGTGCAGTGGCTGCCGATCAGCACCAGGTCCGGCGGCCGCACCGCGCCGCCGATCAGCCGCACGGAGACCGGCATGCCCGCCGCCACCCCCTGGTCCAGCGCCGGGATGGCGAAGAACCCATCCGCCTGGGCGAAGGCCGTCACGCTGCCGGAGCCCTTGCCGAGCGGGAAGGCGATGCGCCCGCCCGCCTCGCCCTCGGCCAGCGAGACCATGACATATTCCACCCGCCCCACCTCGCTCGGCAGGCGGACGGCAAGCTGCGCCTCCACCGCCTGCTCTTCCCGCGGCGGCAGCCCGGCCAGGGCGCGGATCACCGGCACGACGAATTCCTGGAAGGTGAAGACCGCGCTGGTCGGGAAGCCCGGCAGCACCACCAAAGGCTGCTTCCCCACCGCCGCCAGGCAGAGCGGCTTGCCCGGCTTCAGCGCCACCCCGTGCACCAGCACGCCGGGCGGGCCGAGGCGCGAGATGATGCGGTGGGAGACATCCCCGGCGCCCTTGCTGGTGCCGCCCGACATCACCACCAGGTCGGCCCCCGCCAGCGCCGCCCGCACCGCCGCTTCCAGCGCCGCCTCGTCATCCGGGAGGATGCCCATCGGCACCGGCTCCCCGCCATGCTCGGCCACGGCGGCGGCGAGCATGGCGGCGTTGCTGTCCGGGATGCCGCCAGGGGGCAGGGGGGTGCCGGGCGGCACCAGCTCATCCCCCGTGGAGAGCACCGCCACACGCGGCTTCCGCACCACCTGCACCGTGCCGTGGCCGGCGGCGGCGAGCATGCCGATCTCCCGGCTGGTGATCAGGGTGCCGGGGCGCAGCAACGTCTCCCCGCGGGCGATGTCGCTGCCGGCGAAGCCGATGCAGCTGCCGGGCGCCGCCGGCCGGGCCAGCAGCAGCACCGGGCCTTCGGGGCCCTCATCCAGCTCGGTGTGCTCGATCATCGCCACGGCATCGGCGCCGCGCGGGAGCATGCCGCCGGTGGCAATGGCGGTGGCGGTGCCAGGCGTCACCTCGATGGCCGGTGCCACGCCGCAGGCCAGCACCTCGGCGTTCAGGCGCAGCCGCACCGGCGCGCCCTCCGCCGCGCCTGCCGTATCCGCGGCGCGCAGGGCGAAACCATCCACCGAGGCGCGGTCGAAGGGCGGCGCGTCGCTGGCCGCCAGCACCGTCTCCGCCACCACCCGGCCGAGCGCGGCGGCGAGCGGCACGGCCTCCCCCGGCAGGGGGCTGAGGTCGAGCGCGGCGTAGAAGCGCTGCACCGCCTCCTCCGCGCTGAGGATGGCGAGGAACTGCTCCTGCCGGGCGGCGCGCCGGACGCGGTCGAGAAGGGCGGCGGGGTCGGGCATGGCAAAGGCTCTGCGCGCGGGGAGAGGGGCCCCCTGTGTATCGCGCCGCGGGGCCCGGCGCTGCACTGGCTGGTGCGGCCGGCGGCACCGGTCCTCGGGCGGCCTCACCAGGGCAGGGCAGCGACTTCCGCCCCGGCCTCGAAACCCTCCGACTCCGGCGGGACCAGCAGCAGGGCTGCGGCGGCGGCGAGGGCGGCGGCCGGCAGGCTGCCCACCGCCAGCGGCTCCGCTTGGCCCGGCGCCACCTCCCGCAGCGGCACCCATTCCGCCAGGCCGACGGCGGAGGCGATCTTGCGCGTGAGGCGCAGGCGGCGCGGCGCGGCAGGGCGGGCGGCGGCCAGCCGCGCCAGCAGGGGGCGGCCGAGCAGCAGCAAGGCGGCGATCGCGTCCTCCTGCTGGCCGGGCAGCAGCAGCACCGGGCGGCCGGCCACCTCGCCGAAGCCGGCGGTCATGCCGGGGCGGGTGCCGAGCCCGTGCAGCACCAGCCGCCCCGCGGCGGCGAGGCCGGCGGCGCTGTCGTCGGCCTGGCCCTCCCCGGTGCCGCCGGCCAGGATCAGCAGGTCATGCGCGGGCGCGGCCGCGCGCAGCGTGGCGGCGATGGCGTCGGGCGCATCCGGCACCGGGGGCAGGGGGCGCAGCGCCGCCTCCGGCGCCAGGGCGGCGGTCAGGGGCCGCAGCCGGTCCCTGGCCGGGTCGGCCAGCATCTCCGCCCCCGTGGCGATCCAGCCGAGGCGTGGCCGCCGCACCGCCACCCGGTCCAGGCCGAGCGCGGCCAGGGCCGGCAGGTCGCGCGGCGCCAGCACCTCCCCGGCGGCGCGCAGCCTGGTGCCGGCGGCGATCTCCTCCCCCGGGCGGCGCACGCCATCCCAGGGGGCGGCGGGCTGCAGCGCCTGGGGGAAGGGCGGGTCGGGCAGCAGGTCGAAGCCCGGCAGCACGGCGTCGCAGCCCGGCGGCAATGGGTCGCCGATGCCGATGGCGCGGGGCGGGGTGGCGAGGGGCAGCGGCGCATAGGGGCCAGCGCCGAGTGTCTCCGCCGCTGCCACCGCATAGCCATCCCGCCGCGCCACCGGCACGGGCGGCACCGGCGCAGCGGTGCGCAGATCCTCCGCCAGCACCAGCCCCAGCGCCTCCGCCACCGGCAGGAGGAGAGGTGCGACCGGCGTCGGGGCCAGCGCCAGCAGCCGCGCCAGCGCCGCCTCCGGCGCCGTCAGGCGGAGCGGCACCGCCACCTCAGGCGCCGGGCTCCGGCTTGTCCGCATTGGGGAAGAAGAGCTGCTCTCCACTGATCTTGTAGGCAGCGATCGCCGCCTGTCCGGCCGGGGAGACCAGCCAGTCGATGAAGCGCTGGCCCTCCGCCGCCTTCACGCCGGGATGGCGCTGCGGGTTCACCAGCATGACGCCGTACTGGTTGAACAGCCGCGCATCGCCCTCCACCAGGATCTTCAGCTCCTGCCGGTTGCGGAAGCTGAGCCAGGTGCCGCGATCCGCCAGCAGATAGGCGTTCTGCGCCGCCGCCGTGTTCAGCGCCGGACCCATGCCCTGGCCGACCTCCCGGTACCACTGGCCGCGGCCGGAGACGGGATCGACGCCCGCCATCTGCCACAGCCGCAGCTCCGCCGCATGGGTGCCGCTGCGATCGCCGCGGCTGATGAAGGGGGCGCGGGCGACGGCGATGCGCTGCAGCGCCGCCGTGCTGTCCGTCAGCCCGGCGATGCCGGCGGGGTCGGTGGCGGGGCCGACCAGGACGAAGTCGTTGTACATCACGCGCCGGCGCGGGCCGCCGAAGCCCTCCGCAACGAAGCGCTGCTCCGCCGCGCGGTCATGCACGAAGACCACATCCGCATCGCCGCGCCGGCCGACATCCAGCGCCTGGCCGGTGCCGAGCGCCACCACCCGCACCGCAATGCCGCTGGCCTGAGTGAAAAGGGGCAGGATGTGGCTGAAGAGGCCGGATTGCTCCGTGCTGGTGGTGGAGGCGACGGTGATGCTGCGCTCCTGCGCCGTGGCCATGCCGGCCCAGGCGAGGAAGGCGGCCAGGAGGACCCGGCGTAGGATGGGCATTGTTCTCTCTCCCCGATGGTCGAGAGGGGCGCTGCCCCTCTCTCGCATCGGACGCAGTGCGTCCGATCCCGCCAAAGGCCGAAGGGCCTTAGGAAACCATGAGTTTGGGCCTCGTGCGTTCAACCAGCCGAGCCGACAGTTCGAAGGGGATGGGCGCATTGCAGCGCCCTGCCTCGGCGGCGCCCTCACCACAGTAGCTCCCCCCGCAGGAAGGCCCTCGCCTCCGCGCTCTCCGGCCCGGCGAAGAAGCGCGCTGCCGGCGTCTGCTCCAGCAGCCGGCCGCGATGCAGGAACAGCACCTCCGCCGCCAGCCGCCGCGCCTGGCCCAGATCATGCGTCGTCATGACGATCTTCGTGCCGCGCGCCGCCAGCGCCTGGACGATCTCCTCCACCGCCCGCGTCGCCGCGGGGTCGAGGCTGGCGCAGGGCTCGTCCAGGAACAGCACCTCCGGCTGCAGCGCCGCGGCGCGGGCCAGGGCGAGGCGCTGCTGCTCCCCGCCCGAAAGCCGCCGCGCCGGCCGGTCCGCCAGCCCGTCCAGCCCCACCTGCGCCAGCTCGGCCCGCGCCCGTGCCATGGCTTCCGCCCTGCCCAGCCCGGCCAGGCGTAGCGGATAGGCGGCATTGGCGAGCACCGAGCGCCGCAGCAGCACCGGCCGCTGGAACAGCATGGCCTGGCGCCGTGCTGCCTCCGGCGTGCCCCACAAGATCTGCCCGGCGCTCGGCCGCAGCAGCCTGTGCAGCAGGCGCAGCAGCACGCTCTTACCGGCGCCGTTCGGGCCGATGATGAGGCTCGGCCCCCCTTTCTCCAGAGTGAAGCCGACCTCCCGCAGCACCTCCACCGCCCCGGCGCGGTAGCAGAGGCCCTCCACCCGCAGCGGCAGGATGCCGCCGGTGCCTGCTCCGATACGGCTCCGGCCATGGATGGGTGAGGGATCTGGCGTCCTGGCAAGGATGCGGGCGCCGCCGGGGCGGAAGAGGTCCGCCATGACATGCCGCAGGCCCTTCCGAGGCAGGCTTTCCGTCGCGCGCATCAGCCGGCCCGCTCCGCGGCGGCCTCGCGCAGCCCCTGGGCCAGGGCGTTCACCGCCAGCACGATCGCCATCAGCAGCAGGCCCAGCGCCAGGGCCAGGGGCAGGTCGCCCTTGCTCGTCTCCAGCGCGATGGCGGTGGTCATCACCCGGGTGAAGCCCTCGATGTTGCCGCCGACGATCATCACCGCGCCGACCTCCGCCGCCGCCCGGCCGAAGCCGGCCAGCAGCACGGTCATTAGGGCGAAGCGCCCGTCCCAGAGCAGCGTCGGCACCGCCCGCCAGGGGCCCGCACCGAAGCTGCGGAGCTGTTCGGCGTACTCCTCCCACAGCCCTTCCAGCACTTGGCGGGAGAGGGCGGCGAGGATGGGGGCGATCAGCACCGCCTGGGCGATGACCATGGCCGTCGGCGTGAAGAGCAGGCCGAGCGGCCCGAGCGGCCCGGCGCGGGAGAGCAGCAGGTAGATCAGCAGCCCGGCGACCACGGGCGGCAGGCCCATCAGCGCGTTCAGCGCCACCAGCACCGCCTGCCGGCCGGGGAAGCGCGCCACCGCCAGCAGCGCGCCGAGCGGCAGGCCGACCAGCGCCGCCAGCGCCAGGGCGGTGAGGCTGACGCGGAGCGAGAGCAGCAGGATCCGCATCACCGCCGGGTCGGCGGTGGCGACCAGCCCGAGGGCCGTGGCGAAGGCGCTGGCGAGATCCTGCACCCTCCCTGATTGGCAGTTGGTATCGCTTGCGGTCAATTGCCGATAACCTCGGCAGCCTGCCGCTGTTTGCCGGATTTTGCCGTGATATGCCGGATGTGCTGACCCTGCGGGAGGCCGCGGCCTTTCTCCGCCTCTCTGAACGCAGCCTGTACGAGCTGGCGCGGCAGCGCCGCCTGCCGGCGGCGCAGCTTGGCGGCAAATGGCTGTTCCCCCGCCGCCATCTGGTGGCCTGGCTGGCGGCGGAGGCGGAGGCGGGCGCCGGCTTCGCCCGGCCGGACCCGCCGCCCATCCTGGCCGGCAGCCATGATCCGCTGCTGGACTGGGCGGTGCGGCAATCCGGCTGCGGCCTGGCGCTCCGCATCGGCGGCAGCCTGGACGGGCTGGCGGCCCTGGCGGCGGGGGAGGCCATGACCGCCGCCACCCATCTGCTGGACCCCGATACCGGCACCTTCAACGAGCCGGCGGTGCGGGAGGCGCTGCCCGGGCGCGGCATGGTCGGCATCATCTGGGCGTGGCGGGAACAGGGGCTGATCCTGCCGTCCGGGAACCCGGCGGGACTGCATCAGGTGGCGGATCTGGCGCGGCCCGGCCTGCGCGTGGCCGGGCGGCAGGCGCGGGCCGGCAGCCATGTGCTGCTGACCCATCTGCTGACCGAGGCCGGCATCCGCCTGGACCAGATCGCCTTCCTGCCTTCTCCCGCCATGTCGGAGGACGAGGTGGCGGCGGCGGTGGCGGAGGGGCGCGCGGAGGTGGGCTTCGGCATCCGGGCAGAGGCGGCGCTGCGCGGCCTTGGCTTCGTGCCGCTGGTCTCGGAGCGCTTCGATCTGGTGATGCCGCGGCGGCAGTACTTCATGCCGGCGATGCAGGCGCTGCTGGACTTCGCGCGCGGGACGGAATTCACGGCGCGCGGGGCGCGGCTGGGCGGCTATGCGCTGGGGGAGACGGGGAAGGTGGCGTTCAACCTGTAGCCAGGGGCAGGGGGCGCCCGCCCCCTGCAACCCCCGCCGGGGAGGGTACCCCTCCCCGGCCCCCGGTGTGAGCCGGCGGGTTGAACCAGCAAGCTCAGACCGGGGTCCGGACCGGTCCGGTCCCCGGCGGGGTCCAGGGGCAGCGCCCCTGGCGGGGTTTGGGGGCAGCGCCCCCAAGCTTCACCGCGTCGGCGTCGGCGGCGTGGTGGAGTAGTCGTAGAACCCCTTGCCGGTCTTCCGGCCCAGCCAGCCGGCTTCGACATACTTCGCCAGCAGCGGGCAGGGCCGGTATTTCGGGTCGCCCAGCCCCTCATGCAGCACCTTCAGCACGGAATAAAGCGTGTCGAGCCCCACGAAGTCGCAAAGCTCGAGCGGCCCCATGGGATGGTTGGCGCCGAGCTTCATGCCCTCGTCGATCGAGCGGACATCGCCGACGCCCTCCATCAGCGCGAAGATCGCCTCGTTCAGCATGGGGCAGAGGATGCGGTTGACGACGAAGCCGGGGTAATCCGCCGCGCCCACCACCGTCTTGCCCATCTTCTCCGCCAGGGCGGCGACGGTCTTCACGGTCGCGTCCTCGGTGGCGAGGCCGGGGATGATCTCCACCAGCTTCATCATCGGCACCGGGTTGAAGAAATGCATGCCGAGGAAGCGGCCCGGCCGGTCCGTCGCGGCCGCCAGCCGGGTGATCGGGATGGAGGAGGTGTTGGAGGCGAGGATCGCCTCCGGCTTCAGCACCGGGCAGACACTGGCAAAAATCTTCTTCTTGATCTCCTCATTCTCGGTCGCCGCCTCGATCACCATGTCGCACTCGGCGAAGGCGGCATAGTCCGTGCCGGTGGAGATTAGGCCGAGCGCCGCTTCCTTCGCGCCTTCCGGGATCGCCTTGCGGGTGGTCTGGCGCTCCAGGTTCTTGTCGATGGTCGCCAGCGCCTTCTCCAGCGCCTTCGGGTTCACGTCCACCAGCGCCACCGGCAGGCCGGCCAGCGCCGCCACATGGGCGATGCCATTGCCCATCAGCCCGGCCCCGATCACCCCAAGCTTCCTCACCTCTGCCATCTCCATCCCCCTTCGCACATGAAAAAGGCCGCCGGACGCGCGAGGCGTCGGGCGGCCTTGTCCGAGAGTTGCTGCCTTACTTCTTCGCCAGCTCGGCTTCGAGTTCCGGCATCACCTTGAACAGGTCGCCCACCAGCCCGTAATCGGCGACGGAGAAGATCGGCGCTTCCTCGTCCTTGTTGATGGCGACGATCACCTTGCTGTCCTTCATGCCGGCCAGGTGCTGGATGGCGCCCGAGATGCCGACGGCGATGTACAGCTCCGGCGCCACGATCTTGCCGGTCTGGCCCACCTGGTGGTCGTTCGGCGCGTAGCCGGCATCCACCGCGGCGCGGGAGGCGCCGACGGCGGCGCCGAGCTTGTCCGCCACGCCCTCGATGATCTTGAAGTTCTCGGCGGAGCCCATGGCGCGGCCGCCGGAGACGACGATGCGCGCCGCAGTCAGCTCCGGCCGCTCGCTCTTCGCGATCTCGGCGCCGAGGAAGCTGGAGAGGCCCGGATCCTCGGCCGTGGGCGCGGCCTCCACCGCGGCGCTGCCGCCGGTGGCGGGGGCCGGATCGAAGCTCGCGGCGCGGACGGTGATGACCTTCTTCGAATCGGCGCTCTTCACCGTCGCCAGCGCATTGCCGGCATAGATCGGGCGCACGAAGGTGTCGGCATCCACCACGCCGGCGATGTCGCTCAGCACCTGCACGTCCAGCAGCGCGGCGACGCGCGGCATGACGTTCTTGCCCGCGGCGGAGGCCGGGGCGAGCAGGTGGGAGTAGTTGGGCGCCATGGAAACCAGCAGCGCCGCCACCGGCTCCGCCAGCCCGTTCGCGTAGAGCGCCGCATCCGAGTGCAGCACCTTGGCGACGCCCGCCACCTGGGCGGCGGCCTGCGCCGCAGCGGCGGCGCCGAGGACCAGCACATGCACCTCGCCGAGCTTCGCCGCGGCGGCGATGGTGCTCCGGCTCGGCTGCGTCAGCGCGCTGCCGTCATGGTCGGCAAGAACGAGAACGGCCATGGCTCAGATCACCTTCGCTTCGTTGCGCAGCTTCTCGACCAGCTCCTGCACCGAGCCGACCTTCTTGCCGGCCTGGCGCTTCGGCGGCTCCTCGACCTTCAGCACGGTCAGCCGGGGCGTGACATCCACGCCGAGATCGGCCGGCTTCACGTTCTCGATCGGCTTCTTCCGCGCCTTCATGATGTTGGGGAGGGAGGCGTAGCGCGGCTCGTTCAGCCGCAGATCGGTGGTGACGATGGCCGGCAGCTTGAGCGAGACGGTCTCGAGGCCGCCATCGACCTCGCGCGTCACCTTCAGCTTGTCGCCATCCTTCTCCACCTTGCTGGCGAAGGTGCCCTGGGCCCAGCCCAGCAGCGCCGCCAGCATCTGGCCGGTGGCGTTCATGTCGTCGTCGATGGCCTGCTTGCCGAGGATGACGAGCTCCGGGCTCTCCTTCGCCGCCAGCGCCTTGAGCAGCTTGGCCACCGCCAGCGGCTCCAGCACGCCGTCATGCTCCACGAGGATGCCGCGGTCGGCGCCCATGGCGAGGGCGGTGCGGATCTGCTCCTGGCAGGCGGCGGGGCCGCAGGAGACGACGACGACCTCGGTCGCCACGCCCTTCTCCTTCAGCCGCACGGCTTCTTCCACCGCGATCTCGTCGAAGGGGTTCATGGACATCTTGACGTTCGCCGTCTCGACGCCGGTGCCATCCGCCTTCACGCGGACCTTTACGTTGTAGTCGACCACCCGCTTGACCGGGACGAGAAGCTTCATCGCCGCTGCCGTTTCCTGGCTGTTGTTGCTGAAGGAGCGGGAGGCAAGGCGAGGCCCGGCGCCCGCGGATCGGGCGGCAAAATAGGGCGGCGGTGGCGTCGCTGTCAAAAACCCCCAAGCTCAACCCCCTGGGGGTTCAGCGGGAAACCCAGAGCAGCAGGGCGAAGAGCGCCAGGGTGATCCCCTGGAGGATGACCCGCCAGCGCATCAAGCGGTTGGAGCGCTCCGCATCCCCGCCCTGCCGCACCAGGCCGAGCATGCCGGCGAAGAGGGTGCCGAGCGTCGCCAGCATGGCGATGCCGGTGAGGATGCCGAGGAAAAGCTTCATGGGGTCAATTTGGAGGGCGCCCGGGAAATCGCAATGCCCGGCGCCGTGCCGCGCCGGAGGATGAGCACTGCACCCCCCGCCAGCACGCCGCACAGCGCGAAGCCCGCCGCATAGCCGCCCGTCAGCCCGGCCAGCGCCGAGAGCAGGCTGGGTGCGAGGATCAGGGTCAGCGCCATGGCGAAGCCCATGGCGGAGGTGGCGGCGCCCACCCTTCCCGGCGGGGCCAGCCGCGCCACCTCGGCCAGCAATACCCCGGTCCAGCCGACGGCGAAGCAGCCCATCGCCGCCGCCAGCGCCACCACCGCCAGCCAGGGCAGGCCGGGGCCGGCGAGCGCCAGCAGCAGGGCGGAGAGGCATGCACCGATGCCGATCACGCTCAGCACCGGCCGGGCCCCGCGGCGATCCGCCGCCACCGCCCAGAGGATGCGGCCGAGGATGCCGGCGCCCTGGCCGATGGCCAGCGTCATCCCCGCCTCCACCAGCCCCATGCCCAGCGCCTGCACCTGCCAGACGACGAAGAAGGAGAAGAAGCCGAACTGCCCCACCGCCAGCCCGCAGCCATAGAGGCTGGTGGCGCGCAGCGGCGCATGTTCCCGCAGCAGGCGAAGGCTGCCCAGCGCCTCGCCGAAGGCGGCGCGGCTGGGCGCCGCCGGGTCGCGGTCCGCATCCAGCGCGGCCCGCAGCGGCTGCAGGGCGAGCGCCAGCAGCAGGGCGAAGACGGCGATGGCCAGCACCCCCGCCCGCCAGCCATAAAGGCTGCCGACCACGGGGGCGATGACCGAGACGAGCATGGCCCCGGCGGGCACCCCGGTCTGCTTCAGGCCGAAGACCAGGCTGCGGATCTGGGCCGGGGTGCGCGCCGCCAGCACATGGCTGCCCGCCGGGGTCAGCGGCCCGTGCCCGGCGCCGGCCACCACGGCAGAGGCGATGAGCGCCAGCGGATGGCCCAGCACCGCCAGGGCGATGCCGCAGGCGATGACCACCAGCGCCCCCTGGCACACCCGGATGCCGCCATGTCGCCGCAGCAGCCCTTGCGCGAAGGGGCCGGACACCAGCGCGCCGGCATAGGCGAGGGCGGTGTGCACCCCGGCCAGGCTGGCCGGCAATTCCAGCTCCGCGGCGATGGCGGGGGCGAGGACGGGCAGGGTGAGGAAGGTGCCCATCCCGGCCAGATGGGTGCCGAGCAGCGCCAGCATCACCAGCCAGATGGAAGGGCCGGGTGACATCTTCCCGCATCCTGCCGCCCTCGCGCGGCGGCGGCAACCCATCCGCCCGGCGGCGGTCCGGGCCCAGGCTGCGAGGGGCGGCGGCCGCGCCGCAATCGCCCCGGGCCGGACAGCGGGCGGCCCCGCGCCCCGGCTATTCCTGCGGCAGCCCGGCGGCGCGGATCACCTCCCGCCACAGCGGCACTTCGCGGACGATGCGGTCGGCCAGGGCTTGCGGCCCGGCCAGGCGCAGCTCGAACCCAGCGGCGCGCAGCCGGGCGGCGATCTGCGGCGCCGCCAGCACCTCCCGCGCCGCCGCCGTCAGCCGTGCCAGGATGGCGGCCGGGGTGCCGGCGGGCGCCAGCAGGCCCTGGAAGGTCTCGGAAACGAATCCCTCATAGCCCAGCTCCTGCATGGTCGGCACCTCTGGCAGGTCCGGCCAGCGGCTGGCGCCGGTCAGCGCCAGGGCGCGCAGCGCGCCGGCCTTGATCTGCGGCTGCGCCGGGGGCAGGGCAGTGACGCCGATGCTGGTGGTGCCGCCGAGCAGGGACTGGATGGCCAGCGCGGCGCTGTTGTGCGGCACCTGCACCACCTCGATCCCGGTCTTCAGCCGCAGCAGTTCGATCGTCAGGTGCGGCGTGGAGCCGGTGCCGGGATTGGCCATGTTCAATACCCCCGGCTCCGCCTTCGCCCGCGCCACCAGCGCCGCCACGGACTCGATCCCGCTGTCCGGCCGCGCCAGCAGCACGTTGGGGGAGGCACCGAGCTCGGTGATCGGGGCGAAGTCCCGCACCGGGTCGTAGCCGGGGTTGCGGAACAGGCTGGGGTTCACCACGAAGCCGGTGGAGGTGACCAGCAGGGTGTCGCCATCCGGCGCGGCGCGGGCGACATGCGCGACGCCGATATTGCCGCCGCCGCCCGGCCGGCTCTCCACCACCACCGGCTGGCCGAGGACGGGGGGCAGCCCGTGTGAGAGGGCGCGGGCCATGACATCGGTGGGCCCGCCCGGGCCGAAGGGCACCACCAGGCGGATACCGCGGACCGGCCAGGGCAGCGGCCCCTGGGCCCGGGCGGGAATGGCCAGGGCAGGGGCGGCCAGGGCCAGGCCCAGCGCCGCCCGGCGGCCGGGGCGCATGGCTCGGGGCATGCTCGTTTCCTCCACGGGGCGCTTGGCGGCGCCGCTTGTGGCCAGCCTGCCGGTTGGGCTGCGCGGGGGTCAAGCGGCGGCAGGGGCGCGAGGGGGGTGCCCCTGCCAGGGTGCTGCCCTTTGGCGCCACCGCCGCCAGCCCCGGCCGGGGGGCGGGCCAGGACGCAGCCGGGGCGGCGGCACTGCCGGCAATGGGCAAGCCCCAACCGCCTGCCCCTTTTTCCATGCCCGCCTGCCCATGCTATGCGCCCGCGTCATGGATCAGGCAGTTCCCTTGGGCCCCGCCCTTCCCCTGTTGCGGGACGCGAAGCGGGTGGTGGTGAAGATCGGTTCCGCCCTGGTGGTGGAGGAGAAGACCGCCGCGCCGCGCGCCGCCTGGCTCGCCTCCGTGGCCGCCGATGTCGCCGCCATGCGGGCGCGGGGGACGGAGGTGGTGCTGGTCTCCTCCGGCGCCATCGCCCTCGCCCGCCGGGCCCTTGGCCTCACCCGGAAGAAGCTCCGGCTGGAGGAGAAGCAGGCCGCCGCGGCCGTCGGGCAGATCCGCCTCGCCGGCGCCTGGCAGGAGGCGCTCTCGGCACATGGTCTCTCCGCCGCGCAGCTGCTGCTGACCCTGGAGGACAGCGAGGATCGCCGCCGCTACCTCAACGCCCGCGCGACACTCGGCACGCTGCTGGAACTGGGCTGCGTGCCGGTGATCAACGAGAACGACACGGTGGCGACGGCCGAGATCCGCTTCGGCGACAATGACCGGCTGGCGGCGCGCGTCGCGGAGATGACCGGCGCCGATGCGCTGGTGCTGCTCTCCGACATCGACGGGCTCTACACCGCGGATCCGCGCAAGGACCCGGCGGCCCGGCACCTGCCGGTGGTGGAGCGGATCTCCGACGAGATCATGGCCATGGGGGGCGAGCCGCCGCCCGGCTATTCCTCCGGCGGCATGCGCACCAAGCTGATCGCGGCGCGGATCGCGACCGGCGCGGGCTGCGCCATGGCGATCGCGCTGGGCAAGCGGGACAACCCGCTGCGGGCGATGGAGGAGGGCGCGCCCTGCACCTGGTTCCTGCCCGCGCCGGAAGGCCGCACCGCGCGCAAGCGCTGGATCGCCGGCTCGCTGGCGCCGCTCGGCAGCCTCACGGTGGATGAGGGGGCGGCGCGGGCGCTCTCCCGCGGCTCCTCCCTGCTGCCCGCCGGGGTGCGCGGGGTGGAGGGGCAATTCCACCGCGGTGATCCGGTGAGCGTGCGCGACGCGACGGGGCGCGAGCTGGCGCGCGGGCTTTCCGCCTATGACGCCGAGGATGCCGGCCGCATCGCCGGCCACCGCTCGGAGGAGATCGAGGCGATTCTCGGCTGGCGCGGCCGGGATGAGATCGTGCACCGGGACGACCTCGTACTCATTTCCCCATGACGTTGCTGCGCAACGCCATGGGGGCCCCGGAGTCGCCGTATTCCCCAGCCCTCGCACAGCTTGCCGCGGCCAAGCCGCGGCAAGCAACGAGCAGCGCGGGCGGCGAGAGTCGCCTCCGGGATGACCCGGCCTTGCGCTAGGCGCGGCCCTTCGCCCGTGCCACTCTTGCCCGCAGCTTCGGGGAGCGGGCAGGCATGAGGAAGCGCGTCGCCTTCATCGGCACCGGCGGGACCATCGCCTCCATCGGCAAGGGTCCGCTGGACACGGTGAATTACGGCGCCAACGGGCTGATGCTGCAGGCCGACGGCATCCTGGAGCGCTTCCCGGAAGTGCAGCTCGTCGCCGATGTCTTCGCGCTGCCCTATCGCAACGTCCCCTCGCCGCAGATCGCCTGGAAGGAGTGGCAGGAACTCGTCCTGCTCTGCGACAAGGTGGTGGCGGAGAACCCGGACCTCGCCGGAATCGTCATCGGCCATGGCACTGCCTCGCTGGAGGAGACGGCCTTCTTCCTCTCCCTCACCCTGAAGGTCCCGGTGCCGGTGGTTGTCGTCGGCTCCCAGCGCCCTGCCTCCGCGCTCTCCACCGATGCCGGGCTGAACCTGGTGAATGCGGTGCGCGTCGCGGCCGATGAGGGGGCGCGCGGCCTCGGCGCGCTGGTGCTGCTGAATGACGAGATCCAGGCGGCGCGGGAGGTGACGAAGACCTCCACCGGCCGGATGCAGACCTTCCGCAGCCCGGATGTCGGCGTACTGGGCCAGGCGGATGGCGACAAGGTGGCGTGGTATCGCCGCCCGCTGCGCAGGCTGGCGCCGGACACGGAATTCGACATCCGCGGCCTCGATGCCTTGCCGCGCGTCGATATCGCCTATTCCTACGCCGGCGCAGATGGCACGGCGGTGCGCGCCTTCACCGAGGCGGGCGCCCGCGGCATCGTCGTCGCCGGCTTCGCGCCGGGCTTCGTCACGCCGGGCGATGCCGCGGCGCTGCTGGAGGCGAAGCAGATGGGCGTCACCGTCGTGCAATCCACCCGCGCCGGCAGCGGCCGCGTCTTCCCGACGACCAAGCTGGCGGAAGCGGGTTTCATCCCGGCCGACAACCTCAACCCGCAGAAGGCGCGCATCCTGCTCTCGCTCGCGCTCACCGTCAGCAGCGAGCCGCTCGAGATCGAGCGCATCTTCGCCACCTACTAGGTTCCCCATGACGTTGCTGCGCAACGCCATGAGGGGCCGGAGTCGCTCGGCGATCGGCGCCCCACACAGCCTGGCGTGGCGAAGCCACGCCAGGACAACAGGCAGCGCAGGAATCCCAACAGGAGGAAGCGATGTACAAGATTGACGTGCTGATCCAGGGCTATCCCGGCAAGTCGCTCTGTCATGGCGGCCTTGGCTGGTCCACCATCGCGCTGCTGCGCGGCGAGGGGCGGACCATCCTCGTCGATGTCGGCGCCTTCGCGGTGCGGCCGGAATTCGGCAAGCAGCTCAAGGCCGCCGATTGCGCGCCGGAGAGCGTGACCGACGTGGTCCTCACCCACGCGCATTGGGACCATTCGGTGAACTACACGCTGTTCCCGAATGCCGATATCTGGATTGGCCGCGTCGAGATGGAGTGGGCCAGCGCTACCCCGGTCGGCTTCAACCCGTTGCCGGAACTCTATCTCCAGGATCTGGCGAAGCACCCGAAGCTGCGCCTGCTGGAGGACAATGAAGCCTTCCTGCCCGGTTTCACCGCCCATCTCTGCCCCGGCCACACCCCGGGCTGCCTGGTCTACCGGATGACGGGCAACGACGTGCCGGTGGTGTTCAGCGGCGACGCGGCGAAGAACCGCGCCGAGATGCTCTCCATGACCACCGACATGACCATGGATGCCGGCGCCAGCCGCGCCAGCCTGGACCGCATCTGGGGGCTGTGGAAGCAGGAGCCCGGCACGCTGCTGATCCCGGGGCACGATCTCACCATGCGGCTCGATGCCGCGGGGAAGCCGGAATACATCGGCCAGCGCCGCGCCGGCATCAAGGCATGGTTCAACGAGGACCTGGCGGTGATGGAGGAGTTCGACATCTCGGCGCCGAGGTTCTGATGGCAACCTCGTGTCGAGAGGGGGCGCTGCCCCCTCTCGAACTCGCCCCTGCCAAAGGCCGAAGGGCCTCTGGAAACCGTGAATTTGGAGCGCGACGGTTGAACCTGCCGACTCAAGGGATCCAAGGGCCTTTCGGCCCTTGGCGAGGGGGAGTGTGAGGGGGAGCAGCGCTCCCCCTCGACACCGCGCCATGCCAGACCGTGCCTGGGTCCGCCTCCCCTCCGGCCGCCGCCTGGACCTGCTCTCCCCCACCCCCTTCGACTGGACGGATGAGGATCTGGCCATCGGCCTCTCCCGCACCTTCCGCTGGGGCGGCCATTCCATCTGGCCGGGTGCCCCACTCTCCGTCGCGCAGCATTCCCTGGCCGTCCTCGCCCTCCGCCGCGCCCGCACCAGGGGCGGGCTGACGCAGGCGGAAGCCCTGCGCGAATTGCTGCATGATGCCGAGGAAGGCCTGCTCGGCTTCGACTGCATCTCGCCGCTCAAGCCCTTCCTCGGTACCGGCTTCGCCGCGCTGCAATCCCGGCTGCAGCAGGCCGTCGCCTTGCGCTACGCCCTGCCGGCCTGGACCCCGGAGGCCAAGCGCGCCCACAAGGCCTGCGACATCGCCCTCGCCGCGGCGGAGGCCGTGCATGTGGCGGGCTGGACGCCGGAGGAGGTCCGCTTCACCCTCGGCATCCGGGCGCCGCTGCTGCAGGCGGATCCGCTGGCTGCTTTCGGCGACCCGCCCTGGCGGCCCTGGCCGCCGGAGCGCGCCGCCGAACGCTTCCTCGCCGCCCTGGCACGATTGACGGACCCGCATGGCTGAGACGCTCGAGGATTTCGCCTTCGCCCACCCGCTGCGCGTCCGCTGGGCGGAGCTGGACCCGCAGCGGATCGTCTTCAACGCCAACTACCTGATGTATTTCGATATCGGCCTCACCGAATATCTGCGCGCCCTGGGCTGGCGCGGCGCCGCGGGCTTCGCCGGCCACGGCACCGATATCTTCGCGGTGAACGCCACGCTGGATTTCCACGCCCCGGCGGGCCATGACGATGAGCTGCTGATCGCCGCGCGCATCGAGCATCTCGGCCGCACCAGCTTCCGCTTCCGCATGGGCTGCTTCCGGGACGGTGCCCTGCTGGTCGCCGGCCGCCTGACCTATGTGAATGCGACGCGCGACGCCCGCCGGCCGACCCCGCTGCCGGAGCCCTTCATCGCCAAGGTCCTGGCCTTCGAGCGTATCCCGCCGGCGCGGCAATCCGGCTGACCCGGCTTGGTGCGCCTGCCGGAACAGGCTGCCACCCGGTGCCCTTCCGTGGCTTGGCCGCGGAGGCCGTGCGAGGCCCCGGGAATGCAGCGCCTCCAGGGCCGCCGCAAGGCGGCGCAACGGTCCTGCACTGCGCTCTCAGCCCCTGCGGTAGGGGTAGCAGAGCACCGGGTCCAGGGTCAGGCGCAGATGCCGCGCCAGCGCCGCGATCGCCTCCCCGTAATCCGGGAAGGGGTCGCTGTTCCCCGCGCCGACGACGATGGGCCGGAACCCCTGCAGCCCCTGCCTCGGCGGCGGCAGCATGGCCGTCACCAGCGGCTTTCCCTCGGCGTCGCGCAGCGTCAGGAAAACCGGCATGGTCCGCTCGATATGCGTGGCGCGGCGGATATCCTGCTCGATGAAGGGGATGCCGGAGGGGTCGAATCCCTGCGCCGCATCCTCCCGCGCCCGGCGGTAGTGCTTCTCCACCGCATGGCGCATCAGCAGCGATTCCTGGGCCGCTTCGGCCTCGGTTTCCAGGCGGAACCAGCTCAGTCCCCCTGGCGCGTCGCAGATGTAGCGCATATCGCCCTCCCCCTGGCTGAGATGGCTGGCCGGCCGGCGCGCGCCCCGGCGGCCCCGCCTCATCTGGGGTCGTGCGGGCGGCTTGTCAGCCGGTGCCGCCATAACGCAAAGGAAGGATCGGAGGAGGGTCACGCATGGCGCAACAAGGTCCGGTCTATCTGCGCTGGCGCGCCGGGCGCCCGGCGCCGGAGCAGGAGGAATTCCCCAACCTGGATGCCGCGCTGGACGCGGTGGAGGCGCGCTGGGAGACGCTGCAGCACCAGGCGCCGCAGCTCCTCGACGCCCGCCGGGTGCTGCTGCTGAGCACGGCGGAGCTGCTGGCGATGGCCGAGGAGGAGGAGACGGGGGCCGGGAAGGCGGGCTGACCCCGTCTTCGGCGCCGCTGCGGCAACCCGCGCCGCCCGTTGCCCTTCCGCGGCTTCGCCGCGGAAGGCTGTGCGAGGCCCTGAATGCCCAGGCGTCCCGGGGCCCCCGCGGAGCCACGCAGCGGCTTCGTGGGGATCTACTCCAGGCTGATATTCGCCTTCCGGATCACCTCGCCCCATCTGGCGATCTCGCTGTCGATGAAGGCCTGGAACTGCTCCGGCGTGTCGCCGATCGGCACCGCGCCCTGCTCGGCGATCTTCGCCCGCATCGCCGGCTCCTTCACGATCGCCTGCAGCTCCTGCGACAGCCGGGCAACGATCTCCTTCGGCATGCGGGAGGGGGCCTGGATGCCGAACCAAGCGGTGGCGTCCAGCGCCGGGTAGCCGGCCTCCGCCGTCGTCGGCACCTCCGGCACCGCCGGGCTGCGCTGCGGCGTCGTCACCGTCAGGGCCTTCACCCGGTTGTCGCGGATATGGCCCAGCGAGCTCGGCAGGTTGTCCACCGCCAGGTCCACCCGGCTGGCGATCACCTCCGTCAGCATCGGGCCCGAACCGCGGAAGGGCACGTGCACCAGCTCGATCCCCGCCACCTGCTTCAGCAGCTCACCGGTCAGGTGCAGGGAGGTGCCGTTGCCGGAGGAGGCGATGGTCAGGCCGCCGCTGCGCCGCTTCGCCAGCGCCACCGCTTCCGCCAGCGTCTTCACCGGCAGGTTCGGCGCGGCGATGATCACGTTCGGCACCCCGGCGATGTTGGAGACCGCCGCCAGATCCTCCGGCTTGTAGGGCATGGTGGTGCGGTAGAGGCCGTAATTGATCGCCGCCGTGCCGATCGTCGTCATCAGCAGGGTGTGGTTGTCGGTGGCCTTGGCCACGGCATCGGCGCCGATGTTGCCGCCGGCGCCGGGCCGATTCTCCACCACCACGGACTGGCCGAGCCGGGCCGTCAGCGGCTCCACCAGCAGCCGGGCGACGATATCCGTGGTGCCGGCGGCGCTGAAGGGCACGATGATGCGCACCGGCCGGCTGGGCCAGGCCGGCTGGGCGGAGAGGCGGGGGGCGAGCAACAGGCTGCCGGCACCGCCAAGGGCGGCGCGACGGGTCACGCTTTTCATGGGGGGACCTTCCTTCCGGCGCGCCGGGCGGCAAGGCGGGGCCATCCCGGCGCGCAGGGGCGCTACATGCACCCGCCGGCAAGCAGGCACAACCTTGGGAGGGGAGCCAATCGGACGGTGTAATGAGCTGCCACCCCTGCCGGTGGAGGGAGGCCGCCTCGACCTCGCTTGGCATGTCCGGCGGGATGGAGACCAGCCGGTGCATGTGGCGCGGGAGATGGCGCCGCCGATGGATCGGCGCACCCGCCAAGCCTGCGGCCGCCCGCTGTCCCTTGCGGCCTGGCTGCGGCAGGCGCGCCAGGTCCGGGGAATCCGCGAATCCAGGGAGCACGACGCCACGCGGCGGCCTTGTGGAGCATTCTTGCCCACCCGCCCCCTTTCCCCCGCGCCCGGTCCGCGCTTGGATGCCGCCGCGATTCCCTAGGGGAGAGAAACATGCCCGCTTCGGTGCCCATCGCCGGCAACCGCTTCGTCATCATCGGCGGCGCCAGCCTCGTCGGCTCCGCCACCGCCGGCGAATTGCTCGATCACGGCGCGGCCGAGGTGGTGCTGTTCGACAATTTCGCCTTCGGCTCGGAAGCCGCCATCGCCCATGTGAAGGACCATCCGCGCCTCAAGCTGGTGCGTGGCGACGTCATGCGCATGGCGGACCTGCTGCGCGTGACGGAGGGCGCCGCCGGCGTGCTGCAGCTCGCCGCCTTCATGACGCTGTCGATGGACCGCGACCCCTGGGGCGGGCTGGATGTGAACATCCGCGGCGTGCAGAACGCGCTGGAGGCCTGCCGCGCCAACAAGGTGAGGAAGGTCGTCTTCGCCTCCTCCAACGCCGTCTATGGCTATGGCCCCGGCGTCTCGGGCGAGCTGGTGGAGAGCACGCCCTTCCATTCGGTGGGCGCGCCGCCGGCCGCCATCCTCTACGGCGCCAGCAAGATCATCGGCGAGCAGCTCTGCCGCGACGCCTACCGTAAGCATGGCCAGGACTATGTCGTGCTGCGCTATTCGACGGTGTATGGCGAGCGCCAGCACTACCGCGCCGCCAACGCGCTCTACATCATCGAGACCATCGACAGGGTGCGCCGCGGCGAGGCGCCGCAGGTCTTCGGCGACGGGTCCGAGACCAAGCACTTCGTCTATGTCGGCGACCTGGCGCGGGCCAACCGCATGGCCTTCGAGGCGGATGCGACCGATGTGGCAGTGAACGCCTCCGGCGTCGCGCCGATCACCACGCTGGAGCTGGTGAAGCTGGTGACGGAGCTGGCGGGCGGCGGGCCCGAGCCGGAATTCGTCGGCAATGACGGCAAGGTGCGGCTGACCAGCGGCGGCGCCTTCCGCATCGCGCATGAGGAAGCCTTCAACGCCATTGGCTGGAAGCCGGAGGTGGATATGCGGGAAGGCCTGCGCCGGCTGATCGCCTGGCGGGACGGGAACGAGGGCAAGACCGCGGAGTAGCAAGGAAAAAGATCAGGGGCGTTGCCCCCGAGCCCCCACCGGGGAGGATGCTCCTCCCCGGACCCCGGTCCGAGTTTCAGACCCGACGGTTCAACCTGCCGACTGAGGGCGGGGGCCGGGGGAAGCTTTAACCCTGCCGGGGGTTGGCGGCACTGCCGCCAACGGGGGGCTCCGCCCCCTGCCCGGGGCATGGGGGCGGAGCCCCCATTCTTCGCCCCGATCAGACGACCTGCAGCAGCCCGGCCAACAGCTTCGCCCGCGGCACCAGGCTGTCGATCACCAGATGCTCCTCCAGCGTATGCCCGCCGGCACCCTGCACGCCGAGGCCGTCGAGCGTGGTGATTCCCATCGCCCCGGTGAAATTCCCGTCCGAGCCGCCGCCCGCGCTCTGGTGGTTGATGTCGAAGCCGATCTTGCGGGCGATGCCGCGCGCCGTCTCGTACAGCGCCATCCCCTTCGCATCCGGCTCCCAGACCGGCCGCGTCACGCCGCGCGTCACCGTGAGCTGCACATCGTTCCCGGTAGGGCGGAGGGAGAGCATCTTCTCCACCGCCGCATCCAGGTCCTCCTGGCGCTTGGCCATGGAAAGGCTCTCCGCATCGCAATAAGTGGCGACGCAATTCACCCATTGCCCGCCATGGATGACGCCGACGGAATAGGTCACGTCCTCCGTCGTCATCGCCTCGATGGCCACCACCTGGCGGCACATCTCGCGGATCGCGCTGCGGCCATCGGCCAGGCGGGCGCCGGCATGGCTGGGGCGGCCGGTGGTGCGCAGGTTGAAGCGGGCGATGGCGTAGCGCCCCGTCACCACCCCGCCATCCGGCCGCGCCGGCTCCGGCACCAGCACCACGGCATGGCGCGCCGCCTCCGCCTCGATCAGGTCGCGGGTGGAGGGGCTGCCGATCTCCTCATCCGAGGTGAACAGCACCGTCACCGGCCGGCTGGTGGGGATGCCGGCCTTCAGCAGCTGCCGGATGGCCTCCACGGCGATGTAATTGCCGCCCTTCATGTCGTAGACGCCGGGGCCGTAGAGCCGGTTGCCCTCCTGCCGGAAGGGCAGGGGCTCCAGCGTGCCGATCGGGTGCACGGTGTCCATGTGGCCCATCACCAGCACGCCCGGCTCGCTGGCCTTGGGGTGGGCGAAAGTGGCGCGCAGACAGGGGCCGTAGCCCATGCGGCCGGGGATCACCTCGATCCGCGCGCCGAGCAGGGCCAGATCCCGCGCGGCGATGTCCATCATCCGGCCGACCGCGGCGGCATCGAAGGTCGGGCTCTCGCACTCCACCCAGCGTTTCAGGCCGGGGATCATCGCCGCGGCGTCGAAGGGCAGGTCGAGAACGGGGGCATCCATCGCATCGGTCTCCGTGGCCGCCAGGGAAGGGCGGGCGGCGCAGGTTTGCCGCTTCGCCGCGCCGCCACAACCCCCCGCTGCGGGGCAGGCATGGAGAGGCAAGGTGCGGAAGGGGGGGCGAGCCTGCTACCTTCGGCGCATGACCCCACCCCCCCGGCTTATCCCCCAGGCCGGCCTCTCCGTCTGGAGCGGCGCTGACTTGACCCCTGCCGACTGGATGCTGCCGGTCGGTGCCGAGCTGGCCGCCGCCCTGGCCGAGCCGGACCCTGCCGCCAGGCTGGCCCCGCTGCTGGGCCCCGTGGCGGAGCGGCTGGAGCATGGCCGCGGCTTCGTGCTGCTGCGCGGCCTGCCGCTCGAGAAGCTGGCCGCGCCGGAGGCGGCGCTGCTGGCGCTCGGCCAGGGCCTCGGCACCCCCTTGCCGCAGGATGCCACCGGGCGGCTGGTCGGCATGCTGGCCGGGCCGGGCGCGGCGTCGGGCGGGCCGGCGCGCTTCCATGCGGACCCGGCCGATGCCGTGGCGCTGCTCTGCCTGCAGCAGGCGCGGGAGGGTGGGGAGGTGACGCTGGTCTCCGCCCCCGCCCTGCACAATGCGCTGATGAAATCGGATCGCGCCGCGCTGGCCACGCTGCACCAGCCCTTCCCGCATCTGGGGGCGGAGGCGCCGTTGCCCCTGCCGGTGTTCAGCACGGCGAGCGGCGCTTTCGTCGGCCGCTACGACCGGGAGTCGATGCTGGAGACGGCGCTGGAGCCGGCCCAGCTCGCCGCCCTGGCGGCGCTGGACGATGCGGCGGCCGCGCCGGGCCAGGCGCTGACCATCCCGCTGCATGCGGGCGACCTGCTGCTGCACAACCCGCATCTGGTCTGGAAGCGGGTGGCGGCGGGGGAGGCGCCGCCGCCGGAGGAGGCAGTGCGGCAACTGCTCCGCCTGTGGCTGGCCTTGCCCGGCAGCCGTGCTCTGCCGGAGAGTTTCCGCGCGGTCTTCGGCGAGACCGCGGCCGGTGCCCCTCGCGGCGGCGTCGCCACCCCGCCGGGGCTGGTGGGCGGGTAAGCTCCCCACGAAGTCGCTCCGCGCCTTCGCGGGGGTCCCGGGAAGCGCTTGGTGACCGAAGCCTCGCACAGCCTGCCGCGGCGAAGCCGCGGCAGGACATCGGGCGGTCCGGGTTGCGACAGCAGGCAAGCGCGATTCAGCCATGGCGCGCTGAAAGGCCTGGCCGCACTCTCGGCGCAGATCCGCAGAAGGGGCCGGGACGATGAAGCTGCTGGTGGCGAACGCCAACACCACGGAGGCGATCACCGAACTCTGCGCCGCGGCGGCGCGCGGCGCGGCCGCGGCGGGCACCGAGATCATCCCGGCGACCCCGCGCTTCGGCCCCGCCGTCATCTCCACCCGCGCCGAGAACATCATCGCCGGCCATGCGCTGCTGGAGCTGCTGGCGGAGCATGCCGGCCGGGTGGATGGCGTGCTGCTGGCCGTCAGCCATGACACGGCGCTGGAAGCCGCGCGTCAGATGCTGCCCTGCCCGGTGGTGGGGATGACGGAGGCCGCCTGCTTCGCCGCCTGCCTCATCGGCGGGCGCTTCGGCCTGATGACCTTCGGCAGCACGGAGACCTACCGGGAGCGCATCGCCCAGTATGGCCTCGCCAGCCGCCTGGCCGGGCTGGCCTCGGTGGCGGCGACGCCGCAGGAGGCGGTGCGCGACCCGGACGGGGTGGCGCGGAAGCTCCGGGCCGGGCTCGGCGCGCTGGTGGCGCAGGGGGCGGATGCGGTGGTGCTGGGCGGCGCCGCCCTGGCCGGCATGGCGCCGAAGCTGCAGCCGGACAGCCTGGTGCCGCTGCTGGACGGCATGGCCTGCGGCGTCGGCCTGCTGGAGATGCTGGTGCGGCTGCAGCTGCCCAAGCCGCAGGGCGGCAGCTACGCCGCGGCGCAGGGGCGGGAGGTGGGCGGGGTCGCGCCCGCCCTGGCGGCGCTGCTGCGCGGCGGCTGAAGGCCGGCGGGCGGCCGGTTGCGGCCGGATGGCGCGGCGACAGCCGGCCGGGGGACGCCTCGCCTGCCGCGCCGGGTACCATACCGGCCGCGTGAAATACTGACCGACGTCGGCCCACGGGCGCGCGGCCGCCACACCAACCCTGCGCGCGATACCTGGTTCGTAAAGTCAGGACTTTCCGAACCGGGTATCAGTCCACCGTCGCGCCGGACGCCTGCACCACCTCCGCCCAGCGGCGGATTTCCTGCGTGATGAAGGCCTCGAAGGCTGCCGGGCTGGTGCCGTCACCCTCGGTCAGGCCGGGCGGGGCGCCGCCGAGATCGGCCAGCCGAGCGCGATAGGCCGGGTCGCGGGTGACCGCGTCCACCGCCTGCCCCAGCCGCGCGACGACCGCCGCCGGCGTCCGTGCCGGGGCCTGGATGCCGAACCAGGCCGTCGCCTCGAAATCCGTCAGCCCGGCCTCGTGCAGGCTCGGCACCTCCGGCAGCACCGCGGCACGGCCCCGCCCCGTCACCGCGAGGGGGCGCAGCCTGCCGTCCCGCACATGGCCGATGACCGAAGGCATGTTGTCGCAGCCGCAATCCAGCCGCCCCGCCACCGCCTCCACCAGCATCGGCCCCGCGCCGCGGAAGGGTACGTGGTTGATGTTCGTGCGGGTGCGCATCTTGAACAGCTCCATGCACATATGCGGGGAGCCGCCGCTGCCGGCGCTGCCATAGTTCATCTGCCCCGGCCGTGCCCGGGCCAGCGCCACCAGCTCCGCCACGTTCCGCGCCGGGGTGGAGGGGTGGACGAAGATCAGGTTCGGCACCTTGGTCAGCAGGC
>NZ_JAMZIK010000001.1 GCF_024178315.1 Siccirubricoccus soli | reverse complement strand
CTTGCCTCTGGCCTGAGCATCACCACCACGGCAGAGGGGATCGAGACCGCCGAGCAGTTGGATGTCCTCCTGGCCAACGGATACAATGAGGGCCAGGGCTATCTGTTCGGGCGGCCCATCGGCCGCGCCGAGGTCGCCTCGG
Organism: Siccirubricoccus soli; assembly: GCF_024178315.1. Classification (GTDB taxonomy): domain Bacteria; phylum Pseudomonadota; class Alphaproteobacteria; order Acetobacterales; family Acetobacteraceae; genus Siccirubricoccus; species Siccirubricoccus soli. The sequence continues at coordinate 94,867 of NZ_JAMZIK010000001.1, read as the reverse complement.
TGATCGAGCGCTTCAAGCTTGGCTAGGTGCGGTCCCGAGGTGTCTTGGTGCGTTCTTCTGTGTGCAGGAGGACGCCCTATGGCAGCGGGTCTTCACGGCTCAGCCCGTACGACGCCGCGTGTTCGAGCCGAGGTCCAAGCGAAGAAATCAAGCATTTGAGCCTTGTTCGTCCAGTAGGGGCTGAACAACAAGGCCGTGGCCGATTGGCAAAGGCGGCCGTTGACCGGCGACGCTTCCATAGGGCTGGCCAAGCCCCACAGCCCCCCTGATCGCGGCAGACGATGCGTGTGGCGCTGGCCCGCATCATCCTCATGCAGCCCGATGTCATGCTGCTCGACGAGCCGAGCAACCACCTGGGTCTTGAGAGCCTGATCTGGCTGGAGCGCTTCCTGACGATCGGTGGCGGCCGGGCCGGAAAACCGGACTGACGCCGATAGCGGAGGGCGTGGCACCTGTCACTGCACGTGTCGGCTTGGCTCTAATGAAGACGTCGACGCGATCGCTTCGGTACCGGCGGCCAGCCTCGAGAGCCGCCTGGCCGCATTCGTAAGGTCATTTCCATCGAGATGACGATCAGATCAGGGGCGTTGGCGACTACCCCCGTCGTCGATCATTCCTTTGTCGCCCATCGAGTGCTCCGCGAAGTGCGTCGGGATCGCCGACCCCCGCAAACGCCCGATGAAATCTTGTGTACAGCAACAAGCCGTTTGCCCTCAGGTTGCGGTTGGGCCGCCCATCGGCTCTAGTTGGCCGTTTCCGCACGAGCCGGATCGATGCAGCCGAACGAATCGAGATCATACCCGCCACGCCGCCGCCCGGGGAACCCGAGCGCCGGTGCCCGTGCCTCGGGCTAGGATGGCGAACGGCGGAGCGGATCGCGACGGACCTGATGCGGAGGCGGAAGCCCTCGCTCGCGCGCTCGCGACCCTGCTGAATCCTTCGAAAATCGACGGCGTGGTGAACTGCTGCGTCCGGGCGGTCCATGACGAAGCCTGGGAAGGCCCCCGGACCGGGCTGCTGCACGTCCGGTTCGGCGAGGACAGGCCACGGGTGGAGGACCTCGCCTACATCCTCTGGACGGAGTGCATGTACTACGCACTCCCCCGGCGCAGGCAGGAGAGGTTCCGCCGCGAGATCGCGGCGGACATGACGGCGGTCGCGCGATGCTACCGGGCCGTCAAGGACCTCTTCATCGACTTCAACGCGCGCCATCCCGAGCGCGCGAGCGAACTGGGCGAAGTGCTGGCCTACTGCCTGGTGCAGGAGTACCTCGGGGCCGCGCAGGTGGCGAGCAAGATGTCCTTGAAGACGGCGGCCAACATGCCCGTCCACGGGCTCGACGGCATCCACGCGGTCTTCGAGAACGGCGCGCTGACGGTCTACTTCCTGGAGTCGAAGCTGGCGAGCGAGGGCCGGCGGGGCGTGGCGTCCTACGCCGCGTCGGCCGCCGAGTTCCTGGGCGACCGCCGCCAGTACCTCCGCGAGTACGAGATCGTCGCGGACCTCGGGAACCTAGACGCGCTCGAGGGCGAGGCAAGGCAGCGCGCACTCGACCATTTCGACGTAATCGGCCAGACGGACGATCTCGCCTACAGGCGCATGGCGCAGTCCATCGCCCTGAACTCGCTCATTGTCGCGGGGGGCGACGAGGGAGCGTACCAGCGCGGCCGCCGCATCCTGACGGACCTCGGCAACTTCCCCGCGCTCGACCGCGTCAGGCGCGAGGGTGCCGAGACCGGGGCCTCGTTCCTCGACGCACTCCGCCGGACGCTTTCGCGCGAGATGAACACCGTCAGGGTCGGCGACCAGTGGATCCCCCTGACCGACTTTCAGAAGGACGCCTGGGACGAACTGCCCGACGCGCGGGCGATCGCCATCTCGGCGCCGACGTCGGCGGGCAAGTCGTTCCTCGTCATCGAGCACCTGTGCCGGCAGGTCGAGCGGGCGGCGTCCTTCCGCGCCGTCTACGTCGCTCCCACGCGGGCGCTCCTGTCGGAGGTGAGCGCGAAAATCCAGAGGCGCCTCGGCGAGGCGGCCGACGTCAGGATCACCACCGTGCCGACGCAGGACCCCTCCGGCCCGGACCGCCAGGTCTTCGTGCTGACACAGGAACGCCTCCAGGTGCTGCTCGCCGCCTCGGCCGTGACGTTCGACCTCGTCGTCGTCGACGAGGCCCAGAACCTCTCGGACGGCTCCCGAGGGATGATCCTCCAGGATAGCGTCGAGCAGGCGGTCAGCCGAAGCGGGACGACCCGCCTCGTGCTCCTCGCACCGGGTGCCCGCGGCTTCGAGGCGGTCGGCGCCTCGATCGGCGCGCCCGACCTCACCGTGGCGCGTTCCGAGCTTCCCTCCGTCCTCCAGAACAGGATCCAGTTGAGGAAGGCGGAAGTCGGCAACGCGCTCGAACTGGACCTACTGACGCCGGACGGTCCGCGGCGGCTCGGCACCTACCGGAGCGGGCGGGGTTTTGACGTGTCGGACAGCCGACTGGCCGCCGCGGCCCTCGAGCTGGGCTCGACAGGGGGATCCCTCGTCTACGCGACCGGCCCAACGGACGCGGAGAAGGTCGCGCGGCAACTGTCCCACGACCTTGAGGACGGCGGCGACCCCACGCTGGCCACGATCTCCGATTTCGTGAGGAAGCACATTCATCCCGACTACACGCTCGCCGGCATGATTCGGAAGGGCGTAGCGTTCCACTACGGCAGGATGCCGACTCTCCTTCGCGAGACCCTCGAGGGCGCTTTCCGCGACGGCCATGTGAAGTTCCTCGTCTGCACGACGACGCTGTTCGAGGGCATCAACCTCCCGGCACGGAACGTCTTCATCGACACGCCCACAAGGGGCACGAAGAAGCCGCTCGCTCCCGCGGCGCTGTGGAACTTCGCCGGGCGCGCCGGGCGAATGTCCGCCGACATCGTGGGAAACGTGTTCCTCGTCGACTACGAGGACTGGCCGGACAAGCCCCTCGACGCGTTCGTCGGCTACGAGGTCCAGTCCGCGTTCCTGCGGACGGCCTCGGAGGTTCCGGACCGCTTGCTCGGGGCGTTGGGCGGCGCCATGCCTGCCGAGTTGCCGAATGATGAGGACGCTCCGCGCGTGAGGGCAGCCGCCGGGCTGCTTATCTCCAAGGCCGCCCGGAGCGAGGTCCGCGGGTACGTCGACCGTACCCTCGGCAGCCTCGACGAGGGGCTGCGCACCCGCCTGACCGAGGCGAGCATCGCCGCCAACGAGCGGATCAGTCTTCCGGCGACGCTGCTGGCGACCAACTGGACCGTCGACCCCTTCGGCCTGCGTCGGCTCTACGACAACATGCTGGAGAAGGTCGAGGAGGGGAAGACGCGCAGGCTGATACCCGTTAGTCCGCTCGGGAAGGGGGCCAATAAGTCGTACAGCTCGATCTTCTCAAGGATCCACAGGGAGGTAAACGGGGGGAGCGTCAACTTCGCGGTCCTCGTGTCCGGCATCGCTCTCGATTGGATGCGCGGGCTGCCCTATCCCGTAATGCTCGCCAAGGCGGTCGAGCGGCAAAGGAGGTTCGACGCGAAGAGGCGCGAGGCCAACAGGATCATCCGCGAGAAGAACCCCGCCAGCAGGGTCCAGGATCCCGGCGAGATCGTCGTGGACGACGTCGTCCGCCGGGAGTTCGACCTCATCGAGGACCAGGTACGCTTCCGCTTCGTCCAGCTCGGCAAGGCGTACATCGACATCCTCAACATCGTCCTTCGGGAGACCGGGCAGGAAGGGTTGATCGGCGACGTCTACGATTTCCCGTTGGCATTGGAGTTAGGCATCTCGACCAAGTCCGGCTGGTCGTTCATGGAGCTCGGCCTGTCCCGGATCGCCGCGGCGGCCCTCCAGCCGGAGTTTCCCGACAGCAACCTGACGCCTGATGCGGCGCGCAGGTGGTTGGCGGGAATCGAGGATATCGGCACGCTGCGCCTCGGGCCGGTGATCGTGGATGAACTGCGGCGCTTGAAACTCGTACGCCCGGCGGGGTGATCCGACCTGGGTGGAAGCTCCGACATAGTTCGTCTGGACCGCAACATTGCCGCCAACACGGATGCGCCCCCGGGGGATGACGGCGATGTCGACCATTCCGTTCCAAACAGGCCCTAGTTTCCACGTCGCATCGCCGCCGACGGGTCGTGAAATCACGGTCCGCTTCCAGCCTGATCCGCCTAAAAGCAGACAGCCGGCTTTCGGCCAAGAGCGGAGCTTCCTAACCGGGCCCCACGGCACGAGCGGGGTCGTTCTAGCGTGGGCGAGGATTCCTTCTGAGCAGCGGCGGATCTGAGTTCGTCGCCAGAGCCAAACGGCGGGGCAGTTCGTTTTCCAACTGCTGCTGGAGTTGCTGTCTGGAGATCGCCCATTCGCCTAGGTCCGAACCTAGGGACTAAATCGGCCAAGTCCCCGGGTCCGGAGAGGAAACGCCACCCGGAGAGAGAATTCCGGCCCTACGTGGCCCCAGCACTCCTAAGGTCCCTGCGCTCACCCTGGCGCAACCTGCGGTTCCAGGCGCCGGTCGGCCAACCGGAGAGCGAGTTTGCAGGAAGGAATGGTGTGGCGAGAGGAACCGGGGGCGAACCGTCTCTGGAGCTCGATGCCGACCCAGCAGGGGCGAAGTACAAAGACTGCTCGCTACCCACATGCCGCAGAGCTTTTCTCGCCATCAGTTCACAAGCTCGAGCGGGTAGCGCGTCGAACAGAGCACGTAGGCACGCGGCTGGCTGTTGACCGTGGTACGGAAAACGAGCTGCTGGTTGAGCCAGGGCCGCTCCTGAGAGTCGATACTGATCGCGAAGTGACGCTCGAGTGTTCCGCCGGAGCGGATCAGCACCGCGACCTCATTCGCCGTGGAACGCGCAGCGTTGCCTGGACCGAGCGCCCAATCGAGCAAAGTCAGCCCACCGCCGAGCGTTAGGCCAGCGAGCGGTGGCAATGGCAGAGAACCGACTGCTGCGGCCCCTTGGACCCAGTATGGTACCTTGGCGTCAGCCACTTGCCCATAGAGGTCACCTAGGACCCTCGGCCAGCTACCGTCCAATGTCGCTGAAGCGAGGACCTTCTGCCCGCTCGTGGCACCGCCGGTGACTTGATTCCGCTGAGCTCGCGTCATTCGCGCCCAATGGCGATCGGAGGTCACTTGGCCACGGAGGCTGAAGGGAACGTTCCCAAGCTTCTGTCCCAGGTCCCGACTGTTGTACACGGTTTGGCAAGCGAGTCTGGACGGAGCGCCGTAGGTCGTGCCTGCCGTCTCATACCATTCAGCCGCTGATGCTGGCGCGGAAATCGCCAACGAAACCGCGACTGCAGACAAGCTCAATGATTTCCGCACAAGCGCCTCCTCTAGCACGGAGTCAATCTTCCGGACGTAGGGTGCTCCCCAATCCGGACACTCCGCTGGGTTGGTTGACTGCCAGGTAATGAACTTGCCGGGCAACCGCACGCGCGAATCGCTGAGCGGATGGACGATGCGGTGGTCTTCGACCCAGGCGACATCACTTCCTTGTCCATTCTACGCCGCAAATTGCAAGACGCGGCTCGTCTCCCCAAAGCGGCCGAGCGGCGGTTCCTATGCTGATTCGCGGCCCTTCAAGCAGTTCGCCAAACGCAAGCCTGAATGTCTCCCTGAACGGCGGATCGGCGGAGCTGGATCGATCGGTCGAGGTCGTGAGCGTCACATGCAGCGGGTCACGCCTGAGCAGGACGCCGTCCGCGCGGTCGAAATACATGGCGTCCGCCCGCCAGGAACCGGGCTCCGGGTCGTGCAGGCGCAGCACGAATGTACGATTCCGGAGCGGCCTGTTCGGATCGTCGCTGGCAGCGTAGGCTGCGTTGGGCGACCAAGCCACGTCGAACCCGATGAGCGAATGCGATCGCATGCCGGGCAGCGTGCATTGCGCGGGGCCGGCCGCCCGCTCAAGCTGGTCCACGCCGACGTAGAACGCGGTGTGCTCCACCGCCGGCTCGGGCGCGTACCTCATGATCACCGCCGAGGGAGGCGTCACGCGGATGCGCAGCAGCGCCCCCGGATCCTGGTGCACCGTCCACTCGAACCGCACGAACGGGATGGCTGCCTTGCTGCCGCCCGCCTGCGGGGCCTGAAGCGCAGCGAGCGCGACGAAGAGGAGCACCATCGCCCCGAGCGCGTTCGCCAGGACATCCAGGAAGCTCAATGCGGTGGCGGCGCCGCCCGTCCGGGCGCGTGCTAGCCGCCGTCCTTGATCTCGCATCCGCTCTCCGGCCGCATCGTCCGGTGGTTGATCCGGCTGATGATCCGGTACCTTCGGCTGTCCGGACGCGCCGCGCAATCGAACCTGAACATCGTGGTGGCGTAGGAGCGGTGGATCAGTATCCAGCCGGACGGCGCAGAATTTGCGTACACCTCTAGACCTGTCTCCCTCAATGAGGTGAACGACTGATTGCTGGCCCGAGCGGCAAAACCGCGATCGAACCTCCTGAGGAACCCGATCGCGAACTTCCCCTGCGCGGCAAGCGGGCGCTGTACGTCAGCGACCACGACCCGGTCGTTGCCGCCGCTTGGGACGAGCCACCCGGAAAGCGTTGCATCGCCCGGCGCCGCCCCCCCGATCTCGACCGGCTGGTCGAACCGCACCTCCAGGTCGAGCGGCTCCCTGCCAAACGCGCCGCGCACCTCGGCGGGAGGGGCCTCGCCGAGGAGGCCCGCATTCGAGCCTGGTGTGCCGAGGACGACGCCGAAGACGACGAAGAGAAAGATCGCGGCCGCGAGGCCGCAGCTGATGCAGTCCACGAAGCTGAGCGAGAGGGCCCCATCGCCGTCCTGGTCCGCGCGCACCTCAGTCCCCCACCGCTTGCGGCGTGACGGCTCCTCGGACGCTCGCCGGAGCGTGCTCCGCCGGATCGATCGCCTCGATCAGCGCCTCCTCGAACTCGAGGAGCAGCAGACGCTCCCTCGCCGTCTCCCGATCAATGAGGAAACCAGTCACCAGGCCGGCGGCAAGCGCGAAGAAGGTCGTCGAGAAGGCCAGCCCCAGGGGGCCAGTGACAACAGACATGGCCGCCGCGCGCTCTTCCTGACCCGCCGCGCGCACGATTGAGTCGGCGCCGCTCAGCCCGTAGAGGATGCCGAGCACAGTGCCGATGAACCCAAGCGCAGGCAGTGCGCGGGCCAAGTATCTCGGCAGCCAAGCCGTTTCATCCACGATCGCGCGGCGGGCCTCGCAAAATTCCCGGAACAGCTCGGGCTGCGGCTCCCCGACCAGGAGCCGCTTTACCGCCTTGCTGGCCATAAGAAGAGCCAGGCTGTCCTTCCTGATGTGGCCCGCATGGTGGCACCAGAGCAGTCGTTCAAGCCTTGTGGCAACGCGCGGGTACCGATCTCTCAGTAGCTGTGCAGCAGATCCAGCCGGAGATCCGTTCCTCCCTGGGGAGCTCCAGAGCCTCTCTCCGGCGGACCTCCTGCCGGACGCGAGCCACCGGTCCAGCGTGGCGACGATGTCTTGCACCACAGCCCGGCCTTGCTGTCCGTGCGGTGGTGCGAGCCTGCGTTGCTTGGCAAGCCATTCGGTGAGCCACCGAACCTCGCGGCGGAGGCGCCAGCGCATGAATGTCCTAGCCGCGATCAAGGACGTCAACAGGAGCGTCGTCCAGACGAGGAGGAGCTGAGGCCAGCCCTGGAGCATGTCGATCCAGAACCGCTCAGTCTCGACATCCGGTGCCGTGCGGGCGCGGCTGAGCAACCTGCGGATGAAAACCTCGGCGACCTGCGTTGCCGCGCGCTGCTCCTCGGCCGCGGGCTGCGGCGCCGCGGCACCCTCCGGCACTGACGCAGCGCTCGCCTGCCCTGAGCCTGCGGGGGCCGGAGCGCCCGCTTCGAGCGGAATAGCGCCTGCGAGGAGCAACAGCGCGCGCGCCGCGGCGGTGTCGCCCAACGCGTCGCTCCCGAATGAGAAGGCGTAGCTCGTGAGGCCCGGCACACCCGACAGCGCGCCATTCTCCGTCCACGCGCACTGGCAGCCGCCTCCTATCCTGCGCGGCCTGTCGCGGGCCTGTCGGAGGAACGCTTCCGATCTTCCGGGATATCCCGCCAAGGCCTGGGCCAGTGCGGCCTCCCAGCACACCGACGACGGCGCCCCCCCGCAGCCGCCATGGGCGTTCCCGAGCCTTGCTGCAAGACGCGTCACGAACCACAGTTGTCCGATGTCCCGCAGATCCCGCCCGCCATCCCTGACCACGGCCTCCATGTGTGCGATGAGCTCTTGCACCGGCCGGTCCGCCTCACCGACCCGCTCGCCTGTGAACTCGGATAGCTCACGGTCTGGCTCCACAATTCCCAGCACTCTAAGCACCTCGAAGAGGTCGGCGCGGGTCGGCGGCCGTGCGTCAGCGAATTCCGGTCTGCCGGTGGAGGGGGCGGGTGCCGTCGTGCCGCTGGCGTCCGGCTCCTGCTGTGGCGCGCCAGCCGGTGTGTCGTGCAGCCGCCCCGCACCGACCCAGGCCACCGGGAGAAGGGCCTTGCCGGCGCTGTCCTCGAGGATGACGCGCAGGATCGGCGTCGCGCGATAGGCATCCGCCAATTGCCCTCGCAGTTGCTGCAGAGCTGCTCCGTAGAGCAGCAGCGAAAGGCCGGCGGTGACGACCGCGAGCAGCAACTGCACCGTCAGGGAGGGCTGCATATGCAGCCGTCCGTCACCAGGCCTGGAGGCAGGACGCACCTTCGTCATTGGCAGGAACCGGGTTGAGCGCGCGCCAGGAACACGCCACGTGGGTTCGCTCGAAAGTACGGCGCCCAGTCGCTGGGCTGGCCGGCAAGGATCGACAGCATCTGGCGACGGTGGTTCGCCGAAGACCAGTTCAGGATCGTGCTGTCGCGTACGAGGTCGCCATTCTTATTGAGAGCGTCGATCAACTCCGGCTCGCCCAGGCAGCGTCGCTCCACTGGGCTCGAGCCGTCGCTAGCCCGGGGAGTCGGGCCACCATTCCGTGGCCACGCGAGCCACCAGATCGCCGTCCGGTCGTCAATAACGTAACGACCGGCCGCGATGGGTACTTCGCCTGCCGTGCTGGCGCCGCCGAGCACCAGTTCCGAGTCCCGGCCCCAACCTGCCAAGGTGTCGCAGAGGCTGCGAAGAAGCCGTAGGGCGTCCTCATGGGCGTCGCCGGCCACCGTGCGCGGGCGGGTGAGGAGCACCACCCCGTGGCGCTGATCGTGCAGGGCAACCAGGAAGAGCCCGCCGGGGGCTGTCGCCTGGAGCAGGGCGCAGCGGCTTTCCCGGTCGGTCAACAGGCGGAGGTCACGATCGAAGCGCGGCGCGGCAGCGAGAAGGCGCGCGATCGGTCCGCTCGGCTCCCGCTCCAGTATCCGATAGAAATCTGCTGCAGGAGGTGGCGAGTTGCGCCACTGCTTACTGCCGGGAAGGCCGCCAAGGGTCGGTCGCTCGATCGAGATCTCGCGCACGTTGTCGTATCTGAGACGGTCCAGAACGTAGGCCGGCTCGAGCCGCCAGCCCGGCACAAGATCGGAAGGAGGCAGCGAATGCACGCGTTGCACCGTCCACTCGCGGTCCTTCCTAGCCACGGCCTCTGCGAGCGTCCGCAGGAGATGACCGCCCACCTCCGTCATACGCCAACCGTTCCGTCGCGCTGTAGCTAGGTCGGAATCGAAGATCACGCGGTCCGCGCCCGACGGCAGCGGCAGGCCCAAAGGTTCCGCCTGGTACCGGAACACAAGCACCTGGAGCCTGGGCTCACCGTCTGCCGGGGCCACGACCGCGACTTGACTGCTCTCTGCGGCGGGCCCTCCAATGTCGGGAAAATGAAAGCTCTGATACGGAAGGTCGGCCACATCGAAGCAATCGACCACTGTCCCATTGCGCGAGGCTTCGTACACCGCTCTCGATGCGATGCGCGTCCAGCTACCGTTAAGCCAGGCAAAGTTAGCTTGTTCGACGACATCCGCTTCAAAGACGTGACCCGGTAGCACTGGGGTCTCAAGCCACCAAAGATTAACTTCGGCCTCCGTGGCCCGGTTGTGGCTTGCAGGGGTACGGAAAGGCCCGACATGGTCGGAGCGTTCTGCGCAATGGTCGCGAACAGGTCCTACCTTCGTCCAGTTGAAGTTGCCGCGGCCTGCGACGGTGCCGGGGTTCGGATCGGGCGTCGGAGGCGGCGTGGCGTTCGGGTTGCGCGGATCAGGCTCCGGCGCAGGCGCTCGTTCGGCCTGCTCCGAAGCGCTGCCGTCGAGCGGGTCACCGCCCCCGGCCGCTTGGTCGGTCGGGTTGCCGCCCGGGTCAAGCAGGTTGATGGTGATCTGGCGGTTCTTTAGCGCATTCCAGTCAAGCTTGAAGTCCAGCAGGGCGCGGATTGCGCGCTCGATGACGCGGGCGTCGATTCGGGTGACCGACGGGGCGATGATGCGCACCTTGGCGCCGAACGCACGGAAGCTCAGATCCGCCTTGGAGAGGTCGAGGCCAACGGAGGCGCTCGACACCCGGTGCCCGAACGCGCTGAGGTCCAGCGAGCCGCGGCCGCTCGGGTTGCGGAAGTCCGCCCCAGAGGTGATGCCGAGCGTGGCAGTACCGACGCCTGGCCACCGCGCCTCGCCGCTCACGACAGCCTGCTGCGTACCCCTAAGCCCGATAGAGAAGGTGCCAGCCGTTCTCAGCCCAAGGAGTGACGTCTCAGCCGATCCCTCGACACGGCCCTGCCCAGCATCGATCACCGTCGCTGACGCGACGCGTAGGATGCGGGCCAGCGGGCCCTCCGTCTCGCTCATGAGGTCAATGCGAGAACGGTTGAAATCCACCGTGCCGCGCGTACGGAACAGCGGTATGTGGCGCAGGATCGACAGGTGCCCGTCCGTCCTTAGGACTCGGCTAGGGCCATCTCCCTCGATCGTCCCCCGCAGCACAAGAAGGAATCCGGGATCATCGCCGAAGAAGGCGACGTCGGCGCTCAGGGCGAACCGTCCGGCAGGCTCCCGCCAGAGGGTACCGCCGACGGTGTTCAGCTGGAAATGGGGAGGGATTGGGACTGGGCCGGGGAGCCTCGCCGCGACCGTGAAGCTGGGGGGCAACCCCAAGCCGTGGCGGTCGAGCACGATACCTCTCGCCCCGAAGCCGATCGTGTCGCCGAGCTTGAGGTCAGCGGTGAAGGTGACGCCGAAGCGCTTGTTCGCCGCATCGATCAGCGGCTCGACATCGTCCACTGCCAGCCCTGAGCCGAGCGTCAGACCGCCCAACGCGCTTGCAACCTCGGAGACGACGGACCCGAGCAGGGGGGCCACAAGACCATTGAAGTCATCCTCCACCTGCACCCTGAAATCAGGAAGCGTCACGAGAAACGGCAGCAATACTCCATAGCCGACGTCGGCCTCCGCTCGGACCACCAGTTCCGGGCCCTTCCCCGGATCCGCCAAGTGTAGGTTCGAAAGGTGCCGGCCGGTCCCGCGGTCTCGGGCGAGACGGATGCTTTCAGGCCGGACGCGCCCGAGAGCAGCGAGGCTCGACGCAAGCTTTCGCGCCTCCCTTTCCACGGCATCCAGCAAGAGCGCCTGCAGCGCGCCTCGGAACGCGTCTCCGGCCTGGGAGAACGAGAGCCGGACGGCGTCCACTGCGATCGGATCGGCGACGCCCGGGACGGCGAGCGTCAAGTCGGCCTCTGCGCCATCGTCGACAATCCGCGCACCGCGCACCGACACGAGCTTGTCGAGACCGGGCGCGACGGCGCGCATCGCGGTCTCGACCAGCCGGGGAGGCAGCGCGACCCCCGCGAACGAGATCTGCCGTGCGGACAGGGGCTGTCCGGGACGCCATCCGCCCCCGACAGTGACGCCTTCCAAACGAAGGCCCTGCTGATCCCTGCTCTCAAAATTGGCGCGGAGGTGCCCTCTGACGCCGCCCTCCCATGTTGCGTTACGCACCACGAAGGCGAGACCCAGCAGGCTGATCTCGCGCCCCTCTAGGCCTCTTACCCAAGCCTGCACGTCGAGACCGGCGCGAGCGAGCAGCCAATCGCGCGCACAGGCTGCGAGCATCTCTCCGCTGAGACCCGCAGCGCGGATCACCGAAGCGACGACCTCATCGGGCTGGCCGGACCACGGGATCACCATGCTGTGGCGTACAGGGGCGTCCCTCGTCTTCAGTGCGGCGACCAGCCGAATTGCCCCCGATGGCGTCTGCACGACCTCCAGGCCGAAGGTCTGCACGCAGGCCCCGCGGCCCAGTTCTAGAGCATCGAGCCGCTGACTTACGAACCGCGCGAATCGGGGCAAGAGCTCGGCCGGCAGGGTCGCCGCAATCAGTTTGGGGCCGAGCCGCTCCGCGAGCAGATCGATGTCAAGCGCCGCCTCAAAGCGCAGCGGCGCTGCCGATTCGCCCGCAGCGAGGGCCAACCAGCTTGGTGACGGCACCTCGAATTGCGCATTGATGCGGACCGCCGAACGCGCCGCATCGAAGCGGTAGTCCTGCACTTCAAGCGTGAGAGGGCTGCCGATGCCTTCGAGACGCAGTGCCAGGCGCGCCTCGTCGACGCGTTGGCGGATTTCGAGTTCGAGATCTTTGCGGATAGCCTCTATGATCCTGTGAGGGTCTTGCTCCTTACCATCGACGACGAGCCTCAGTTCGAACTCCTTTTGCAGGCCGAGCGCTGGCACGCCCGCCTCCAGGATCAGGGAGATGTTGCGAAAATCGCTCGAGATCTCCGGCCTGGCCCCGCGCAGGCGCATGAAGGCGGGGAGGCCTAGCCTGCCCAGCGTCGGCGCCAAGGCGTCCATGCGGACGGATTCGATGCTCGGAGACATGATGTTGACCGCGTAGCGCCGCGGGCGCCGGATCCCACGATCGTCACGGACGCTCTCCACGTTCCGGACCACGACCCCTAGGGGAAGCGTCTCGGCCGGCCGGCCCTCCGACTCGCGCACAAGGACGAGAGCATAGGAGTCGGCCGAGCCGGCGATGTCCTGGAGCGCCGGCCGTGGCGTTGCGCCGGCCTGGTCCTGCGCAGCTGCGCCACCCGGGACCTCAGCCGTCCCGATATAGTGGGGTTCGACAAGGCCCCCGCCGGGCATCAGATCCGGACGCGCGGCGGTCGCTTCCTCAACAGCGTTCAGACATGTCTGGGACCAAGCACTGACAGCGCCGGCAAGCTTCGCTGCGAGCGCACGGGCGGACTGCAGTTGCTGGCGTAGTTGTGCTGAGACGGCAATCTGCTTCCCGTCGCAGATCCTGAGGCCATCCTGCAGGGGGCTTGCAAGCGTTTCTGAGAGCTGAAGAAGTAGTTCCCGTGTCGGTGGCCACGCTTGGTCGCGCGGCCAGTCGTCAGGCCGGCTTACTGGCCACGCCGCGGCATCACCCACTTCGGTCGCGAGCAAGCGCAGCTGCCCGCCGAGACGCCGATCGAGCGTCACGCGGCCCAGCTCCGCCCTAACCCGCTCCTCCACCTGACCGGGGTTGGGCGCGGGGCGGCTGACAAGATCTGCAAGAATATCGGGCACCACAGGCGCAAGCGCCTCAAGTACTGCACGCGCTTCGATAAGTTGCAGCGGAACATCCAGGGTGCCCGCTGCCGTGCTACCAACAACGGCATCCAGCCCCCGACAATACCGCTCCCGGTCCGCGCCAGCGAGGAGCGGCCTGAAATCACCCGTCCCCAGGGCGCGCAGGGTCTCCGGCTCCTGAGCTACAGTCGCCAATGCCCTTGCCACGCGCTCCCAGCCGATGCGCGCAAAGGGGGAGGCCTCGCGCGGATCTGCCGCCGCCTCGAGATCTTGCCAGTTGCGCGCGAAAAGCCACCACGACTCCGCCTCTGCAGTAGGCCGAGCGCGCCAGCAGGCAGAGAAGTCGAGGCTGTGACCGAACGACGGAGTGGACAACACTAGTGCGGCGGCCAGAGCTCCTCGGACCACGGCAGGAGAGGGCAAACGCATACGACGCAGCTTGAGCAGCGATGTAAGTCGGCGCATCGTGCCGTGTCCTCCCAACCACGCGCAGTCGGCGAGACTTGCGCCCCGCCGCGTATGCTCCTCCGGAGTCAGAAAGGAGCGCATTTGCCGCACGCGGCATGGTTGCATCTGCTTTGGTATCACATTTCTTTTCTAGGGTAGGCAACCGTTCTCAATAAGCAGCAAGCGCGGTATCGAAATTGTGATTTGTGTGACTCCAAGCTTGGCCCGGGTTAGCGGGAAGAGCCGCTGCGCTTGGGCCCATGCGGATGACGATGGCCCCTAAATGATCCTGTTCATCATTAACCAGCTGGCACGCGGGCTGGTGCTGCTGAACACACGGATGCGGATGACGGGCTGCCTGTTCTGAAGCGCTACGGCACCTGCCGCTTCGTGACCGCCACCGAGAGCGTGGCCGGGCCGAGGTCGAAGGTGGCCGTGGGCGAGATGTTGCGCGCCATCACCCGGACCGTGTTGTTGGTCCAGGCCGCGGCGTCGAGTTCGATGAAGCGGGTCGAGGAGGCCAGGGCCGCATCAGCCAGGTCGCCCTGCCGGCAGCCCGTGACCGTCACGTCGAGCAGGCTGGTGGCGCCCGGGGCCAGGTTGGGCAAGTCCCAAGAGACCTCGGCGGCGAACTCGCGCTGGCCCACCGGCACGCTGGGCGTGCCGCAGAGCAGCGCCGGGGCGTGCTCCGGCAGGCCGTAGAGCCGCAGCGCCTCAAGCTCGATCTGGCCATCGAAGCCGACGATGCCGATCTGGGCATAGGCGACCGCCTCCGCCACCCGCTGCCAGACCGGCTCGATATCGGCCGCGGTGCTGAACTGCAGGGTGGCGTAGCCCCGACCAGCCTCGAGGCGGGCGGCGGTCACGCGGCCCAGCACATCGCGGGCATCGCCCCGGCGGTGGGTGTTCAGCACCGGCGCCTGGCCGGAGCGGAGCGCAGCCATGCGCACCGCCTCTGGGCGCATGTCGAGTTCCTCGGTGATGGCGCCGAGTCCGACCACGTGGTTCCGAGCCCGGGCGCCGGTGGACCACACCACCTCGACAGTTCGCGCCGCGCGGTCGACGGTCGCCGGCGCGGCCAGGGCGCGCTGCGCCACGATCGGCACGGCAGGGGTATCCGGCGCAGGGTCTCCCCCATGCACTTCGCCAAGCTGGTCGAGGTGTTCGACGCCAACGACGTCACCTTCGTCTCGGTGAGGCGGTCCGGCGGCTGCGCGCGGAAGGCGTGCTGACCAAGACCGGCCGGCCCTTCGACAAGGGGGCGCTCTACCGACTGCTGAACAACCGAACCTACCTCGGCGAGGTGAGCCACAAGGGCAAGGTCTACCCCGGCGAGCACCGGGCCATCGTGCTGCGGGAACTGTGGGATCGCGTCCACGCCATCCTGCAGGAGAGCCCGCGGGTCCGCGCCAACCAGAACCGGCGGCAGACCCCAGCCCTGCTGCGGGGCCTGATCTTCGGGCCGGACGGGCGCGCCATGTCGCCCACCCATACGCGGCGCCGTGGGCGGCTCTACCGCTACTACGTCAGTCAGGCCGTGCTGAAAGGGACGGCCGACGACTGCCCGGTCCGGCGGCTGCCGGCGGCCGAGATCGAGGCGGCGGTCATCGACCAAGTCCGGGCGCTGCTGCGGCAGCCGGAGGTGGTGGTCGGTACCTGGCGGGCGGCGCGGGCCGAGGCGCCGGACCTGACCGAGGCGGAGACCCTGGCCACGCTGGAGCGGCTGGACCCGCTGTGGGACGAACTGTTCCCGGCCGAGCAGGCCCGCATCGTCCGGCTGCTGGTGGAGCGGGTCGAGGTCAGCCCCAGCGGTGCCGACATCCGGCTGCGGCTGGAGGGGCTGGCCAGCCTGGTGCGGGATCTCGCCGGCATCGGTGCCGAGACCCGGAGGGCCGCATGACGGCGGCCACCAGCGTCACGGTCCGCGTCCCGCTGACCATCCGCCGACGTGGCGGGCGGAAGCTGGTGGTCACGCCGGATGGCAGTAGGCCTGGCGCCGCACAGGCGCGCACGCGGGCCGACCCGGCCCTGGTGAAGGCGCTGGCTCGGGCGCATCGGTGGAAGCGGCTGTTGGAGAGCGGGCGATACGCCTCGCTCAGCGAATTGGCCACCGCCGAGCGGATCGACCGGTCCTATCTCGGCAAAATGCTGCGGTTAACCCTGCTGGCGCCGGACATCGTGGTGACGATTCTGGATGGGCGGCAGTCAGCTGATCTTGGGCTACCTGCGCTGCTCGAGCCCATGCCCAACTTGTGGGAGGAGCAGCGCAATACAGTTGTCGACCAGCAGCAGCGTCTTCCTGACCCGACAGTTCACGGTTCAAGCCATGGCGGGCAAGCGCATGTTTGAGGTCCATGACCGTATGGGGCGGAGAGCGGCTGCTTATGCTGCCGCTAGGTCCAGCAAGATCGACGAACTACCCCAAGAAACGTCCCGCGATTCAGACGAAGATCCGCTCGCTTAGAATGTTCCAGGCCTGTTCCGCTTGCGATTTGGATACGGCTTTCGCACCCTGAGCCGATGCGGTTCATCCACGCTGCCGACCTCCACTTGGACAGCCCGCTGACCGGCCTCCGGCAGCGCGCGCAGGAGCGCGCCTCGCACTTGGCGGACGCCAGCCGCCGGGCGCTGGAGCAGATGGTCACTTACGCGCTCGAAGAGCGCATCGACCTCGTGGTGGTGGCGGGTGACCTGTTCGACACGCAGGCCGCCGACTTCAACTCTGCCCTCTTCCTCCTGAAGCAACTCGCGCGCCTCAGCGACGCGGACATCCCGGTTGCCTTGATCCGCGGCAACCACGACGCAGCGAACGCCATGTCGAGGAAGGTGACGTGGCCGAAGAACGTCCACGAGTTCGGCGCACGCGCCCCAGCGACATGGGAGATCCCCCGCCTGGAGGTGGCAGTTCACGGCCAAAGCTTTCCCCATCGCGAGGTGCCAGAGAACCTTGTGCTTCGCTACCCAGCGCCGAAGGCGGGTTGGTTCAACATCGGGCTGCTCCACACTTCCTTGGACGGGCGGCCAGGGCACGCCCCCTACGCGCCCTGCTCCGTGCAGGATCTCCGCAACCGCGGCTACGATTACTGGGCGCTCGGGCACGTGCATGGCCACGAAGTGGTAGATCGCAATCCTCACGTCATCTTCTCCGGCAACCTCCAGGGGCGCCACTCCCGCGAGTGCGGCCCAAAGGGCTTCGTGGTCGCGACGGTGGAGGGCGGCCGCGTGAGCGCCCTGGAGCATGTGCCGATCGATGTTGTCCGCTGGGCGCGCCTAGCGGTCGACGTCTCCTCCGCATCGACGGTTTCCGAGGTGTGCCCACTGGTGTCGGCGGCGCTTATGCGCGAGGTCCAGGCGTCGGGCGACCGCACCCTTGCCGTGCGCATCGTCCTTGAGGGCGCCTGCCCTGCCCACGTCTCGCTCGCGGGCGACCCCACGACGCTGCTCGCCGAGTGCACCGGCGTGGCCCTCCAGTGCGGCGGCGACGTCTGGATCGAGAAGGTAGAGGTCCGCACCAGCCACGCGGCGGTGGCCGCTGCGGAGGGTCAGACAGCCGCCTTCGCGCCGATCATCAAGCGCATCGGCGCCGACGAGGCTGAACTCGGCGAAATCCTTGCCCCCGTGGCCAGCGGCCTTTCTCGCCTGCCGCCCGAGGTGCTCGCGCTGCTGGACGTGGACGGGAGGAACGCGGAGGGGCGCGACCGGCTCTTGGCCCTCGACCAAGCCTCTGTGCTGCGGCGCATCACCGGCCGGGTCGGCGCATGAGGATCGACCGGCTTCACCTCGACCGGTACGGGGTCTTCACCGACACCTGGCTCGACTTCCGCGGCGACGGGGTCCGGCTGCATATCGTCTACGGGCCGAACGAGGCGGGGAAGTCGACCGTGCGGACGGCGGTCGGCGACCTGCTCTACGGCATCCACCTGCGCTCGCAGATCGGCCTCCGCCATGGCAACAACGCGCTGCGGATCGGCGCCGAGCTTCGGAACGTCGATGGGGAGGTGCTGGTCGTCCGGCGGCGCAAGGGCAACGGCCAGACCCTGCTGACGGCGGGCCGCACCGAGACGGGCCTGCCCGAGAGCACCTTGCAGCCCTTCATCAGGGGCCTGACGCGGGAAGAGTTCGAGGCGATGTTCGCTCTCGACCACGAAGGTCTGCGCAAAGGCGGGCTGCGGATGCTCGAGGAAGGGGGTGACCTGGCTCGCTCCCTTGTCGAGGCCGGGACTGGGCTCTCCGAGATCGGCCGGGCCCTGAAAGGCCTGTCAGAGGAACTGGACGAGATCGGCGACCTCGCCCGCAGGGCTTCCACGAAGCCGATCTGGAAGACACTGGACAGCTTTGAGAAGGCCCGCGACGCGGCCCGCCAGGGCGCGCTGCGTCCGGACGAGTGGAAGCAGCAGGAGGAGCGGCTCGCGGATGCGGGGCGCTGCCGGGCAGAGCGCGCCGAGTCGCTCCTCGCCATCCGCCGGAGCAAGTCGCGCCTCGAGCGCGTGCGCCGCGTCGCCCCCCTGCTCCGGCGCCTCCAGGATGCGCGGAGGAGCCTGGACGCTCTCGCCGATCTACCCGTCCTGCCGCCCGACTTCGACGACCTCTGGCAGAAGGCGGGGCTGGAGCGCGCGAAGACAGCCCAGCGCCTGACCAGCGCGTCCGAGGCGCTCGATAAGGCCCGCGACCGGCTGGAAGGAATTGCTTCCCCGGACGCCGTCCTCGCGCTCGCGATGGAGATTACTGCCCTGCACGGCGATCTGAGCCTGGTCAGAAAGGCCATTTCGGACGCCGTCGGCGCCCAAGCGGACGTCCGGGAGGCGACTGAGGCGCTGCGCGGCCACGCCCGGGACCTCGGGCTACAGGGCGAGGTCGGGGAAATCGCCACGCGCGTCCCGCCCCTGCGCGAGGCGGTGCAACTGCGCGAGCTCATCGACGCCGCCCTGGAGGCCGACGCCCAGGCGCAGTCCGCCGCCACCGCGCTCGAGGCGGCCCGGGACCAGCACCGGATCGCTGTGGCCGTGCTCGAGGCCTTGCCCGCACCCATCGACGTGTCGGCGATCAAGACTCTTGTCGCTGACCTTCCGAAGGCGGCCGACTTGCTCGCGCGCCGGGCTGCCGCGCAGCGCGCGGGCGCAGAGGCGGAGCGCAAGCTCGCCACCGCTCTCGCAACGCTCGGCGGCTGGGACGCGGGCGCCGATGGTCTTGAGATGCGTCTCTTCCCCGGGGTGGAAGCCGTCCAGCGCCACGAGACGGCCATGCGCGACGCCCGGCAGGCCGTCGCTGCCGCCGAGGCGGAGGTCCGCCGCCTGACGGTCGAGGTCGAGCGGGAGGAGGCCGAGCTGGCCACCGTCGTGGCGTCCAGTGGCGCCGTCCCCACCCGCGCCGTCGTCGAGGAGGCGCGCGGACGGCGCGACGCGCTCTGGTCGGCGATCCGCGCCGTACGGGTGGAGGGCCGCGAGCCGTCGCCGGAGCAGGCGGCGAGGCTGGCCGAAGGCGGGCCGGACCGCTTGGACGCGCTGACCCGCGACGCCGATCGGCTGTCCGACCGCCGGGCCGACGAAGCGGGGAGGGTGGAGCGGCAAGAGGCAGCCAGCGTGAAGGCCGCCCGGCTACGTGTGGAGCTGCGCGCGGCGGAGGAGACGCGGGCGGAGGCGGCGCTCCTGGATGAGGCGGCCCATGCCAAGTGGCAGGCGGCCTGGGCAGGCACGGGCGTCTCGCCGCGCACGCCGGAGGACATGCGGTCGTGGCTGCTCCGGCGCGATGACGTGCTGCGCGAGCTGAAGGAGCGGCGGGAGAAGATCGAGGCGCTCGCGCTGGCCGAGGCGGAGGTGGCGCGCGTCCGGGAGGCGCTCGTGCGGGCGACGGGAGCTTTCGGCGCGGATCTCGGCGGCGACGAGACGGTCGCCGAATTGCAGGCGGTCGCCGCAGGGCGGATCGCGAAGGAGGACGCGGCGGCGGCCGAGCGTCGGACTGCCGAGGCGAAGGTGGTGTCAGAGGCCGGTCGGGTGGCCCTCGCGCAGGCGAAGGTTACCGAGACGGCGAAGAAGTCCGAGGAGCGGCGCTCCGAGATGGCGGCCGCGATGCCAGGCCTCGGCCTGTCCGCGGACGCCTCGCCACGCGAGGCGTCCGCCGTCTTGTCGGCCTGGGAGGGCATTCGTCAGCGCGTGGCCTTCCTCAACACGGCGGAGACCAAGCTCTTCAAGGCCGAGGAGACCCTGGAGGCGTTCCGCGCCCGGGCGATCGCCGCCGCCGGTCAGATCCCGCACGAGACGCTTCCCGCCGACCCCGGCATGCAGCCTCTTGAGACGGTTGAAGCCCTGATGAAGCTGCTGACCGCTGCGCGGGAAGCGGACACCCAGGCGCAGGCGGCGAGCAAGGCGGTGGCCGAGTCGGAGGAGGAGCTGCGGAAGGCGTCCGTGGCCCTGGACGAAGCCGAGGCGCAATGCGCGCGGCTGCGGTTCATCGTCGGGGCGGAGACGGATGCGGCGGTGCCCGCGATCTCGGCGCGGGTAGCGTCGGCCGGGAAACAGCGGGAGGAGGTCGGCAAAGCCGAGGCGGATCTGCTAGCGGCGTCCGACGGGATGTCCGAGGCGGAGCTGGAGGCCGAGGTGCGGGCGAGCCCGCCAGACCAAGTGGCGGCCGAGCTGAGCGCCCTTGAGACTGAGGAAGCCCGCCTTCAGGAGGAACTGGAAGGGGCGCTGCGGGACGAGGCCGAGGCCCGCCAGGCCCTAGACGGATTCGAGGGACGCCGCGCCGCGGCCATTGACGCCCACGAGGCGGCGATCGCGGCTCAGGAGCTTGCGTCGCTGGCCGAGCGCTGGGCGGTGGCCACGACCGCGAAGGCGATGCTTGAGCGCGCGATTGAGCTTTACCGGGCGGAGAACCAGGACCCGCTGCTCGCGCGCGGCAGCAAGATCTTCGCCCGCCTCGCGGGCACCGGGCCCAACCCCTTCGTCCGGCTGGAGGCGAGCTACCCTGAGGTCGGCCATCCGCAACTTCAGGGCGTGCGCGCGGACGGCGGCCCTTGCGACGTGGAGGGCATGAGCGAGGGGACCCGCGACCAGCTTTTTCTCTCGCTTCGTCTTGCCGCGGTGGAACGGCGCGTTGCTACCGAGGGGCCGATGCCCTTCCTCGCCGACGACCTGTTCGTCACAACGGATGAGGAGCGACTTGAGCGCGGACTCAGCGTGCTGGCCGAGTTGGGTGAGCGGACGCAGGTAGTTCTCTTCACGCACCACCGCCACGTCGCCGAAGCCGCCCGGCGCCTGCCTGGCGTTGCGATGCATTCTTTGGGCGGCAACACCATGTCTCGGGAGCCCGTCGCTGCGGCCTGAGCGGCGGTGGTGTCCAGGCGCTGTTGAGACGCGGCCCCTACGTGAGGAAGGGCGGTGGGCTTCGACGCGGCGTAGGTCGTGTTCGAATTTTGCAGCTTACGTCTGGTGTGGGTTGCGTGCGGTCGTTTTTGGCTCGTGAGGGAAAGGCCTGAGACGCAGACCCGGCTCCCGGGCTATGTCCGCGATCGGCTCCCCGTGGCCGCAGCGCGATCACCGGAGCCGGCGAATCAGGTCAGCCACGCAGGAGCAGGCCGGCTGGCCGCACGGCGTTGGACCCGCAGCCAGATTCAAGGGCGTCCAGGGAGGAGGCTGGCTTTCGGCTGTATTCGACGTGGCGGGACATTCGGGCAGCCCCTAAAGTGGCATGAAATGAGAACAAAGGGGGATGGAGGCGGGTGGTCGCCCCCACCGTAATATTGCGTCCTCGTGCCCTGGCGCCCTATGAGCAGCCTGCTCGGCATAGCCGGATCTGGGCGTCCATCGTGGCTGGCAGACAGACGCAAGGCCTTTCCTTCAGCGACGACCTGTTGCCGCTTGGAGAGGCCGCAAGCGGGCGCTTGGTGCATATCTCGGAAGTGAAGTCAGGGCTGGCCTGCGGATGTGTCTGCCCAGCTTGCCAGCGGCCACTGGTGGCCCGGAAGGGCAAGGTGCTGACCCATCACTTCGCCCACCAAGCCGACCCGGAGAATAGCTGTTCGGCCTCAGTCGCATTCGAGACCGCGTTACACCGCCTGGCGAAGCAAGTCATTAGCGAGCGCCGGCGCTTAACGTTGCCCGAGGTCAGGGCGAGCCACTTCGGCAGGGAGCGACTAATCGCAGCCGGGACCGAACTCCACTTCGACACGGTGGAAGAGGAGGTTTGGATGGGCGCAATCCGGCCGGACATCATCGCCACGGCCGGCGGCAAGCGGCTGCTCGTTGAGGTGGCCGTCACGCATCCCTGTGACGAGAACAAGATCGCTCTGCTACGATCCCGCGATCTCGCGGCGGTCGAAATCGACCTGTCCGATGTGCCGCGCGATGGGTCGCTCGAGATGCTGGAAAATGCCATCCTCCACAGCGCGCCAAGAGCCTGGCTGCACAACACAAAGCTCGCGGCAGCGCAGGCCGAGTTGACCGCCCTCTATGAGGAAGAGGTCAGGAAAGCGGAAGAGCAGCGGGAGCGGAAGTTCGCCGCGGCGGCAGCCAAGCTCGCAGCAGCATACCGATCGGCCGATCTGCAGAGGTTTGACGAGAGTTATGAGCCGCTCGGGCGGGTGCGGGACTCCGACTTGGCACAGCATGTAGGAATTGAAATAGCCGGCTCGGGATGCTTCGCCGTCGAGCCCTGGGTCTGGCAGTCCTTTCTCCTTGCTGGTCTCTTGAGCAATGTGCTGGGTCAGCATGCCTACACGGAGGGCGTAGAGAAGCTCCTCAAGCCTGCCTTCACGAACCTCGCGGAGCAGCACCATGGGGCGTGGCAGGGCCTTGCGCGCCATCTCCCGGAGGAGATCAGGCACCCCAAGGAGGTCGTGGCAGACTACTTCAAGCGGCTGCGCGACGAGGGGATCGCACAGTACGCAGTGACCGGCGGCACAGTCCTGCGACCGGAGGTCTTCGAGTGGGCAAGGCAACGGCGGGAAAGAGCCGCAGGTATCCGGTCGAGGTCTCTCACCGTCCTCAGCCTCGCCCGCAGCATCCTGCCCCAGTCGGGCGCGAAGGACGGTTCTGAAGTGTGGTTCGATCGCCCACTGGCCGAATTCGGTGGCCTCTCACCGCGGAAAATCGCCGCGGCGGGCGGCAAGGCACACCAAGATTTGGTCGGGCGTCTGTCGGCCATCGTGCGGATGCTGCAAGGCGGTCCAGCCGTTGAAGAGGACCTCCTCGGCCTGCCCGTGAGAGGCGAGCGGGACAAGCGCAAGCGGGAGATGGTTGAGTTGCAGGCCGCCCGGCAGCGCCGCCAGGAGGAGGCGGAGAGGCTGGCTGAGGCTTCACGGAGGGCTGCTGCGGAGCAGGAGCAGCAACGCGTCAGGGACCATCTTGCCAAGATCCGGTGGACCGCCCGCAGTTATCTCGGCGACAAGCGAGGGGATGAATGGCTGCGCACCCCGCTGTCAAAGCTCTCCGGGCGTTCCGTCGAGCAGGTCGCAGAGGGACCTGTGTCGGGCTGGGAACTGTCGATCGTGGAGGAGGCGCTGAACAGGAGGCTCGCCGAGTTCTACGCCGAGAACCAGCGAGATCAGGAGCGCCAGGATCGGGCTGCAAGGGTCGTGGCCGAGGCGACCGTGACCTTTGGATCTATAGAACGGGCGCGGGCCTGGATGCGGTCGCCACTGCCTGCGCTGCAGAATCGGCGACCGGAAGAAGCGTGCGCCGATGTGGCCGGGCTGGAGGCCTGCCTGGCGGTGCTGAAAGGCCATCGTAGCCGGCCTGCCGCGAAGCGCCGATAAGGCAACTCTGGGCTTAAACCTGGTTGGCTGCGCTGAGCCCGGGCGCAACCGCACTGGCATAGGCTCCAAAGTTCGTTGCCAGAGTTGATTGGTCAGGCAATCGAGTCTCCAACCACCGCGGGAGTTGCCGTCCGGAAACCGGCTTTTTTCCTGGGCTCAAACCTTGGGACTAAATCGGCCAAGTCCCCAGGTTTGGAGAGAAACTGCCCTCCGGAGAGCGAATTCCGGCCCGCTCCGCCCCCGGCACTCCCAAGGTATCTTCGCCAACCCTGGCACAACCTGCGGTTCCAGGCGCCGACTACCCAACCGGAGAGCGAGTTTGTAGGAAGAAATGGTGTCCGCGGCGGGATTCGAACCCACGACCCCAGGATTCATCCCACTTCGGCTTTCGCCGCCGCCCGCGGGGGCGTTCGTGGTCTGGACTGTCCCTTCACCATAGGCCGAAGCCCTTAGGTGCCACCCGTCCAGTCTCTACACCTTCCCGGGCTTTCACCCAGGCTTGGCTCGGGATCGGCAAGGCGACCAGTCCGCCCCAGCTTTCCCCGACTTTGAGTGGATCCGCTGCGCCGTTTCCAAGCGCAACGCCCAGTTAAAAACAAGGAATCCTGTGCTCTATCCGGCTGAGCTACGCGGACAGCTAACCGTCAATGCTCACTTCACACTACACCACTTGCGGTCCCACGAATAGGCCGGTCTCCCCACTCTTTGAGCAGTTCAGTTCCGCAAGGCTCGGTCCCCGCCCCCCGCCATTTTCGGTAACCTTACCACCTCTCCTGAATGCGGCAGGCTTGGGGCCTTGGACGCCTCATTGGTAGGTCTGTGGGCTATGAGACGTGCTCCATCCTGCTGAGCTACGCGGATCACCAGCGCGTCTCTACCGCATCGTGGCGAGGACGGGATGCCACCCGTCACGCCGCGCCAGGGCAGGCTGCGGCCGCAACGGCACGCCGATGGTGCAGACCACCCCTGCCGCACGAAATTCCAGGCTGACCGCGCCACCCAATTCCCGCCCGAGGCCCCCCTCCAGCAGCCGGGTGCCGAAGCCGCGGCGGGCAGGGGTGCGGACGACAGGGCCGCCACTCTCCTCCCAGACCAGGTGCAGCAGGGGCGGCTGGTCCTGACAGTCTGACGGCAGCAGCCGCCACTGCACGGTCACCTGCCCCTCCGGCACGCTCAACGCGCCATGCCGGGCGGCATTGGTCGCCAATTCATGCAGGGCGATGGAAAGCGGCACGGCTAGGCGCGGCGGCACCCTGAGCGCGGGGCCCCCGGCCAGCCAGCGCCGCCCGCCCTCTGCCTCGTGCGGCGCCAGGGCCAGCCGCACCAGCTCGCCCAGATCGGCGCCGGTCCAACCCTCCCGCGTCAACACTTCATGCGAACGGGCCAGGGCCAGCAGCCGCGCCTGGAAGGCGGCCCGCGCCGCGGGGGGGATCGGCACCTCCGGCCCCTCCGCCCCGCGCAGGGTCTGGGCGGCGATGGATTGCACCGCCGCCAGGGTGTTCTTCACCCGGTGGTTCAGCTCCCCGACCGCGAGGCGCAGCCGCGCCTCGGTCCGCCGCCGCTCCGTCACATCCACCAGCACGCCCAGTACCTTGCCGGCGCCCTCCGGGGTCTCGTGCAGGGCGCCGCGCGCCTCCAGCCAGCGGACATCGCCATCCCCGGCGCGGCGGATGCGGAATTCCAGGGTCAGCGCCTCCCCGCCCGCTCGATGCGCGCGGAAGGCGGCCCGCACCACCGCCCGGTCCTCCGGCAGCACATGGCGGAGGAAGACCCGCCAAGTCCAGTCCAGCACCGGCTCGGCATAGCCGAACAGCAGGTCATGCTGGGCGGAGCGGCGAATGATGCCGCTCGCGCGGTCCAGCTCCCAGGCGGCGAGGCCGCCGGCCTCCAGCGCCAGTGAAAGCCGCGCCTCATTCTCCCGCAGGGCGGCGGTGGCGCGGTCGCGCTCCGCCGCCGCCTCCACCACCCGATCCAGCGCCGAGGCGAGCCGCGCCAACTCTGGGATGGAGCCATGCAGGGCGGAGGCGGCGCGGATACCGTATTCCCCCCTCTCCCACCGCTCCGCCGTGCCCAGCAGCACCTCCAGCGGCTGCAGCACGAAGCGCCTGGCACCCAGCCGCGCCGCGGCCAGGGCCAGCAGGGTGCCCAGGGCGAGCAGGGCGATGCCGGTACGGGCCGCCGCCTCCGCCGGCGCCAGGGCCCGGGCGGCATCCAGGGAGACGATCACGCGCAGCGCGCCGGCGCTGCCCGGCACGAAGGGGGCGGTACCGAAGATGCGAGCGTCACCGTCCCAGCCCGGGGCATCGCTCACTTGCCCGCCCGCCTCCAGCTCCGCCGGTGAGAGGTCCAGGCGGAAGCGCGGCAGAAGCTGCAGGAGCTGCGGCGGCGCCGCGCTGCCCGGGGTCAGGGCCAGCTCCGGCCGGTCCGCCAGGTGCAGCAGGATCCGGGCCTCGCGGTCCACCACCGTCAGCGTGGCGCCCGGCGGCAGGCCGATGGAGCGGAGCTGGTCCGCCAGCCAGTCCACCCCGACGGCGGCGCCAACCACACCCAGCGGCCGCTCTCCCGGCGCGCCGAGGATGGGCAGGCCGAAATGCACCGTACCGCCCTTCAGGAAGGTCCCCGCCGCCTCCCATTCGCTGACCACCATCTCGCCCCGCTTCAGGGCGAGCCGAAAGAAGGAGCGGTCGCCGTCGTAGACGCTGCGCGGCGGGGTGCCGAGAGTGGTGCAGCGCAGCCAGCCCTCAGGCCCCACCATGCCGAGCAGCACCTGCGGCGCGAAGCGTTCCCGCAGCCGGACCAGCATGGCGGTGCAGGCGGCATGGTCGCCGCTGCGGATCGGCGGCGCCTCGGCCAGCACCACCAGGGCCTCGCGCAGCCCCTCGACGAAGCGGCCCAGCCGGGCAGCGGCATCGCGGGCGAGGCGCAACGCCTGGTCCCGCGCGGCATGGGTGCGCTGTTCCCGCAGCTGCACCTGGGCGCTGTAGGTCTGCAGCACCGCCGGCAGCAATGCGAGCGCCACCAGCAAGAACAGCCGGGCCAGGAGGGAGGGAGAGGTCCGCACCCGGGCAGGTTAGCCGAGGCTGAACCGGACGCCAGCCGGAAAGGTTGCGCTCGCGCCACTATCCGGCGGGCTGCGTCCGCGCTGCCGCAGGCATCCCGCTCCAGGCGCCCGCCGCGGTGCGCGGTCGATGCGTCCGGGCGACCGGAAGGCATCCCGCCGCCCCGATGCCCTCCCCTTCCGCTCCCGGAACCGGACGGGATCCTCCGCCTGAAGGCCGGTATCCCGCTTCCGCAGGCCACAGGGCTCAGGAAGCGGAACGGCAGGTCAGTTCACCGCCAGGGCCATGACGCCAAGGCAGCCCTGCGGCAACGGCACCTCCTGCCAGCTCGCCCCGCCATCCAACGTGGCAAAGACCTCCCCCTTGCGGGCCGCGGCATAGACCACCTGCGGGTCGCGCGGCGAGGGCGCCGCCGCCATCATGGTGCTGCGCGCCCTGGTCGGGGTGTCGAAGCGGGCCCAACTCCGGCCGAGGTCGGTGCTGCGCCAGACCGTGCCGGTCGCGCCATTGGCGGCGGTGGAGAGGGTGGCATAGAGCGTGTTCGGATCATGCGGGGAAACCCGGATGTCCCGCCCATAGAAGATCGGCGAGAGCTTCCGCATCTCGAAATCCTGCCAGTGGGCACCATGGTCCTCGCTGCGGAACAGGCCCATACGCAGCGCCACCAGCGGCATCTCCGGCGCCGCGGCGCTGATCGCCACCGCATGCGCGTCCAGCATCCCCTCCGCTGTGTTGGTGGTGATGATGGCGCTTTTCAGATGCGGCTGTTCCGAGAGCCGGATCAGGTCCTGACCGCAATCCTGCCAGGTCTCGCCGCCATCGGTGCTGCGGATGACGCCGCGGACCTCGAGCGCCGCATACATCTCCTCCGGCCGCGCCGGGTTGAAGGCGAAGCGCAGGACGCGATTGACGAAGCCGCGCATGTCGGCGGGGTCCGGTAGCGCCGCGGTCGGCGCCTCCCGCCAGGTGCCGCCATTGTCCTCCGAGATGAAGACGCCGAGCGGCGAGGTGCCGACATAAAGCTTGCGCGGGTCGCGCGGATGCACGGCGATACCCCAGACCTGCCGGTCCCGCAACGGGAAGTCCAGCCGGTGCCAGGTGCTGCCGGCATCGGTGCTGACATAGGGTCCCTCCTGGGTGCCGGCGAAGATCCGCTTCGGGTCGTGCGGATCGGTGCTGATGCAGGGCACGTGGCATTCGGCCGGCAGGCCGCGCGTCACATGCTCCCACTCGCTCTCGCCGACATTCAGGCGGAAGACGCCGCCCAGCGTATCGGGCGGCGAGCTCATATTCGCGCCGCCGGGCCAGCGCACCACGCCGGCAAAGACCTGTCCCTTGTCCATCCTCGTTTCCTCCTTGGCCTATCGGTGCGGGCAGCGCCCGGGGACCTGGATGCGTCGGCGCCATCCCTCCGGGGGTGGCGGCCCGAGATGTCGGCGGCCCATGGCCGGCGGGGCGGCGTCGGCCACCCCGGACCGCACCGCCTATTCCGAGCGGATCCCGGCGAGTTGCACTGCCCGCCGCGTCCGCTCCAGATCCTGCCGCAGAAAGGCGGCGAACTGCGCCGGGGTGGCCGCCGGCGGTCGGGCCAGCTCAATCCCGGCGCCCTCGGCGCGCTCGCGCATGGTCGGCGCCGCCAGACAGTCCGGCAGCAGGCCGGAGAGGTGCCGGATGACGGATTCCGGCGTGCCCGCCGGGGCGCAGAGGCCGTTGTAGGAGGACATGACCGCGCCGGCATAGCCGGACTCCACCAGCGTCGGCACCTCCGGTGCCAGGGAGGAGCGTGCCTCTGTGGTGATGGCCAGCAGCCGCACCTTGCCCTCCCGCGCCAGCGGCAGGGAGGAGCTGATCTGATCCATCAGGCTCTCGACATTGCCGGCCAGCAGATCCGGCATCATCGGCCCGCTGCCGCGATAGGGCACATGGGTGATGCCGGCGCCGGCGGCGGCATCGAACAGCGCCAGCGCCAGGTGGTTGGAGGAGCCGATGCCGGCCGTGCCGCAGGCGATGCGGCCTGGCCTCGCCTTCGCGCGGGCGATAAAATCTTGCAGGTCGCGCGCCGGGCTGTCCGCCCGGACCACCAGCACCAAAGGTAGCAGGGCACAGAGGCCAATGGGCTGGAGCTGCCGGAAGGGATCGTAGGTCAGGTTTGCCTGGGTCAGTAGATTGCCGACCAAGGAGCCGTTGGAGCCCATCATCAGCGTGTAGCCATCCGGCCGGGCATTGGCGACCATCTCGGCGCCGAGCGCCCCACCGGCGCCGGGCCGGTTCTCCGCCACCACCGGCTGGCCGAGGCGCGGGGTGAGCTCGGCGGCCAGCAGCCGGCTCACCATGTCGATCCCACCGCCCGGCGGGAAGGGGATGACGAGGCGGATCGGCCGACTGGGCCAGGCCTCGGCCCGTGCCGGACGGGCAAGGGCGAGACATAGCGCCGCCAGCAGCGACCGGCGCTGCAGCGACATGGACGTTGCTCCCGTTATTGGGTGGGAGCATGCGCCTCGCTGCCCGGCCTGGCCAGGGCCGCCGCGAGGCGCCTCAGCGCCCCGTGAAGGTCGGCTTGCGCTTCTCCAGCAGGGCGCTGACGGCCTCCTTGTGGTCCTCCGTGCTGTGCGCCAGGGCCTGGTAGGCGGCGGACATCTCCAACAGGGTGGAGAGCCGGGTGTGCTGGCCCTCGCGCAGCAGGCGCTTGGTCATGCGCACCATTTCCGGCGGGTTGGCGGCGATCTTCTCCGCCAGCGCCCGGGCGGCCGGCATCAGCTCCTCCGCCGGCACGACGCGGGAGACGAGGCGCACTTCCTTCGCCTCCTGCGCATTCAGCACATCGCCCGTGAAGCTCATCTCGCAGGCGACGGACATGCCGACGACGCGGGGCAGCAGCCAGGCGCCGCCATCGCCGGGGACGATGCCCACCTTGATGAAGCTCTCGGCGAAGCTCGCCTTCTCAGAAGCGATGCGGATGTCGCACATGCAGGTGACGTCGAGGCCGAGGCCGATGGCCGGCCCGTTCACCGCGGCGATGGTCGGCACGTCGCAATCGTAGAGCGCATTCGCCATGGCCTGGACGCCGCGGCGGTAATTCTCCCGGACATCGGCATGGCTGCCTTCGAGGATGCCCTTGCGATCGCGCATCGCCTTCAGGTCGCCGCCGGCGCAGAAGGCGGTGCCGGCGCCGGTGAGGATGACGGCGCGCACGGACCGGTCGCGATTGACACGGTGCACCGCCGCCACCACCGCATCGCAATCCGCGAAGGTGGAGATGGCGTTGCGCCTCTCCGGTGCGTTCAGGGTGAGGGTGACGATGCCGCCATCCTGCTCATAGGTCACGTAGTCGCTCATTGCGGTGTCCCTTGTTGGTGCCGGCGGGTGCGGAACCGCGCTCCGGTCATCGGGCGAAGTGCAGGGGCCGGCTGATCCAACCCCCGCACCCAGCTCATACGGCGGCCTCGTCCCGCGCCGTCAGGTCCGGCCAGAGCGCGGCGCCCCCGCGCGCCAGGGCCGCCGCGCCGATCCGCTGCGCCCAGACCCGCTCCGTGCCGCAGGCATCGCGCCAGGCCCAGAGGCGACGGGTGAAGAGGTGCAGGTGGTGCTCATCGGTGAAGCCGATGGCGGCATGCACCTGGTGGACGATGGCGGCGACCTTCCCCGCCGCCTCGCCCGCCACGACCTTGGCCGAGGCGACCTCGAACTCCGCCGCCGCCAAGCCGCGCCGCGACGCCGCCCGCCCGGCCTGCGCCGCCGCGACGCCTGCCGCCGCCACCTCCCCCGCAGCCTGGGCAAGAAGCTGCTGCACCGCCTGGAAGCCGCCGATCGGCCGGCCGAATTGCTTGCGGGTGTTGGCGTAGTCCACCGCGGTGTCGAGCACCGCCTCCAGCGCCCCGGCGATCAGCGCGGCCTGGATCATGGCGCCGGCCAGCAGCGGCGCCTCCGCCCCCAGCGCCGGCGGCAGGGGTGCCGCGGCGCTGTCCGGGCCGGGCTGGCACACATCCAGCGGCAGGCGGGAGAAGCCGTCGCGCCCCTCCTGCGCCTTCGCGGCCGGGCAGAGAACCAGCTTCCCCCCATGGGCCGCCACCAGATGCTGCGCCCGCCGCCCCCAGGACAGGCCGGGCTCCCCGGCTACCACGAGGCCCAGATAGCCGGGCGGCGGGCCGATGCCGGCTGCCGCCAGCAACCCGGCGGCGGCCATGCTCTCGGCCAGCGGCACCGGCGCGCCATGGCGACCCAGCACCTGCCAGACCGCGACGGCATCCTCCCAGGTCAGGCCGGCGCCGCCCATCTCCTCCGGTGCCAGCGCCAGAGGCAAGCCGAGCGCCTCCATCTCCGCCCAGAGCGCCTCGGGCCATTCACCGGCCTCGGCCCGGCGCAGCACGTCCGGCCCGGCCCGGTCGGCCAGCAGCTTCTCCACCTGCTCCAGCAGGATGCTGCGCAGTTCGTCGCTCATGGCTCAGCGCAGCCCGAGCTGGCGGGCGATGATCCCGCGCAGGATTTCCCGCGTGCCGCCGCGCAGCGAGTAGCTGCGTGCCACCATGGTCATCATCCGCTGCATCTCCCAGACCTCCGCCGGCGTGCGCGCGGCGTCGAACAGGGTGCGGAGGGTCTCCGGCAGGGCCTGTTCGTAGTCATTGCCCACATCCTTCACCAGCGCCGCCTCCCGCGCCGGCGTCTTGCCCTCCTGCAGCATGCCGGCGACGGAGAGCGACATCTGCCGCAGCGTCCCGGCGCGGGCGAGCAGCCGGCCCACCGTCTCGGCCGCGGCGGGCTCGGCGCGCAGGTCGTCCAGCGCCGCGGTCAGCAGCGGCAGGGAGGAGAGGTAGCGCTCCGGCCCCGCCCGCTCGAAGGCCAGCTCGGCCGTGGCCTGTTCCCAGCCATTGCCTTCCTTGCCCACCAGCAGGCTGTCAGGCACGAAGACGTTGTCGAAGGTGATCTCGTTGAACCCCTCCTCCCCCGCCAAGTCGAGGATCGGCCGAATGGAGAGGCCGGAGGAGCGCAGATCGACCAGGAACTGGCTGAGGCCCTGGTGCTTCGCCCTGGGGTCCGGCGCCGGGCTGGTGCGCAGCAGGGCGATCATGAAGTCGCAGCGATGGGCGTTGGTGGTCCAGACCTTCCGCCCCTCGATCCGCCAGCCCCCCTCCACCTTGGTGGCGCGGGTGCGCAGGCTGGCGAGGTCGGAGCCGCTATCGGGCTCGGACAGCCCGATCGCGAAGGCCAGCTCTCCGCTGACGATGCGCGGCAGGAATTCCCGCCGCTGCTCCTCCGTGCCGAGGCGGAGGATGAGCGGGCCGCTCTGCCGGTCGCCGATCCAGTGCGCGCCGACCGGGGCGCCGACCGCCAGCATCTCCTCCAGCACCACGTAGCGGTCCATGGCGGTACGCTCGCCGCCGCCATAGGCGCGGGGCCAGGTCATGCCGATCCAGCCGCGCTTGCCGACCTCGCGGGAGAAATCCCGGTCGAAGCCCATCCAGGAATAGGCCCGGACGGTCGGGGACCAGTTACGGCCCTGCTCCGCCAGGAAGGCACGCAGCTCGGCACGCAGGGCAGGGGCGTCGGGGGGCGTGTCCCGCAACTCGAAACGCAGCGCGCCCATGGCGTTCCTCCAGGATTGATAGCTGCCTAACTGCCGCATTTGCCGCCGCTGCGCCACCCCCCTCTCGACAGGGCGGGGCGCCGGGGCTTCGATGCGTCGCAGCAGCGGGCCCCAGGAACAAGCGCATGGACAAATTCGGGATCGGCCAGCCGGTGCGGCGGAAGGAGGATGTGCGGCTGCTCACCGGCCGCGGGACCTACACCGACGACATTGACCGTCCCAACCAGCTCCACGCCTTTGTGCTGCGCAGCCCGCATGCCCATGCGGCGATCCTGTCCATTGATACGGCGGCGGCGAGGGCCGCGCCCGGCGTCGCCGCGGTGCTGACCGGGCATGACGCGGCGGCGGACGGCATCGGGCTCTTCCCGGTGATGGTGGATGTGCCAGGCAAGGGCGGCACGAAGCTGTTTCCCACCCCGCGGGAGATCCTGCAGACCCGGCGCGTCCGCTTCGTCGGCGACCCGGTGGCGCTGGTGCTGGCGGAAACCAGGGCCCAGGCCCAGGACGCCGCCGAGCTGATCGAGGTGGAGTACGACATCCTCCCCAGCGTCACCGAGACGGGCGCCGCACTCGACCCCGGCGCGCCGGTGATCTGGGAGGAGAATGGCAGCAATCTCTGCGTGCTGTGGGACAGCGGGCGGGAGGCGGAGGCAGCGGCCGGCTTTGCCCGGGCCGCCCGGACGGTATCGCTGGAATTCGTGCAGAACCGCGTGGTCGGCAACCCGATGGAGCCGCGCGTCGCGCTCGGCGAGTACGAGCCCGCGACCGGCAGCTACACCCTGCATTCCCCGACCCAGGGGGTGATGCGCGTCCGGGATGGGCTGGCGAAGCTGATCCTGAAGGTGCCGGTGGAGAAGTTGCGCGTCATCTCACCTGACGTCGGCGGCGGCTTCGGGCTGCGCGGCAAGATCCACCCGGAATCCGGCATGGTGCTCTGGGCGGCGAAGCGCACCGGCCGCCCGGTGAAATGGGCCAGCAGCCGCAGCGAGACCTTCGTCAGCGACCCGCATGGGCGGGACCACGTCACCCGGGCCGAGATGGCCTTCGACGCGGAGGCCAGGGTGCTGGGCGTGAAGATCCGCTCCTTCGCCGCCATGGGCGCCTATCTGCAGGATTTCGGGCCGCGCGTGCCGACCGTCGCCGGCGGCCGCATCCTGGGCACGGTCTACGACATCCAGGCGCTGAACGCGCAGGTGAGCTGTGTCTTCACCAACACCTCCCCGACCGACGCCTATCGCGGCGCCGGGCGGCCGGAACAGGCCTATGTGCTGGAACGCCTCTTCGACCTCGGCGCCGCCGAATTCGGCATCGGGCGAGAGGAGATCAGGCGGCGCAACTACATCCGGCCGGAGCAGATCCCTTACCGCAACGTTGCGGGGAACGAGATCGATAGCGGTCTGTTCGCGGAGACCCAGGCGCACGCCCTGGCACTGGCGGATTGGGACGGCTTCCCGGCGCGGCGCGCGGCGGCAGCGGCGCGCGGCAGGCTGCGCGGCATCGGCCTTGGCTACTTCATCGAGGCCTCGGGCGGCCAGCCCAGCGAATGGGCGCGGGTGAGATTCGAGGAAGATGGCACGGTGGCGCTGACCGTCGGCACCTTCAGCCACGGCCAGGGGCATGAAACCGCCTATGCCCAGGTGCTGCACAGCAAGCTCGGCATCCCCTTCGATTCGGTGCGCTTCATCCAGGGCGACAGCGCCGTGGTGGAGCACGGCAATGGCACGGGCGGCTCCCGCTCCTCCCAGATGGGCGGCGTCGCTATCGCCCGCGCCTCGGACCTTGTCATCGCCAAGGGCCGCCGGCTCGCGGCGCATCTGCTGGAGGCGGCGGCGGAGGATGTGGAATTCGCTGACGGGCTGTTCCGGGTGGCAGGCACCGACCTGACCGCCACCTGGCAGCAGGTGGTGGCGGCGGCGCAGAGCCCGCCGCCCGGGGAGACGCCGGGGCTGGATGAGAAGCTGCTCTATACCCGCAGCACCGAGTGCAATTTCCCCAATGGCTGCCATGTGGCGGAGGTGGAGATCGACCCTGAGACCGGGCAGGTGCAGATCGTCCGCTACGCCGCGGTGGACGATGTGGGCAACGTGATCAACCCCATGCTGGTGCATGGCCAGAGCCATGGCGGCATCATGGCCGGCATCGGCCAGGCGCTGCTGGAACACGCGGTGTATGACCGGGAGAGCGGCCAGTTCCTGACCGCCACCTTCCAGGATTACTGCATGCCGCGGGCCAGCGACGCGCCGGATTTCGACCTCGGCTTCCACATCGTGGCCTGCCCCAACAACGACCTTGGCGTGAAGGGCGCCGGTGAGGGCGGGGCCTGCGGCGCGCCGCCCGCCATCGTCTCCGCCATCTGCGATGCGCTGGGCATTCCGCATATCGACATGCCGGTGACGCCGGAAAAGGTATGGCGCGCCCTGCAAGCGAAGGACGCCGCATGACCCAGCGCTTCATCCCTGCCGCCTTCATCCGCGGCGGCTCCTCCAAGGGCGTGTTCTTCCATGCGCGGGACCTGCCCGCCTCCCGCGCCGAGATCGACCCGATCCTGCTGACTGTCCTCGGCAGCCCGGACCCCTACGGGCGGCAGCTGGATGGCATGGGCGGCGGCATCTCCTCGCTCTCGAAGGGCGTCATCATCGGCCCGTCCACGCACCCGGAGGCGGATGTGGACTACACCTTCGCCCAGGTGGCGGTGGACAAGCCGGTGGTGGACTGGAAGGGGAATTGCGGGAACCTGTCCTCTGCCGTCGGCCCCTTCGCGGTGGATGAAAGGCTGGTGCGGGTGCCGGATGGCGAGGCTCTGGTCCGCATCCACCAGGTGAATACGAAGAAACTGATCCATGCCCGCTTCCCGGTGCGGGGCGGCCGGGCCGAGGTGAAGGGCGATTTCGCCATTGCCGGCGTGGCCGGCACAGGGGCGCGCATCAGGCTTGATTTCCTCTCCCCCGGCGCGACGCAATGCGCCGCCCTGCTGCCCACCGGCAATCCGGTGGATGTGCTGGAGGTCCCGGGCTTCGGCCGGCTGCAGGCCAGCCTGGTGGATGCCGCCAACCCCGCCGCCTTCGTGGCGGCCGAGGCGCTGGGGCTGACCGGCGTGGAATCGCCGGATGCCATCGAGGCGCGGCCGGAGCTCATGGCGCTGCTGGACCGCATCCGCCGCATCGCGGGCATGGCGATGGGGCTGGGGGCGACGCCGGAGGCGGTGGGCCTCGCCAGTCCGCGCGTGGCGCTGGTGGCCGGGCCGCTGGCGGCGCGGACTCTGGATGGCCAGATGCTGGACCCGGCGCAGCATGACGTGACGGTCCGCATGCTCTCCATGGAGCGGCCGCACCGCGCCGTGCCGATGACCGGCGCCATGGGCCTCGCCGTGGCCTGCCGCATCGAGGGCAGCATCCCGCATGCGCTGGCGACGCGCGGCGAGAGGCCGGAGGAGATCCGCGTGGCGCATCCCTCCGGCATGCTGACCGTGGGGGCGGAGGTGCGGCGCAAGGGCAAGGCCTGGCATGCTGACAGCGCCGTGGTCTTCCGCACCGCCCGCCGTCTGATGCAGGGCCAGGTTGCCCTGCCCGACTGACGCCCGCCGGCCGGGGGCGCATCGCGGCGCCCTCGGCCTTGCGGTGCGCCCGAACGAAGCCTGGGCTACAGCAGATGCGGCAGGCTGTGCAGCAGCATTGTCACGCCGGAGAGCGCCAGCAGGGCCAGCACCACCCGCTGGAAGCCGAGGTCGCCCAGCTTCCGGTAGGTGCGCGCGCCGAGGATGGCCGTGACGACCACCACCGGCACCACCATCAGGCAGAGGCTCAGCGCCTCCCGCCGCAATTGGCCGGAGACGATCAGGCCGGTGGTCGTCAGCACATGCATGGAGAGGTTGAAATACTGGAATACCGCGCGCTGCACCGGCCGTTCCCAGCCGCGCAGCGTGCACCACAGGGTGGGCACCGGCCCTGGCACGCCCGCCAGCCCGCCCATGAAGCCGCCCGCCAGCCCGGCCACGCCATCCGCCACCCGACCGCCATGAGTGATGCGCGGCAGCTTCCCAGAGGCCAGCATCAGCGGGCACCATAGCACCAGCAGCGTCCCCAGCCCGGCCTGGAACAGCAGCGGGTCCACCCGCGACAGCAGGGTGACGCCCAGCGGCACGCCCAGCGCCCCGCCGGCGATGAAGGGCAGCGCCCGCGGCAGCGCCGCCAGGCGCATCAGCGGCACGCCCATCAACTGGCCGACCAGGGACCCCAGCACCACCAGGGAGCCCGCCACCACCGGGTCCAGCGCCCAGGCCCAGAAAGCCAGCGCCACCAGCCCGAAGGCGAAGCCCGACAAACCCTGCACGAACCCCGCCAATGCGGCGCCAATCACCACCAGCGCCAGCATGCGCGCCCCTTGCTCCGTCCCCGGGTTTTCGCCCGATCCGCCGCGCGATACAACCTCGGCAGCTCAGGAGGAAATCGTCGTGACCGAACTGCGTCGCTTCCGCGTCGGCTACCTGTCCCATGTCCCGCATCAGAGCTTCCTCGACACCGCCGCCGAACACCCGGTGATGGAGGTGGTGCGCATCCCCCTGGACCAACCGGAGGAAGCGGTGCTGGCCGCGCTGCAGGGCGTGGACGCCTATTACTGCATGGCCTCCCGCGACGAGCTGCCGAAGCGCTTCCATGTGGGACCGGAGCTGCTGCGGGACCTGCCGGACCTGCTGATGGTCGGCAGCACCGGCGCGGGCTACGACACGGTGAACCCCAAGGCCTGCACCGAGGCCGGCGTGCTGCTGGTGAACCAGGCCGGCGGCAATGCCGAGGGCGTGGCGGAACATGCGGTGGGCATGATGCTGGCGCTGCTGAAGCGCATGCCGGAAGCCCAGGCCGCCATGCGCGCCGGCCAGGCGAAGAACCGTGTTGCACTGATGGGGCGGGAACTGCGCGGCCGGACCGTGGGGCTGGTCGGCATCGGCCATGTCGGGACACGGGTGGCGGAGATCGTCCGCCTCGCCTTCTCCTGCCCGGTCCTCGCCTGCGACCCCTATCTGGATGCCGCCACGGTGGCGGCGCGCGGCGCCCGCAAGGTGGAGATGGAGGAGCTGCTGGCGGAAAGCGACGTGGTCAGCCTGCACCTGCCGCTCTCCCCGGAAAGCCGGGGGCTGATGAATGCGGAAAGCTTCGCGAAGATGAGGAAAGGGGCGATCTTCGTCACCACCGCCCGCGGCAACATCCATGACGAGCCGGCGCTGCACGCGGCGCTGGCCAGCGGCCATATCGCCGCCGCCGGCCTCGATGTGTGGGAGCAGGAGCCGCCGCCGCCGAGCCACCCGCTGCTGAACATGCCGAACGTCATCGTCACCCAGCACACTGCGGGGGTGACGCATGAAAGCCGCTCCAACATCAGCCGCATCGCGGCGCTGGCCTTCGCCGACGCCGCCTCCGGCCGGATGCCGCCGCGGATCATCAATCCGGAGGTCGTCGAGCGGTTCCGGGCACGGTACGAAGCGAAGACCGGGCGGCCCATCGCCTAGATCGAGAGGGGCTCTGCCCGCCCTCACATCGGACGCAGTGCGTCCGATCCCGCCAAAGGCCGAAGGGCCTTTGGAGACCCTTAGTTTAAGGCCCGACAGTTCAGCCTGCCGACTCAAGGGTTCCAAGGGCCTTGCGGCCCTTGGCGGGCGGGAGTTTGAGGGAGGGTAGCGCCCTTCCTCAACCCATCGGCCAGGGCTTGCGGCTCACGCCATTCCGCCGCAGCATCCTGCTGCGGCAAAGAGGGGCGAAGCCATGGTCGATCTGGTCATCTCCGGGGATTGCGTCGTCACGCCGCACAGTATCGGCCCGGCCGATGTTGCCATTTCGGGCGAGAAGGTGGTGGCCATCGCCGAGCGCGGTGCCTTCCCGCTCTCCGCCAATGCCCGGCGGATCGACGCCATAGGCAAGATCGTGATGCCGGGCGGCATCGATCCGCACACCCATTGCCTCTGGCCCACCTATGGCCCGGGCGGCGCCATCGAATACACCAAGGGGCCGAGCGTGGTCGGCAAGGCCGCGCTGTTCGGCGGCACCACCACCATCATCGACTTCACCCGCTGGACCCATGGCAAGACCGTGCAGGGCGCCATCGAGGAGCGGATGGCCCAGTGGCGCGAGGATGGCTCGCCCTGCGACTGGGCGCTGCACACCATGGTGGAGGGCGACCTGCCGCCCGAGATCCCGGCCCAGCTCGGCGAGGCGATCGAGGCGGGCCACGCCTCGGTGAAGATCTTCACCACCGACATCACCCCGAGCCGCAAGGGACGGATGGTGGATTTCGGCGATATCTGGGAAGTCTTCCAGGTGCTGGCGAAGAAGGGCGGCCTCGGCGTCATCCATGCCGAGGACAACGACATCGTCATGCACATGTACGCCAAGCTGTTCCGCGAGGGCCGCACCGGCTTCGAGAACATGGCGGAGGTGCACAACACCCTTTCGGAAGACCTCTCCTTCCGCCGCGTCCTGCGTCTGGCGGAGCATGTGCCGGGCACCGCGCTCTACATGCTGCATGTCTCGGCGGCCAATGGCGTGCACGCCATCCGCGCCGCGCGGGGCAAGAACCAGCCCGTCTATGGCGAGAGCCTGCACCAGTACATGCTCTACACCCAGGAGGACTACAAGCGCCCGAACGGGCAGATCTACCACACCTACCCCTCGCTCAAATCCCAGGCGGACCAGGATGAGCTGTGGCGTGGCGCGATGGATGGCAGCATCAATTGCGTGGCGACGGATGAGCTCTGCTGCTCCCTGGCGGTGAAGACCCAGGGCAAGCAGATCGACGACACCACCGGCGGCAATTCCGGCGTCGAGCCGCGGGTGGCGGTGATGTATTCGGAGATGGTCGGCAAGCGCCGCTTCACGCTGCGGCAATTCGTCGATGCCGTCTCCACCAATGCAGCGCGGATCATGGGGCTCTATCCGCGCAAGGGCTGCATCGCACCGGGGGCGGATGCGGATATCTGCATCCTGGACCCGGCGCTGAAGCGCACCGTGCGGGCCGAGGTGATGCATGAGAGCGACTACTCGCCCTGGGAAGGGCGCGAGGTGAATGCCTGGCCTTCCATGACCATCCTGCGCGGCAAGGTGGTGGTGGAGGGCGACAAGTGGCTGGGCGACGACCGGGGCGGCACCTGGCTCTCCCGCAAGGTGCCAGAAGAGATCCGCGCCGGCGCGGCGCTGTGACGCCGCCGGAGCTGCGCGACCTGATCTCCGACGCCCTGGCGCTGTGGCAGGTGCCGGGGAAGGTCCGCGTGGTGGAAGGTAGGGTGGCGCTGGCGGCACCGGATGGCACGCCGCTCAGCGTGCATGCGGCGGAGCCAGCCGACCGGCCGATCCGCTGGTGGCTCGAACGGCCGGGGCAGAGGCGGCCCTGCACCTCGGTGCTCGGCCTGCTGCGCGGGTTGCGCAATGCGGTAGGCGCCGGCGAAGGGGAAGCGCGGCGCGCCAGGGTCGCGTTGCCGGAGGCATGAGCCCGATTGCGGCGCCGGAGGGACGCCTTCCCGTCTGCGTCGTCACGGGCTTTCTCGGCGCCGGCAAGACGACGCTGCTGAAGCGCGTGCTGCGGGACCCCCGCTTTGCCGACAGCGCCGTCATCGTGAACGAGTTCGGCGAGGTGCCGCTCGACCATGACCTGATCGCCGCCAGCGAGGACATGCTGATCAGCGTCTCCACCGGCTGCCTCTGCTGCGTGGTGCGCAGCGACCTGACGGAGACGCTGCTGGACCTGGCCCGGCGCCGCGCCGCGGCGGAGGTGCCGGCCTACGCGCGGGTGGTGATCGAGACCTCCGGCCTGGCCGACCCCGCCCCCATCCTGCATGCGCTGATGGCGGATGAACGGGTGGCGGCGGGACACCGTCTGCAGTCGGTGGCAACGCTGGTGGATGCGGCAACCGGCGCGGCGGTGCTGGAACGCCATCCGGAGGCCCAGCGCCAGGTCATGCTGGCCGACCGGCTGCTGCTGACCAAGACCGACCTGGCACCGGTGCCGGCGACGCTGGAGACGGCGCTGGCAGCGCTGAACCCGGCCGCGCCGCGCCGGGTTGCGGCGCATGGCGAAGTGGACCCCGAGTGGCTCTTCGCTCCCGGCAGCCTGCCCGCATTCCTGGAGGCGAATGCCCGCCACACCGAGGGCGTGGCGAGCATCGTGCTGGAGCGGGAGGCGCCGATCCCGGCCCTGGCCCTGACGCTTTGGCTACAGGGGCTGGTGGAGCATTGCGGCCCGCGCCTGCTGCGACTGAAAGGGCTGGTGGCGCTGGCGGAGGCGCCGGAGAAACCCGTCGCCCTGCACGCCGTGCAGCACCTGCTGCACCCGCTGGAATGGCTGGATGCCTGGCCGGGCACGGACCGCCATAGCCGGATCGTGCTGATCGGCGAGGGCATCCCCCGGCACCTGCCAGCCCGGCTGCTGGCCGCCATCGAGGCGGAGGTGCGGGACAGCTAACCCAGCGCCTCCGCGACGATCCGGTTGTCCGCCGTCCGTGCGAAGCCCGGCTTCCGGGTGATGGCACCCGCCGTGGACATCGCATGCTCCAGCCGGGCGAAGGCTTCCTCCGGGTAGAAGGGATCCTGCGTCCAGATCCCCAACGTCTTGTAGCGTGCCAGGCAGCGCGCCAGCAGCGGCTGGGGCAAATCGGGGAAATAGGCTGCGATGCTCTCGGCCAGGGCCTCCGGCGGGTTCGCCGCCACCCAGGCCAGGGTCTTCGCCAGGCCGCGGATCATCGCCTTGAACTCGGCGTGTCGCGATTGCAGCATGTCCGTCGTGGTGGTGAAGGTGGTGTAGCCCGTCACGCCGCGGGAGGCCGCCGCGTACCAGACATGGCAGCCGCGGTCCTCCGCCAGGGTGATGAAGGGCTCGAAGAGCTGCGCCACCTCCAGCCGCCCCTCCACCAGCGCGTCCAGATTCGCCGCCATGCCCTGGTCCGTCACCCGCCGCACCGTGGTCGGGTCCAGCCCCGCCTGTCGGATGTCCTCCTGCAGGGTCCACCAGGGCGTCGGCACTTCGGACACGCTGCCCAGCGTCAGCCTCGCCAGCTCGGACAGGCGGAAATCCGGCCGCGGCGTGCGGCCCAGCAGGCAGAACGGGTCCCGCATCACCACCGCGCCGAAATTGCGCAGGGGGCTGCCAGGGTCGGCCTCATGCGCCAGCAGGATGCGCATCGGCCCGCCCCAGGCGAGGTCCGCCACCCCCGCCAGCACCGCATCCTTGGCATTTGCCGGGATGGTGCCGCTGCGCAGCACCACCTCCACCCCCTCCGCCGCATAATCGCCACGCGCCAGCGCCGCGTAGAAGGGGGCGTAGAAGACGCCGCGGAAAGGTTCCTGCAAGGTGATGGTCGGCATGGCACGCTCCGGCGTGGGGCTTGCTAGAGCAATATCCGATTAGGCGGAATCACCTGATCGGATTTCTTGCTCTGGAAACATAAGATCTAGAGCATGCAATTCCCCTCAGGACCATCCGCCATGCTGCGCCGATCCCTGCTCGCCGCCCCGCTCCTCACGCCCTTCGCCGCCGCCGCACAGGAGCGATTCCCCAGCCGTCCCGTTCGGCTCGTCATTCCCGTCGCCGTCGCTGGCGTTACCGACATCGTCGGCCGCATCCTGGCAGAGGGGATGGCCGCCATCCTTGGCCGGCCGGTGGTGGCGGAGAACATCCCCGGGGCGGGCAGCACGGTGGGCGCCGCCGCCTTCCAGCGCAGCCCGGCCGATGGCTACACGCTTTTCATCGCCACCAACAACCATGCGGTGATGAAAGCGATCTACCCGCAGATCCCCTTTGATCCCGTGGCGGATTTCATCCCCCTCGCCCTGGTCGCGCGGCAGCCCTTTGTCCTGGCGGTGCACCCGGCGGTGCCGGCGCGCGACGTGCCGGAACTTCTCGCCTGGCTGAAGGCGGAGGGGGAGAAGGCGAATTACGGCGCCGCCAACCCCGGCGGCAGCAACCACATGGCAGGGGAGCAGTTCCGCCAGCGCGCCGGCGTCACCTTCACCATCGTGCCCTACCGCGCCGCCGCGGCCTCGGTGCAGGACCTCGTCGCCGGGCGGGTCCAGCTCACCATCGACAGCCCGACCATGCTGCTGCCGCTGATCCGGGACGGCCGGGTGCGAGGCCTCGCCGTCTCCACGGAGAGCGCCTCCGCCCTGGTGCCTGGCCTGCCTAGCCTCGCCGAAGCCGGGATCGCCGGCTATGACATGACGGTCTACCAGATCCTCTTCGCCCGCCCCGGCACGCCGCCCGAAGTGATGGCCACGCTGCAGGATGCAGCAAGGCAGGCGATCGCCGAGCCCAGCTTCGCCCAGCGCTTGGCCGGCGTGGGCTGCGAACCCTGGCCGGACTCCTCCCCCAAGGCCGCCTCCGCCCTGCTGGCGGCGGATATCGCGCGCATGGCGCCGGTCGTCTCCGCCATGAAGCTGACCCCGGGCTGAAGGGGGCGGCCGCCTCGGCTTGCGCCCCCTTCCCGGGAATGGCCATATGCCATCCGGGAGGATGCGCATGAACGATCCGGCGTCGTTGTTTTCGCTGGCCGGCCAGACGGCTTTCGTCACCGGCGCCTCGGGCGCGCTCGGGGCGCATTTCGCCCGGGTGCTGCATGCGGCGGGCGCCCGGGTGGTCCTGGCAGCCCGGCGGGCGGAGGCCCTGGCTGCACTGGCGGCGGAGCTCGGGGAAGGTGCCCTGGCCGTGCCGCTGGATGTGACAGCCCCCGCCAGCATCGCCGCGGCCTTCGATGCCGCGGAGGCTGCTTTCGGCCCCTGCGACATCCTGGTGAACAATGCCGGCATCGCCGTCACCAAGCCGGCCCTGCAGCAGACCGCCGAGGACTGGGACAGCGTGATGGAGGTCAATCTCCGCGGCTGCTTCCTGGTGGCGGGAGAGGCGGCGCGCCGGCTGGTGGCGGCGAAGCGCCCCGGCAGCATCATCAACATCGCCTCCATCGGCGGCCTGCGCATCCTGATGGGCGTCGCCGGCTACACCGCCTCCAAGGCCGGGCTGGTGCAGCTCACCAAGCAGCTCGCGGTGGAATGGGCACGGCACGGCATCCGCGTGAACGCCCTCTGCCCCGGCTATATCGAGACGCCGATCAACCGTGAGTTCTTCGCCTCGGAGGCCGGGCAGGCCGTGGTCAAACGCGTGCCGCAGCGCCGCCTGGGTCAGCCCGAGGACCTTACCGGCCCGCTGCTCCTCCTCGCCTCCGCCGCCGGCGCGCACATGACCGGCGCGGTGCTGGCGGTGGATGGCGGCCATTCCGTCAACGCGCTCTAGGACCCCAGCTCCGATGGATTTCAGCCTCTCCCCCGAGATCACCGAGATCGCGCAGCGCATCCGCGACTTCGTCGAGCGCAAGCTGATCCCGCTGGAAGCCGACCCGGCGAGCTATGACGAACACGAGAACATCGCCAAGCCGCTGCTGGAGAAGCTGCGGGCGGAGGCCAAGGCGGAAGGGCTTTGGGCGTTGCAGATGCCGCAGGAGCGGGGCGGCGGTGGCCTGCCTATGGTCGGCCTTGCCGCCTGCTATGAAGAGATGAACCGCAGCATCTTCGGCCCCGTGGTGTTCCATGGCGCGGCGCCGGATGACGGCAATATGCGCGTGCTGAACATGGTGGGCACGGAGGCGCAGAAGGAGCGCTGGCTGCAACCCATCATCGATGGCGAGGTGCAGAGCAGCTTCGCCATGACGGAGCCGAACGGCGCCGGCAGCGACCCTTCGATGACCCTCACCAAGGCGGAGCGGAAGGGCGACCGCTGGGTCATCACCGGCCGCAAGCACTTCATCACCGGCGCCGGGGAAGCGAAGCACTTCATCCTCATGGCGCGCACCTCGGATGATCCGCGCAACGGCCTCACCGCCTTC
Organism: Siccirubricoccus soli; assembly: GCF_024178315.1. Classification (GTDB taxonomy): domain Bacteria; phylum Pseudomonadota; class Alphaproteobacteria; order Acetobacterales; family Acetobacteraceae; genus Siccirubricoccus; species Siccirubricoccus soli. The sequence goes on along the minus strand of NZ_JAMZIK010000001.1, from coordinate 50,701 downwards.
CTCTTCCACGCGGACCAGCCCGGCTGGCGCATCATCCGCCGCATCCCGATCATGGGGCCGGAGGAGCATGGCGGGCATTGCGAGCTGGAATTCGACGGGCTGGAGGTGACGGACGACAACGTGCTGATGGGGGTGGGGGACGGGCTTCGCGTCACCCAGATCCGCCTCGGTCCCGCCCGCCTCACCCATTGCATGCGCTGGACCGGCATGGGGCGGCGGGCGCTGGAAATCGCCTCCGCGCATATCGAGCAACGCCGCAGCTTCGGCACGACGCTGGCCGAGAAGGAGAGCGTGCAGCAGATGGTCGGCCAGGCGGCGATGGAGCTGGACATCGGCCGGCTGCTGACCATGCGCGCCGCCTGGCTGCTGGACAATGGCAGCCTGGCGCGGAAGGAGATCTCCATGGCGAAGATCGTCGCCGCGGATGCGCTGCACAAGGCCGTGGACACGGCACTGCAATTGCTCGGCGCCCGCGGCTATTCCAAGGATACGCCTATCGAGTGGATGTACCGCTATGCCCGCCAGGCGCGGCTGGTGGATGGCGCCTCTGAGGTGCACCGCATGGTGCTGGCGAATTTCCTCCGCCGCCAGGGCAAGGACTTCTTCCAATGGGGGGTGCACCGTGGATGACGCCGACCTTCCCCGGCTGAGCGCCAACCACGTCCCGCTCTCGCCGCTCTCCTTCCTGGCGCGGGCGGCGCGCATCTACCCGCACCGCATTGCCGTCATCCATGGGGCGCGGCGGTATACCTACGCGCAGATGGCGGAACGGGCACGGCGGCTGGCCTCGGCGCTGGGCCGCGCCGGGGTGAAGCCCGGCGATGTCGTCGCCATCCTGGCGCCGAACACGCCGGAGATGCTGGAGGCGCATTACGGTGTGCCGCTGGCCGGCGCCGTGCTCTGCACCATCAACATCCGGCTGGATGCCGCCTCCATCGGCTTCATCCTGCGGCATTCCAAGGCCCGCGCCTTCCTGGTGGACAGCGAATGGGCGCCCACCGCTTGCCTCGCGCTGGCGGATGTACCGGACGCGCCCGTGCTGATCGACATCGTGGACAGCGAGGCCCCAGGGTCGGAGCGCCTGGGCGGCATGGAGTACGAGGCCTTCCTCGCCGGCGGCGACCCGGATGTGCCCTGGCGCCTGCCGGGGGATGAGTGGGAGGCGATCTCCCTCTCCTACACCTCCGGCACCACCGGGGACCCGAAGGGCGTCGTCGCTCATCATCGCGGCGCCTATCTCAACGCCAGCGGCAACGCGCTGGCCTTCAACCTCACGCCGCGCAGCGTCTATCTCTGGACGCTGCCGATGTTCCACTGCAACGGCTGGACCTATACCTGGGCCGTCACGCTCCAGGGCGGCACCCATGTCTGCCTGCGTCGCGTGGAGGCCGGGGCCATCTTCGCCGCCATCGCGGAGCATGGCGTGACGCATATGTGCGCGGCGCCCGTGGTGCTGACCATGCTGATCCACGCTCCGGCCGAGAAGAAGCGGCCCCTGCCCCATTCCGTCGCCATCGCCACCGGCGGCGCCGCGCCGCCCTCCACCGTCATCGCCGGGATGGAGGCGATGGGCTTCGCCGTGACGCATCTCTATGGCCTGACGGAGTGCTACGGTCCCGCCACCATCTGCCTCTGGCAGCCCGGACTCGATGAGATGCCACTGCCCGAGAAATCCGCCTTCATGGCCCGCCAGGGCGTGAATCATCCGATGCTGGAAGAAGCCGCGGTGCTGGACCCCGCCACCATGGCCCCGGTGCCCGCGGATGGCGCGACGCTCGGCGAGGTGATGCTGCGCGGCAATACGGTGATGAAGGGCTATCTGCGCAACCCGAAGGCCAACGAAGCCGCTTTCGCCGGCGGCTGGTTCCACACCGGCGATCTCGGCGTTATGCACCCGGATGGCTATATCGAGGTGAAGGACCGCGCCAAGGACATCGTCATCAGCGGCGGGGAGAACATCTCGACCCTTGAGGTGGAGGAGGTGCTCTATGCCCATCCCGGCGTGATGGAAGCCGCGGTGGTGGCGGCGCCTGATGAGAAGTGGGGCGAAGTGCCGCACGCCTTCGTCACCCCGGTGGATGCGGCGAACCCGCCGACCGAGGCGGAGATCATCGCCTGGTGCCGCAACCGGCTGGCGCATTTCAAATGCCCGAAGCGCGTCAGCTTCGGCCCGCTGCCCAAGACCTCCACCGGCAAGATCCAAAAATTCGAGCTGCGCCAGCGGCTGCGATCCGTGTAGCCTTTCGTTCCAGATACGGGAGGAAGCCACATGCATCGCCGCGTCCTGCTCGCCGCGCCTGCGCTGCTGGCCTTGCCGGCGCACGCCCAGCCCTGGTCGCCGGACCGGCCCATCCGCATCCTGGTCCCCTACACGCCGGGCGCGATCAACGACACCCTGGCGCGGCTGATCGGCGAGAAAATGGGTGACGCCCTCGGCCAGCTCGGCGTGGTGGAGAACCGGCCGGGCGCCAGCGGCTCGCTTGCCATCGCCGCCACGGCGCAGGCAGCGCCGGACGGCACGACGATGGTGGTGGCGAATACCGCCAACCTCACCATGAACCCCTTTCTCTTCGCCAATACCGGCTATGACCCGCAGAAGGACCTGACGCCGCTCGCCACCTGCGCCCGGGTGATGAATGCGCTGGTGGTGCCGGCGAACAGCCCCTATCGCACACTGGCGGAGCTGGTCGCGGCGGCGAAGGCGAACCCCGGCAAGCTCAGCTATGCCAGCTCCGGCGCCGGCTCCTCCCCGCACCTCGCCGCGGAGCTGTTCAGGCACCGCACCGGCACCGACATGGCCCACGTCCCCTATCGCGGCAGCGCGCCGGGCCTGGCCGACCTCATCGCCGGCCGGTTGGATTTCAGCATCGACAACCTGCCGAACACCCTGCCGCATGTGGAAGGCGGGCGGCTGCGCGCCCTCGGCGTCACGGGCAGCGAGCGCGACCCGACGATGCCGGGGGTGCCCACCTTCCAGGAAGCCGGCTTCCCGGGCTACGAGGTCTATGTCTGGTTCGGCTTCGTCGGCCCCGCGCGGCTGCCGGCGCCGATCCGCGACCGGCTGGCGGATGCCATCATCCGCATCGCCAACGGGGCGGAGACGGCGGAGCGCATCCGCCGCGCCGGCGCCACCGTCTGGACCCGCAACCCGGCGGAATTCGCTGTGCTGATCGGCGAGGAGCTGCGGAAATGGGGCACGGTGATCCGCGCCGCCAATCTGCGCATCGAGTGAAGGAAGGGAAGCCATGAAGATCCTGCGTGCCGAATCCCGTGCCACCAAATCGGCGCCGGCCTCGAACTTCACCGGCACGGTGTTCTCGGACGAGGTGCTGAAGGTCACCCCGCCCTCCCGCATGCGGGCCAGCGCCATCACCTTCACGCCGGGCGCGCGCACTAATTGGCACACCCACCCGCTGGGACAGACGCTCTACTGCCTCTCCGGCATCGGCCGCATCCAGAAGGAAGGCGAGCAGGTCCAGGCGCTCTACCCCGGCGATACGGTAGTGATCCCGCCGGGCGTGCGGCACTGGCATGGCGCGGCACCGGACCGCGTCTTCTCCCACCTGGCGATGTCCGAGGACGGGCCGAACGGCGAGAGCACCGCCTGGTTCGAACCGGTCTCGGAGGCCGACTACACCGCGACGCCGCAGGGCTGAACCGGCACCGCCCGCCGCCGTGCCGGCGCCGGCACGGCGGTTGCTTGCTTGCCGCCGTCCCACCGTCCTGAAGAGAGCCCGCATGGCCACCCACACGCTGCGCGCCACGCCCGAGACCGTCCGCCTCGGCGTCTTCGATGCCATCTTCCCACCCGTCCTCACCATCGCTTCCGGCGACACGGTGGCGGTGGAATGTCTCTCCGGCCGGCCGGGGGTGCTGCCGGAGCCGGGCAGCGGCCTGACCATCCCGCCGGCTCTGGCCGCGATCGTCGAGGCCAATCCGGGCATGACCACCGGGCATATCTGCACCGGGCCGATCGCCATCGAGGGCGCCATGCCCGGCGACATGCTGGAGATCCGGATCGAGAGCATCGAGCCGGGCAGCGACTGGGGCTGGAACATGATCCGCCCCCTGGCCGGCACCCTGCCGGAGGATTTCCACGAGCCGCATCTCATGGTTATCCCCATCGACAGGACGCGGAAGACCTGCCGCCTGCCCTGGGGCACGGAGTTGCCGCTGGCGCCCTTCTTCGGCGTGATGGGCGTGGCCCCGCCCCCCGCCTTCGGCCGTGTCAGCTCCAAGGAGCCGCGCATCCATGGCGGCAATCTGGACAACAGGCAGCTCCAGCAGGGCAGCACGCTGTTCCTGCCGGTGCATGTGCCGGGCGCCAATTTCTCGGTGGGCGACGGCCATGGCGTGCAGGGGGATGGCGAGGTCTGCGTGACGGCGCTGGAGACCTGCCTGGACGGCGTCTTCACCTTCGTGCTGCACAAGGCGGAGGGCGGCAAGCCGGCCCTCGCCTATCCCCGCGCCGAGACGCCTACCCACTTCATCAGCATGGGGCTGCATGAGGATCTGGACCAGGCGATGAAGACCGCGCTGCGCGAGATGATCGCCTTCATCACCGCCCGCACCAATCTGTCACCGGAACAGGCCTATGCCTTCTGCTCCCTCGCCGTGGATTTCCACGTGACGCAGACAGTGAACGGCGAGAAGGGCGTGCACGGGCTGCTGAAGAAGGGCCTGCTGTTCTGACGCCCTCAGGGGCGTCTCCCCGGGAGCGGCGTCGCTCCCGGGGAGACGCGAGCCTGCGCGGCCAGGCCTAGAGCAGATCGCCGTAGGGCGGCATCGCCCGAAGGCGTGAATCTGCTCTGCAAACAAAGGCGTAGAGCGTTTTCGCTGAACGCATGTAAACCGAAAACGCTCTAAGCGCTCGGCGGCAGGTCCAGCCGCACGACGATCCCTTCCAACCCCGACACCGCCGGGTAGCGCCGCATTACCTCCGGGTCATGGCCGGGGACGATGTGCTGCGGGCTCGGCGCCAGCTTGCGCAGCTTGTCGAAGCCCTCCAGCATCTCGCCGATATGGAAGGCGGTGGTGAAGGGCCGGCCGGCCTCCATGTTCTCGTAGAAATGCGTGACGTCGGAGGCGAGCACGACGGTGCCGCGCTGCGTCTCCACCGTGACGCATTGCAGCCCGGCGGAATGGCCCTTCATCAGATAGGTCTTGATGCCCGGCGCGATCTCGGCGTCCCCGCCCAGCATGTTCACGCGCTGGCCGAAATTCAGCTTCACCATGCCGGCGATGTCGTCCGGCTCGAAGCTATGGGACAGCTTCGGGTAGCGCATGTAGCGGCCGCAGGCGTAGTGCATCTCGGATTCCTGCAGGTGGAAATTCGCCTGCGGGAATTTGTCGAAGCTGCCCACATGGTCGTAGTGCAGGTGGGTGAGGATGACGTCCTTCACCGTGGCGGGGTCCAGCCCCACCAGCTTCAGGCTGTCCGCCGGGCAGCGCAGCCATTGCCGCTTGCGGCGCTTGGCCACCGCCTCGGTGAAGCCGGCATCGACGACGAAGCTGCGCTCCTTGCCGATGGCGGCCCAGACGAAATAGTCCATCGGCATCGGCGCGTCATGCGGGTCGCCGCCGATGAAGTGCTCCGCGCGCTTCGCGTCGCGATGCGCGTAGCGGATGGCATAGACCTCGTACATCAGCCCTTGTCCGCGTCCAGCACGGCCTTCACCGCGGCCTTGTCCACGGCGACCTTCACCCCCGCGCGCTCATTCTGCATCAGCATGGGCACGCGGCTGTCGCGATGGCCCCAGCCGCGGTTCATTGCCTCCTGCATCTCCTCCAGCACCAGGTGGGAGAGGCGCATCGGCACGCCATGCTTGCGGCCCAGGCCGAGCGCGAGCGTCACGTCCTTGCAGGCGAGCTTCAGGGAGAAGGCCGGCGGGTCGTAGCTGTCCACCAGATACTGGTCGGCGATGCGGTCGAAGGTCCGCCGCCGGCCGAGCGCGCCCTGGCGGATGGCCTTCCACAGGTCCAGCGGGTCCATCCCCGCCTTCACCCCCATGCTGAAGGCCTCCGCGACCACGGTCTGGATGGCGTAGCCGGAGAGGTTGTGCACCAGCTTGGCCACCGTCGCCGTGCCGATCGGGCCGATATAAGCCGCCTGGTCGCCGAAGCTGTCCAGCACCGGCTTCAGCTTCTCATAGGTCGCCTTGTCGCCGCCCACCCAGATGGCGAGCTTGCCGCTGGCCGCGCCATGCGGCCCGCCCGAGACCGGCGCGTCGAAAACCTGCACGCCCTTTTCCGCCATGACGTCATGCACGCGGCGCATGAGGTCCTGGCTATTGGTGGAGAGGTCGAAATAGGCGGTGCCGGGGCGGACGCCGTGGACCAGCCCATCCTCGCCGAAGACCACCCCCTCCACCTCGACCGGCCCCGGCAGCGAGGTGAAGATGACGTCGGCACGCTCCGCCACCTCCTTCGGCGTCGCCGCCCAATCGGCGCCGGCATCGATGAAGCGCTGGGCGTTCTGCCGGGCGATGTCGTTCACCACCAGCTTGTACTTGCCGCGCTGCTGCAGATTGTTCGCCATGCCGGCACCCATGGTGCCGAGGCCGATGAAACCGATGATCATGCGCCCTTCCCCCCCGCCTCATAGACATCGCTGGCGATATGCGCCGCGGTCATCGCCGCGGGCCAGCCGGCATAGACCGCCAGGTGGGTGACGATCTCGGCGATCTCTTCCTTCGTCACGCCATTGCCCAGGGCGCGGCCGAGATGCGTGGCGAGCTGCTCCTCCCGCCCCAGCGCGATCAGTGCCGCGACGGTGATCATGCTGCGGTCGCGCTTGGAAAGGCCGGGACGCTCCCAGATGTCGCCGTAGGCGAACTCCTCGGTCATCGCGACCAATTTGGGAAAGTTGGCTTTCAGCCGATCACGGCGGGCTGAGGGGGGGGCGGCCATGGACACTCTCTCTTATCCGTTTCTCCTGGCGCGATCCTGCGTCCCGGGAGGGAAGAGAGCAAGGTGGGCACAAAAAAACGGGCCGGCATCGCTGCCGGCCCGTCCTTCGGCTGTGTCAGCCCTGCGGCTTAGCTGCGGCCGCCGCCATGGCTGGAATGGCCGCCCTTGCGGCCGGCCTCGCTGGCCTTCTCACGGTCCTGGGCGAAATTGCCCGGGTTGTTCGAGGCGCCACCGCCGCCATGGCTGGACTGGCCACCCATCCGACCCGCCTCGGCCGCCTTCTCGCGATCATTGGCGAAGTTGCCGGGGTTGTTCTCCTTGCCCTGGTGCGTGCCGCCGACATGGCCGGCCTCGCGGGCCTTCTCGCGGTCCTTCGCGAAGTTGCCGGGGTTGTTCTCCTTGCCCTGGTGCGTGCCGCCGACATGGCCGGCCTCGCGGGCCTTCTCGCGGTCATTCGCGAAGTTGCCGGGGTTGTTTTCCTTCCCCTGATGCGTGCCGCCGACATGGCCGGCCTCGCGGGCCTTCTCGCGGTCATTCGCGAAGTTGCCGGGGTTGTTCTCGGCGCCCTGATGGGTCCCGCCGACATGCCCGGCGCGGGAAGCCTTCTCGCGGTCGTTCGCGAAGTTGCCCGGGTTGGTGTTCTGGCTGCCGCCCTGGTTGTTATTCGCCATATGCGGAGTTCCTTCCGTTGTTGGCGCTTGATCGCCGATTTGGCGACCTGCGGGACCCCAAACGTGGCGAGGACCGGAAGGATGCAGGGGGGTCACGCAAATGAACAAGAATTCTAACGCGGTTTCAATATGATAACGCTATCGGAGGGGGCATTTCCCGTGGCCCCGGAGGGGTTTGCGGGGGTAGTTCCGGCCCTGGTCCAGGGACAGGCGGCAACGGGTCCGGGCCGGGATCCGGTCCGGGGCCCGGCGGGTGGGGCGGGATCTCGGGGCCGGGGAAGCCCGGCTGGGGCGGGGTGGGCGGATCGGCGGGCATGAGCGGCGTCCTTCATCCTGGCAATCCCCGCAACGCACCCGCTGCGCCGGTGTTGCCCGGTGCCGCCGGTCACCGCCCACGACGGGCCGAAGCGCTTTCCTGGCGTCCCGCACAGGAGCCTCGCCATGGAGCAGTTCATCCTCGTGCTGTTGGTCGCCCGCGGCCTGAGCGGGCCGACACCGCCGCTGACGCATGACTACCTGCCCTTCCCAAGCCTCCTGGCCTGCGAGACAGCGGCGGCGCACACGCCGCTGCCGCCAGGGCTGCGGCTGGTCTGCCTGCCGGTACCGGCAGGGCCGCCGGTGCTGAGCGCGATGCACTGACGCCGCCGGACGTGGCGTCGCTGGCGAAGGGCTATCGTGCCCGCCGCCCCAGCGCTGCGCCACCGATGACCGTCAGCGTCAGCGTCACCGCCAGCAGCAGGAAGGCCAGCGCCGCGCCGAAGGGCCAGTTGGTGCCCCTGACGAACTGGTCATAGACCGCCGGCGCCATCATCTTGAATTGCGGTCCGCCGAGCAGCACGGGCGTGGCATAGGCATTCATGCACAGGATGAACACCAGCACGCAGCCGGCGGCGACGCCAGGTGCGGCCAGGGGGAGGATCACGCGACGGAAGGCGGTCAGCGGTCCGGCGCCGAGATTGGCCGCGGCCTCCTCCACCTGGCGCGGAATGCCCTCGATCACTGCGGCCAGGGTCAGGATCATGTAGGGCGCCACCACCGCGAGGATGCCGGCGATGACGGCGCCCTTGGTATAAAGCAGCGTCAACGGCTCGCCGCTCAGCCCCAGCCCCTGCAGCGCCGCGTTGATGGCACCGTCGCGGCCGAGCAGCGCCATCCACCCCGCGGCGCGCACCACATTGCCGACCAGCAGCGGAAAGAGGGTGAGGATCAGCGCCAGGCTCTTCCATCGGCTTTCCATGCGCGCCAGCCAGTAGGCGGGCGCAAGGCCGAGCACCAGCGCGAGGAAGGTGCAGGAGAGGGCGACGGTCATCGTCGTCCCCATCACCTCCTGGTAGTAGGGGTCGGCGATGGCGCGCAGGTAATTGGCGGGCGACAGCGCCTCGATCATGAGCTGGGTCGGGCTGTATTCGTTCAGGCTGATGCGGAGCAGGAAGACCAGCGGCGCCACCAGCAGGGCAAGGACGAGAAGCGTGGCGGGGAGGATGAGCGTCGCCATGAATCAGCCGCCGCGCGCCGTGTTGCGCGACCTGCGGTCGCTCCGCGATCGCAGCGACATCACCCTTTGAACTCCTTGTTCCAGAACTCCAGCACCTGCGGCGCCATGCCCGCCATGTAGCCGTAATCCGGTGCGCGCAACTTCGCTTGGTCCTCCGCCGAGAGGCTGATCTCCCGCGCCAGCTCCGCCGGCAGCGGCGCATCCGTCACGGTCGGCACATAGCCCATGCGGTCGGCGAAGGCGGCCTGCGCCCGCACATCCAGCATGGCATCCATGTAGCGCCAAGCCTGGTCCTTGTTCCGCGCATTCCTCGGCACCGCCATCTCATAGGTGATGGAGGTGGCGCCCTCGCTCGGCACCACATGCGCCAGCGGAATGCCCGACTTCTTCCACATGAAGCCGCGGGCCAGCCACATGACGGTCAGCCATACCTCCTCGGATTTCAACGCCGCGGCCAGCGCCTCGTTGGAGGGAGAGACGCGGGCGCCGAGGCGCTTCCATTCCCGCAACTTCTCCCAGGCCGGGGCGAAATCGCTGTTGCCGCCGCCCCCGACGATCGCCGCCGTCTCCACATACTGCGCGTAGAGCAGGTCGGAGAGGCCGATGCGGCCGCGATACTTCGGGTCCCACAGATCGGCATAGCTGCGCGGCGCGACCGGCACCCTGTTCGGGTTGTAGAGGATGACCCGTGCCGAATAGATGTGCGGCAGCGCGTAGGGCTTGCGGAGCGCCGGGATGATGGCGGCCTGCCGACGGACGCTCTCCGGCACCGGGTCGAACATGCCGTGCTGCGCCAGCTCGTACATGTCCACATCGGAGAGCGCGGCGACATCCATGCTGCCACGCCGCGCCTGGCGTTCCGCCAACAGCTTCGCCTTGCGCGGCGGCGCCGGCGCCACATCCTGGACCGGTTCCAGCCCGGCGGGCCGGGCCACCGGCTCGTCCACCGCCTGGCGCAGGATCTCGCCATAGTCGCCGCCCCAGGTGCCCACCACCAGCTGGGCGCCCTGCGCCCGCGGCAGGCGCGGCGCGCCCGCCGTCAGCGCCGCGACGGCAAGCGCGAGGTCGCGACGCCTCACCGCTTGAACTCCTTGTTCCAGAAGTCGATCAGCGCCACCTGGTTCTTCGCGATGTAGTCGTAATCCGGCGTGCGCAGCTTCGCCTGCTGCTCCGGCGTCAGGCTGATCTGGCGGGCCAGCTCCGGCGGCAGCGCGGCGTCCGTCACCGTCGGGGCATAGCCCATCCGGTCGGCGAAGGCGGTCTGGGCGCGGGCATCCAGCGCGGCGTTCAGATAGGCGAAGGCGCCCTCACGGTTGCGGGCATTCTTCGGCACCGCCATCTCGAAGCAGATACTGGTGGCGCCCTCCGCCGGCACGGCGTGCTCCACCGGAATGCCGGATTTCTTCCACATGAAGCCGCGGGCCAGCCACATCACGGTCAGCCACACCTCCTCGCTCTTCAGCGCCGCGGCCAGCGCCTCGTTGGAGGGATAGAGCTTCACGTCCAGGCTGCGCAGCTCCATGAGCTTGCGCTTGCCCGGCTCGTAATCGTGCTCGGTGCCGCCGGCGGCCAGCGAGGCCGCCTCCATGTTCTGCAGGTGCAGCAGATCCACCAGCCCGACCCGGCCGCGGTATTTCGGGTCCCAGAGATCGGCATAGGCCCGGGGCGGCGCCGTCACCTTGGCCGGGTTGTAGAGGATGACCTTGGCCGAATAAATGTGCGGTGCGGAATAGGGCCGCTTCAGCGTGGGGATGGCCCTGGCGAGGTTCGGCACCTGCGCCTCCGCCACACCCTCGAACACCCCCTGCTGGGCCAGGGTGTACATGTCCACATCGGAAAGGCAGCAGACATCCATGCTGCCGCGGCGCGCCTGGCGCTCGGCGATCAACTTCGCCTTGCGCGGGTCCTGCGGGCCGACATCCTGCACCACCTCGATGCCCCGGGGGCGGAGCAGCGGGCGGTCGATATTGGCGGCCAGCAGCTCCCCGTAATCGCCGCCCCAGGTGCCGACCACGACCTGGCCGGACTGGGCCCGGGCCAGGCCGGGCAGGCCGGCGGTGAGCGCGACGGCAAGCACCGAACGGCGGCTGACGCCCGATCGGTGGAGCGCCGAAGAGCGCGAAGCCGTGAATCGGTCGTCCGGATTCTGCATCATCCCTTGAACTCCCGGTTCCAGAAATCCAGCGTCTCGGCGTTGGTCCGTGCCAGGTAGTCGAAATCCTGCCGCCGCAGCTTCGCCTGCTGCTCGGCAGTCAGGCCGATCTCGGCCTGCAGAGCGAGGGGCAGGGTGGCGTCGGTGGTGGTGGGCAGGAAGCCCATCCGCTCGGCGAAGCCCAGCGCAGCGCGCGGGTCCAGCATGGCGTCGAGGTAAGCGAAGGCCGCCTCCTTGTTCCGCGCATTCTTCGGCACGCAGGCGCAGGAGATGTAGGGCGTTGCCCCTTCCTCCGGGATGCGCGCCACCACCGGGATGCCGGCCTTCCGCCACATATAGGCGCGGCCGAGCCAGATGATGGTCGCCCAGACCTCCTCGCTTTTCAGCGCCGCCGCCAACACCTCGTTCGAGGGATAGACCCGGGCGCCGAGGCGCTTCCATTCCAGCAGCTTCCCGCGGCCAGGCCGGTGGTTGCCCTCATCCCCGCCGGCGGCGATGGCCGCGGATTCCGTGATATGCGTGAAGAGCAGGTCGGAGAAGCCGATGCGGTTGCGGAGGCCCTCGACGAAAAGCTGGTCGTAGCGCGTCGGCGCCGGGTCCATCCTCGCGGGGTTGGAGAGGATGGCGCGCACCGAATAGATATGCGGCAGGGTGTAGGGGTACCGCAGCGCCGGGATCACCTTGGCGAGGTTCGGCACCTTCTCCGGCGTCAGCTCCTCCAGCAGCCCCATCTGGCCTATCGCATGGGTGTCGGCATCGCCCAGGCAGACCACATCCATGCTGGCCCGTCGACTGCTCCGCTCGGCGATCAGCCTGGTCTTACGGGCGGCGGGCGTGCCCACCTCATGCACCGGCAGCAGGCCGCGCGGACGCAGCAGAGGCTGCTCGATCTCGCTGGCCAGCAGCGCGGCATAGTCGCCGCCCCAGGTGCCTACCACCAGCTCGCCCGTCTGGGCCGAGGCGATGGCGGGCGCGGCCAGCGGGGCCAGCAGCAGGGCGCGTCGGGCGAGGCTCATCCGGTGGTCTCCGGGGCGGGCAAGTCGCCGGGCGCGGCGCAGAGCAGCCGGGCGAGCGCCGGATCCCACTCGGCCATCACTCGGTCGCCCACCGCAAGCGCGCGCATGGCGCTGCCCTCCGCCGGAGTCGGAAGAACAGCAAAGAGGCGTGTGCCGGCGAGGTCCATATGGTACTCCGTCTGGGCGCCGAGATAGGTGATAGCGAAGATGCGCGCCGCCATGCCATCCGCACCGCCCGGGGCCACCGCGATGGCCTCCGGCCGCAGCGCCAGCATATTGGCGCCCGGCGGGCCGGAAAGGGCACAGGGCAGCACGGCGCCGGCAGCGGTGCGGAACAGGCCCCGCCCCTCCACCTGACCGGGGATGAGGTTGCAGCGGCCGATGAAGCCGGCAACGAAAGCGTCGGCGGGGCGCTCATACAGCTCCTCCGCGCTGCCCACCTGGCGCACCCGGCCGCGGTCCATCACCACCAGCCGGTCCGCCATGGTCAGCGCCTCCTCCTGGTCATGCGTCACGAACAGGGTGGTGAGGCCGAGGCGCTGCTGCAACGCGCGGATCTCGAAGCGCACCTCCGCCCGCAGCTTGGCGTCGAGGTTGGAAAGCGGCTCGTCCAGCAGGAAGACCGCCGGGTTCACCACCAGCGCGCGGGTCAGCGCCACGCGCTGCTGCTGACCGCCGGAAAGCTGCCGTGGCAGGCGGTCCGCCAGACCGTCCAGCCGCACCAGCCGCAGCGCCTCCCGCACCCGCGCCTCCCGCTCGGCCCGGTTCACCTTCCGCATCTCCAGGCCGAACGCGACGTTCTGCGCCACGCTCATATGCGGGAAGAGGGCGTAGGACTGGAACACCATGCCGGTGTCCCGCGCATGCGGCGGCAGCCGCGTCACGTCCCGGCCGGCAATCAGCACCCGGCCCTCGCTGGGCGGAACGAAGCCCGCCACCATGCGCAGGGTGGTGGTCTTCCCGCAGCCGGAGGGGCCGAGCAGCGCCACCAGCTCCCCCTCCGCCACGGTCAGGTCCACCCGCTCCACCGCCAAGGTGGCGCCGTAGCGGCGGGAGAGGGCATCGAGCGTCAGCGTCCCCATGCTCAGACCACCCGGCTCAGCTTCACGAAGCGGTCGGTGATGAGCATCAGCGCGCCGACCAGCGTGATCTGCACCGTGGCCACGGCGGCAAGCGTCGGGTCCACGCGGAACTCCAGGTAGTTGAGCATGGCGACCGGCAGGGTGACGCGGCCGGGGCCCACCAGCAGCAGGGTCAGCTCCAGGTTCTCGAAGCTCTGGATGAAGCTGAACAGGCAGGCGGCGACGATGCCGGGGCGCAGCATGGGCAGCGTCACCCGGCGGAAGACGGTGAAGGGCCGGGCACCGAGATTGGCAGCCGCCTCCTCCGCCGCCCGGTCCAGCCCAGCGAGGGAGGCGAAGACGAGCCGCACCGTCCAGGGAATGGTCAGCAGCACATGCGCGGCGACGAGGCCGGCCAGCGTGCCCTTGATGTCGTCATCCACCCAGAATTCGGCGCGGACGTAGAAGAGGTAGAGGGCGGTTCCCGCCACCACCCCCGGCACCGCCAGCGGCCCCAGCAGCAGCGTGTTCAGCGCCTGCCGCCCCCGCCAGGCGCCGCGGCTGATGGCGAGCGCCGCCGCCGTGCCGCAGGGCACGCCGATGGCGGCGGCGGCCAGGGCGAGCTGAAGGGAGGTGGCGAAGCCCCGGGCGAATTCCCGCTTCTCCCAGGCATTGGCATACCAGTCGAGGGTCAGGCCCCGGGGCGGGAAGCTGACGATCTCCTGCGCAAAGACGCTGATGACGATGACGGCGAGGACCGGCGCCAGGATCAGCCCATAGGCCCCTGCGACCGCCAGGGCGAACGCCATCCGCCGCATGCGCGAGCCGATCATTCTGCCTCCGTCTCCCGCAGCCACCATGCGGCGTGTGGCGCGGCCGGGTCAACGGTTCGGTGGCGTGGCCGTGTCCGGGCGGCTTCCGCGCTGCGCGGCGACGCGGCATGATCCGGACCAAATTGAGGAAGGATTCGTCCATGCGTCACAGCCGCCGCCTGATCCTGGGGGGTGCCGCAGCGCTCACGCTGTCGCCCCGGGTCTTTGCCCAGCCCAGGGACCAGGTCATCCGCATCGGCGTGCTGGCCGATTTCTCCGGCCCCTACCGGGACACCTCCGGCCCCACCTCGGTCGTCTGCGCCCAGCAGGCGGTGGAGGATAGCGGCGTGCTGGCCCGCGGCATGAAGGTGGAGGTGCTGCAGGCCGACCACCAGAACCGTCCCGACGCCGCCCTGGCGCTCTGCCGCCGCTGGTTCGACCAGGATGGCGTGGATATGGTGTGCGAGGTGAACAACAGCGCCATCGCCCTGGCCGTCGCCAACCTGGCGAAGGAGAAGGACAAGGTGCAGCTCGCCTCCGGCGCCGCCACCTCGGCTCTGACCGCAGAGCAGTGCAGCAGCAACACCATCCAATGGACCTACGACACCTGGCTGTTTGCCAATGTGGTCGGCACGGCGACGGTGCGGGCCGGGGGCGACAGCTGGTACTTCATCACCGCCGATTACGGCTTCGGCCACCAGCTGGAGCGGGATACCTCGCGCTTCATCCAGGCCGCCGGCGGGCGGGTGCTGGGGGCCGCGCGCTTCCCCTTCCCCGGCACCACGGATTTCTCCGCCTTCCTGCTGCAGGCCCAGGCCAGCCGGGCGAAGATCGTCGGCCTGGCGACGGCGGCCGCGGATACGGTGAACTGCATCAAGCAGGCGCGGGAATTCGGCCTGACGCGGCGCGGCCAGAAGCTGGCGGGCATGGTGATGTTCACCACCGACATCCACGCCATCGGGCTGGAAGCGGCGCAGGGGCTGCTGCTGCAGGAGGTGTTCTACTGGGACCTGAACGACCGCACCCGCGCCTTCACCGACCGGGTCCGGCCGAAGACGCCGCAGAACTGGCCGAACCAGGAGCATGCCGGCACCTATTCCGCCTGCTTCCACTACCTGAAGGCAGTGGCCGATCTCGGCGTGGCGCGCGCCAAGGCGAGCGGGCTGGAGGTGGTGAACCGCATGAAGGCCATGCCGACCGACGCTGACTGCTTCGGCCCCGGCCGGGTGCGGGAGGATGGGCGGAAGATCCACCCCTCCTACCTCTTCGAGGTGAAGTCGCCCGCCGAGAGCCGTGGCCCCTGGGACTACTACAAGCTGGTCGGCTCCGTGGGCGCGGAGGAAGCCTTCCGCCCGATCGCGGAAGGCAATTGCCCCCTGGTCCGGCGGTAGAGGCGCTCAGGCGAGGCGGTCGATCGCCGCCTCGCCTCCCTTCATGACGAAGGGGATGCGCTCGCCCTGGCCGGTCAGCACGCCGATATCGGCGATGGGGTCGCCTTCCACCAGGATGAGGTCGGCCAGGGCGCCCGGGGCGATGACGCCCAACTCCCCCTCCTTCTGCAGCAGCGCGGCGTTGATGCTGGTGGCGCTGCGCAGCACATCGGCGGCCGGCAGCACCTGGCGGCGGATGGTGAACTCGTCGGACTGCCGGCGATGCATCTCCGCCAGCAGGTCGGTGCCGAAACCCATCCGCACCCCGGCCCGAGCCAGGATCTCCAGGCTGCCGAGGCCGGCGCCCTTCACATCCGCCAGCTTCCGCATGCTCTCGGGCGGCAGGCCGAGCGAATCGCCCTCGTCCTGCAGTGCTTCATAGGTGACGAGGGTGGGGACGGCGAAGGCGCCCTTCTCCGCCATGAAGGCCGCGGTCGGGGCGTCGATCAGGTTGGCATGCTCGATGGAGCGGACGCCGAGGCGCACCGCGCGGTGGATGCTCTCCGGCGTATAGGCATGGGCGAGGACGTAGCTGCGCCAGGCGGAGGCTTCCCAGACCGCGCAGGCGATCTCCTCATCGCTGTATTGCAGCGCATAGATCGGGTCGGAGGGCGAGGCGACGCCGCCGCTGGCCATGATCTTGATGGCATGGGCGCCGCGCTTCAGCTCCCCGCGCACCGCCTTGCGCACCTCGTCCACGCCATCGGCGATGACGGAAATGGCCTGGGTGGGCGCGCAGCAGCCGCAGAATTGCTCGAGGAACACGTTCGGCCGCATGTCGCCATGCCCGCCCGTCGGGGATAGCGCGCGGCCGGGATAGAAGAGCCGCGGCGCGGTGATGAGCCCGGTCTCCACCGCAATGGCCAGGCCCCAATCGGCGCCGCCGGCATCGCGGATGGTGGTGAAGCCGCGCTTCAGCGAGTCCTTCAGCCGTTCCGCCGCGCGCAGCGCCTGCAGGCTGCGCGGCAGCCGGTCCAGCCGGCCGAGATCGGCATCCACGCCATAGGCGTGCACATGCGCGTCGATCAGCCCCGGCATCAGGGTGCGGCCGCCGCAATCGATGAGGCGCGCGGCGGCGCTGCCGATCGGCCGGTCCGCCACCTCCTTGATGCGCCCGTCCTCGACCAGGACTTCGAAGCCCTCAGCGATGGCGTCGGCCTTCCCGTCCCAGAGGCGGAGGTTGCGGAACAGCGTCGTCGTCATGCCGGTCCCTCGCATTGCGGCGCACCCAGCATCGCGGATCGTCCCTGCTTGCGCCAGCGCCTTGGGTGCCACATCCTAATTATCTGAAATCAAACGCAAATACCTCGACACCTCTACAGGAATCGAAAGTGAAGAGATGAACACTCATTCACGCATCGCCGCCCTGCTGTGCCTCGCCCTGCCCACCGCCGCCGCGGCGCAGGAGCCGCCAGCGGCAGCCCCGGCAGAGCTGGAGCTTCCGCCCATCGTCGTGCAGTCCCGCGCCTTCGAAGCCGCGCGCAACGCCATCGCCCCCGCCCTCGGCGCCAGCCGCTACGAAATCGACCGCACCGCCATTGCCACCCTGCCCCAGGGCGAGAATGCCCGGCTGACCGATGTGCTGCTGCAGGCGCCTGGCGTGGTGCAGGAGGCGTTCGGCGACCTGCATGTCCGTGGCGACCACCGCAACCTGCAATACCGGCTGAACGGTGTGCTGCTGCCGGAGGCGATCAGCGGCTTCAGCCAGTTGTTTGATGCGCGGGCATTGCGCAGCGTCTCCCTCATCACCGGCGCGCTGCCGGCGCAATTCGGCTACCGCACCGCCGGCATCGTGGACATGGTGCTGCGCTCCGGCATCGAGGATACGGGCGGCGCCGTCAGCCTCTATGGCGGCAGCTTCGGCACCATCCAGCCCGGCTTCAATTACGGTGGGCTGGCCGGGAATGTGGAATACTTCGCCAGCCTCTCCGGCCTCGCCAGCGACCGCGGCTTTGAGAATCCGACGCGCGGCCCGGACGGCACCCACAACCAGACGCTGCAGGGGCGCGGCCTGGTGCATGTGGCGGTGCCGGTCGGCGACAGCACGCGCCTCTCCTTCATCGCCGGCACGGTGCAGGCGCGCTACCAGGTGCCGAACACGCCCGGCCTGGTCCCGGGCTTCACCGCCTTCGGGCAGCCCGCCTTCGACAGCGCCGATCTGCGCGCCAAGCAGGTGCAGCGCAGCAGCTTCGCCATCCTCGCCGCGCAGCACGCGACCGGAGAAGTCGACTTGCAGCTCTCAACCTTCCTCCGCAGCTCCTCCGTCCGCTACCGGCCGGATGGGCTGGGCGACATCCTGTTCGATGGCTTCGCCAGCGCGGTGCGGCGGGAAAGCCTGGCCTATGGGCTGCAAGGCGATGCCGCCTGGCGGGTGGACGAGAACCACACGCTGCGCGGTGGCCTCTTTCTCTCCGCCGACACCACGCGCAATGCGACGGACAGCACCGTGCTGCCGCTGGACGGCATGGGCGGCACCATCGACGCCCCCTTCGGCATCCGCGAGCGGAGCCGTGCGGAGCAGCAGCTCTACGGCCTCTACGCCCAGGATGAATGGCGGCTGGCGGAGACCCTGACGCTGAATTACGGCGCCCGCTTCGATGTCGTGGCCGGCACGCTGGAAGCCTCCCAGCTCAGCCCGCGCGCCAACCTCGTCTGGCGGCCGGACGAGGCGACGACCATCGCCCTCGGCTATGCCAATTACTTTACCCCGCCGCCGGCCGAGCTGCTGGGGCGGGTGGACCTCCCGCGCTACCTCGGCACCACCCTGCAACCTTCAACCCTGCGCGCCGATCCAGTGAAGGCGGAGCGCTCCCACTACCTCAACCTCGGCATTCGCCGGCAGTTCGGGGAAACGCTGACCCTCGGCGTGGAAGCCTATGCGCGCACGGTGCGGGACATGCAGGATCTCGGGCAGTTCGGCCGCGCCTACATCTTCTCGCCCTACAACTACGCCAAGGGCCGCGCCTATGGCGTGGAGTTCACCGCGGATTGGCGGGAAGGCCCGTGGCGGCTCTACGGCAACCTCTCCATCAGCCGGTCGGAAGGCAAGGGCCTCGTCTCGAACCAATATTTCTGGACGGAAGCGGAGCTGGCGCAGGTGCAGCGCAAATGGGTGCGCACGGACCATGACCAGCTCATCACCGGCTCCGCCGGCGCGAGCTACGAGGCCTGGGAGGGCGGCGCCATCTCCGCCTCCCTCGTCTATGGCAGCGGCATGCGCCGCGGCTTCGCCAACAGCCGGGTGATGACGCCCTACGCCACGGTCAATCTGGGCTTCTCCCAGCGCCTGAGCCTGCCGGATGGCGGGGACTGGACCTTCCGGCTGGATGTGCTGAACCTGTTCGACCGCACCTATCTGCTGCGGGACGGCACGGGCATCGGCGTCGGCGCGCCGCAATACGGCATGCGGCGGGGGATCTTCGCCGGCATCAGCCGGGCGATCTGACGGGCGAGGCGGTGGAGCGTTCCGGCCGGATGCCGGCCTGCCGCGCCACCTCGGCCCAGAGCGGCAGTTCCGTCTCGATCACCCGCCGGAATTCCTCCGTCGAGGAGCCGATGGGGTCGAGCGAGAGCGCCCGCAGCGTCTCCAACACCGAGGGCTCCCGGGTGATCGCCGCCAGCTCCGTGGCCAGGCGGTTCAGGATGGGCGCCGGCGTGCCGGCCGGCGCCAGCACCCCGCTCCAGAGCCGGAGGGTGAGGTCGGGATAGTCCAGCTCCGCCATGGTCGGGCAGCCCCGCCAGGCGGGGAGGCGGTGCGGCGCGGTGACGGCCAGCCCCCGCACCCGCCCCGCCGCATGGGCCGCCAGGGCGGAGCCGGCATCCACCAGCGCCATCGTCACCTCGCCCTCGGCCACGGCCCGCACCGTCTCGGCACTGCCGTCAAAGGCGGTGTAGGCGAAGCGCGTGCCGGCGCGCTGGTTCAGCAGCTCCGTGGGCAGCTGGAAGCTGGCAGCGCTGGCGCCGTAGTTCGTCCCGTCCGGATGCTCCCGGGCAAAGGCCATCAGATCCTGGAAGGTGCGGAAGGGCGAATCGCCCGGCACCACCACCACCAGCGGGTAGGCGGCCAGGATCGAGACCGGCGCCAGATCCTTGCGCGTGTCATAGGGCAGGCGTTCATGCACGGCCGGGTTGAAGACCAGCGGCCCGCTTGCCGCGACCAGCAGTGTCCGGCCATCCGGCGCGGCCCGCGCCGCCAGCTCCGTCCCGAGGATGGCCTGGGCGCCGGGCCGGTTCTCCACCAGGAAGGGCTGGCCCAGCCGCTCCGTCAGGCGCCGGCCATAGAGCCGGGCGAGAATGTCATTGGCGCCACCCGGGGCGTAGGGGACGATCAGCCGCACCGGCCGGTTCGGCCAGCCCTGCGCCCGCGCCAAAGCCGGCAGCCAAGCGGCGGCGGCCAGGGCATGCCCCAGGGAACGGCGGCGCATCACGACCGCGTCATCCGCACCCGGCCGGACCGCGCCGGCATGGCGCGGCCGCCGGCCCCATGGAGCGCCGCAGAGGGCGGCTGCCCCAGGCTCGGCGCGTCATCTCCCCCGGGACCGTGCCGGCCCTGCAAGGCGGGCGACGCGTGGCGTTGTGACGGGCCATTCGGACCCCCTCCCCTGAATTGCCGTCAAACTCGGGTCTCGGGGGGATTTCTGTCAAATCGCGCGGCAGGTGATAGGCTGCGCGAAATCGGAGGATCCGCCCATGGGACCGTTGCAAGGCCTCACCATCCTGGAATTCGCCGGCATCGGGCCCGGCCCCTTCTGCGGCATGGTGCTGGCCGATCTCGGCGCCAGCGTCATCCGCATCGACCGCAAGGAGGGACCGCCGGGCGACCGGCTGGATGTCACCGGCCGCGGCCGCCGCTCCCTGGCGCTGGACCTGAAATCCCCGGCGGCGGTGGAGGCCGCGCTGCGGCTGGTGGCGCGGGCGGATGCGCTGATCGAGGGCTTCCGCCCCGGCGTCATGGAACGGCTGGGCCTGGGGCCGGAGGTCTGCCTCGCCCGCAACCCGCGCCTCGTCTATGGCCGGATGACCGGCTGGGGGCAGGAGGGCCCGCTTGCCCAGGCGGCGGGGCATGACATGAACTACATCGCCCTCACCGGCGCGCTCTGGGCCATCGGCCGGCCGGGGGAGCGGCCGGTGCCGCCGCTGAACCTCGTCGGCGATTATGGCGGTGGCGGCATGCTCCTGGCGATGGGGGTGTTGGCGGCGCTGCTCGCGGCGCAGCGGAGCGGCCAGGGGCAGGTGGTGGATGCCGCCATGGTGGATGGCGCGGCGCTGCTGATGGCGCCGATCTACGGCATGAAGGCGCGCGGCCGCTGGCGGAACGAACGGGGCACGAACATGCTGGACGGCGCCGCCCCCTGGTACGACACCTATGAATGCGCCGATGGCCGCTACCTGGCGGTGGGCCCGATCGAACCGCAATTCTTTACCCTGATGATGCAGAAGCTCGGGCTGGACGCCGCGCGCTGGCCGAACCGCATGGAGAAGGCGAGCTGGCCGGCGCTGAAGGCGGAGATCGCCGCCGCCTTCCGCACCCGCACCCGGGACGACTGGGCAGCGCTGTTCGAGGGCACGGATGCCTGCGTCGCCCCGGTGCTGGACATGGAGGAAGCGCCGTCGCATCCGCACAACCTGGCGCGCGGCACCTTCCTCTCGCGGGACGGCGCGGTGCAGCCCGCCCCTGCCCCGCGCTTCAGCGCCACTCCGGCGGAGGCCGGCGGCCCGCCCCCGCTGCGCGGCGAGCACAGCGAGGCGGTGCTGGCGGAGGCTGGCTTCAGCGCGACCGAACTCGCCGCGCTGCGTGAGGCCGGGGCGATCTGAGGGGGAGGGAAGCATGGACACGAATATCGGCCTTGGCGGCCAGCGCCTGACCGGCCCGCGCACCGTCTTCACCGCGGATCACGAGATCTTCCGCGACCAGGTGCACCGCTTCTTCGAGAAGCATGTGGTGCCCTACCACCGGCAATGGGAACGCGACGGCATCGTGCCGCGGGAGGTATGGCGGGAGGCGGGCGCGGCCGGGCTGCTCTGCCCCATGCTGGCGGAGGAGTATGGCGGCGCCGGCGCCGATTTCGGCTATTCCGCCGTCATCATCGAGGAGATCGCCCGGACCAATTGCACCGGGCCCGGCTTCCCGCTCCATTCCGACATCGTCGTGCCCTACATCGCCGACCTGGCGACGGCGGCCCGCAAGCGCGAATGGCTGCCGAAGATGGTGAGCGGCGAGATCATCGGCGCCATCGCCATGACCGAGCCCGGCATGGGCAGCGACCTGAAGGCCATGCGCACCACGGCAAAGCGGGAGGGCGACCACTACGTCATCAACGGCGCCAAGACCTTCATCAGCAACGGCCAGCTCGCGGACCTCGTCATCGTCTGCGCCAAGACCGATCCGGCCGCCGGCCGCAAGGGCATCAGCCTGATCTGCGTCCCCGCCGGGACGCCCGGCTTCACCAAGGGCCGCAACCTGGAGAAGATCGGCCTGCATGCGCAGGACACCTCGGAGCTGTTCTTCGAGGATGTGCGGGTGCCGGTGGAGAACCTGCTGGGCGAGGAGAACAGGGGCTTCAACTACCTCATCCGCAACCTGCCGCAGGAACGCCTTGTCATCGCCATCCGCGCCGCCATGGGGATGGAGGTGATGCTGGAGAAGACGGTGGCCTACACCAAGGAGCGCCAGGCCTTCGGCCAGCCGGTCATCGATTTCCAGCACAACCGCTTCAAGCTGGCGGATGCCAAGGCGCAGGCGGCGATGTTCCGGGTCTTCGCCGACCATTGCCTGGCGCTGCATCTGCGGGGCGAGCTGACGGTGGAGCTGGCGGCGGCGGCGAAGCTGCTGGGGGCCGAGATGCAGAACAGGCTGTTCGACGATTTCCTCCAGCTCCATGGCGGCTATGGCTACATGGCGGAGTACGAGATCGGCCGCGCCTGGGCGGATGCCCGGGTCGGCCGCATCTATGGCGGCAGCAGCGAGATCATGCGCGAGATCATCGGCCGCACGCTGTAGCAAGAGCAGACCCATGGGTTCCAAGGGCCCTTCGGCCCTTGGCGGGGTGAGCTCGAGAGGGGCGGCGCCCCTCTCGAAAGCCCCCACCGCCGCCCCCACATCCCCCTCATGATCCCCTTCGACAACAGCTATGCCCGCCTGCCGGAGAAATTCTACGCCCGGCTCGATCCGACACCGGTGAAGGCGCCTGCCCTCATCAAGGTGAACACGGCGCTGGCGGTGGAGCTCGGCATCGATCCGGCGGAGATCGATGCCGATGTCGTCGCGGGCAATCGCATTCCCGAAGGCGCCCTGCCCATCGCCCAGGCCTATGCCGGGCATCAATTCGGCAATTTCACCCCGCAACTCGGCGATGGCCGCGCCATCATGCTGGGCGAGGTCGTCGGTCGCGACGGGCGCCGCCGCGATCTGCAGCTCAAGGGCTCCGGCCCCACCCCCTGGTCGCGCCGCGGTGATGGCCGCGCCGCCCTCGGGCCCGTGCTGCGCGAATACATCGTCTCGGAGGCGATGCACGCCCTTGGCGTCCCCACAACCCGCAGCCTCGCCGCCGCCACCACCGGCGAATACGTGTTCCGGGAGGAGGTGCTGCCCGGCGCCGTGCTGCTGCGGATCGCCGCCAGCCATATCCGCGTCGGCACCTTCCAGTATTTCGCCGCCCGCGGCGACCAGGAGGCGGTGCGGGCGCTGGCCGACCACGCCATCGCCCGCCACTATCCGGAGGCCGCCGAGGCGCCCAACCCCTATCTCGCCTTCTTCGGGAAGGTGGTCGCCGCCCAGGCGGACCTCATCCCGCAGTGGCTGCATCTCGGCTTCATCCATGGCGTGATGAACACCGATAACTGCACCATCTCCGGCGAGACCATCGATTACGGCCCCTGCGCCTTCCTCGACGAGTACAACCCCGGCGCGGTCTTCAGCTCCATCGACCATGGCGGCCGCTACGCCTATGGCAACCAGCCACGCATCGCGCAGTGGAACCTGGCGCGGCTGGCGGAAGCCCTGCTGCCCCTGCTGGCGGAAAACGAAGAAGCGGCAGTGGAGGCGGCGCAGGAAACGCTCGCCGCCTTCGCCCCACGCTTCCACGAAGGGTATCTGAATGGCCTCCGCGCCAAGCTCGGCCTGTTCGAGGCGCGGGAGGAGGATGTGGCGCTGGCGCAGGACCTGCTGCAGGCCATGGCGGATAGCCAAGCCGATTTCACCCTGACCTTCCGCGCGCTTTGCGCGGCCGCCGAGGGCAGCGACGCCCCGCGCCAGTATTTCACTGACCTGGCCCGGTACGACGCCTGGGCGGTGCGCTGGAAGGAAAGGCTGGCGGCGGAGCCCCTGCCCGACCGCCCCGCCCGCATGCGCGCCGTGAACCCGGCTTTCATCCCGCGCAACCATCTGGTGGAAGCGGCCATCGCCGCCGCCGTCTCGAACGGCGACTTCGCGCCCTTCGAGGCGATGCTCGGCGTCCTCGCCCGGCCCTATGAGGACCAGCCGGAAACTCCGGACCGCTTCCGCCTGCCGCCGCAGCCGGAGGAACGCGTGCTGCAGACCTTCTGCGGTACCTGATTGCGACTCCCCCAGCACCCCATGGTAGGATCGCTCCCAACATAAAGCGGGAGCCGTCCATGACACTCCACCGCCGTGCCCTGCTGGGCGCTGCCCTTGCCACGCCTTGCTTGGCCCGTGCCCAGGGCCGCTTCCCGGAACGGCCCATCACCATCCTGGTCCCGTTCCCCGCCGGCGGCGCCACGGATGTGCAGATGCGCGCCCTCGCGGAAGCCGCGACGCGGCATTTCGGCCAGACGGTGCTGACGGAGAATCGCCCTGGCGCCGGCAGCACCCTGGGCGCCGCCGCCGTCGCCCGCGCCAGGCCGGATGGCTACCTGCTGGCGCAGATGACGCTGCCGGCGCTGCGTCTGCCCTTCATGCAGCGCATGGCCTACGACCCGCGCCGGGACTTCACCCCGGTGGTACACCTCACCGGCTACACCTTCGGCGTGCTGGTCCGCGCCGAAAGCCCCTGGCGGAGCTGGCCGGAGCTGGTGGCCGATGCCCGCGCCCGCCCCGGCCGCCACCGCTGGGGCAACACTGGCGCCAACGGCACCCCGCACCTGACCATGGTCGAGCTCGCTGAACGCGAAAAGCTGGAGGTGGAGCACGTGCCCTTCCGCGGCGAGGCGGATGCGGTACCATCTCTCCTCGGCGGCCATATCGAAGCCGCAGCGGCCGGCTCTGGCGCCGCGCCGCTCGTCCTCGAGGGCAAGCTGCGCTACCTGAATTTCTGGACCCCCAAGCGGCTGGCGAAGTTCCCGGATGTGCCGACCCTGGTGGATCTCGGCTATCAGGGCATGGTCGTCACCTCGCCCTACGGGCTGGTGGCGCCGGCCGGGCTGGACCCGGCCATCCTCGCCGCCCTGGCGGAAGGCTTCCGCCGTGCGGTGCATGACCCGGTCCATCTCGCGGCGCTCGACCGGCTGGACCAGACGCTCGAATATCTCGGGCCCGAGGAGTATGCGCGCAACATGGCGGAAACGATCGACATGGAGGAGGCGCGGGTGAAGCGCCTCGGCCTCAGCACCGGCTGACGCCACGCCGGGTGCGCCCCGTCACCGCCCCCGGCTCATGACGGGCCTAGTCTCTCGCCGCAGTCATTTGCGGCGGGAGAGGGACAATGGCCTTCGGCCTCGGGTTCCACGGCAGCGGCTGGTACGACGTCCTCAGCGGCGTCCTTGCCCTTCTCTACATCGGCGGGTTCGTGGCGGCTGTCGAATACGCCATCATGCGGCTGCATTTCCTCAGCGGCATCTGAGCCAGTGCCGCAGCCTCACCCGGTTGGCAGGTACTTCTCCTTCAGCAGCCGTCGCAGCAGCTTGCCCGCCTCGCTGCGCGGCAGCTCCTCCACAAGCTCGTAGCTGCGCGGGCGCTTCGGCCCCGCCAGCCGCTCCCGGCACCAGGCATCCAACGCGGCAGGCAGGGCGGCGGCATCGGCGCCTGCGCGCGGCACCACTACGGCGTGCACCTGCTCGCCCATCTCCGCCTGCGGCACGCCCACCACTGCCACCTCCGCCACCTCCGGGTGCTGCGCCAGCACCGCCTCGATCTCCGCCGGGTAGAGGTTGACGCCGCCGGAGAGGATCAGGTCGGCGCGACGGTCGGAAAGGAAGAGGTAGCCTTCCTCATCCTTCCAGCCGAGATCGCCGAGCGTGGCCCAGCCGCGTTCGTCGTAGCAGGCGGCGGTCTTCTCCGGCGCGTTGTGGTAGGCGAAGTGCGGCCCGCCGGAGAAGCGGATGGTGCCGGTCTCGCCCGGCGGCAGCTCCGCCCCATCCTCGCCAGTGATGTGCACCGAGACACCGTTCACCGGCCGGCCGACGCTGCCCGGCTTGCGCAGCCACTCCTCGGAGGAGATCACCGTCGTGCCGATCCCCTCCGAGCCGGCATAGTATTCCCAGAGGATCGGCCCCCACCAGGCGATCATCGCCCGCTTCACGGCAGGCGGGCAGGGCGCCGCGGCATGGATGGCGCAGCGATGGCTGGACAGGTCGTGCGCGCGCCGCTCCGCC
Source organism: Siccirubricoccus soli (assembly GCF_024178315.1). Classification (GTDB taxonomy): domain Bacteria; phylum Pseudomonadota; class Alphaproteobacteria; order Acetobacterales; family Acetobacteraceae; genus Siccirubricoccus; species Siccirubricoccus soli. The sequence goes on along the minus strand of NZ_JAMZIK010000001.1, from coordinate 24,607 downwards.
TCCGGCAGCGCCAGCATGCGGACGAACATGGTCGGCACCCATTGGCTGTGCGTCACGCCATGCGCGGCAATCAGCGCGAGCGCCCGGGCCGCGTCGAATTTCTGCATCACCACCGCCGTGCCGCCCTCGCTCAGCGTCCGGTACACATAGCGGTTGGGCGCGGCGTGGTAGAGCGGCGCGGGCGAGAGATAGACCGTCTCCGGCGCGAAGCCGTAGAGCGATTTCCAGCTCATATCCCATTCCGGCTTGTCGCGGTCCGCATAGGGGATCAACGGCCGGCGGATGCCCTTGGGCAGGCCGGTGGTGCCGGAGGAGTAGAGGAATTCCCGTCCCACCGGCCGCTCCGGCAGGGGGGCGGCGGGGTCCTCTGCCGCCAGCGTCGCCTCGTAGCTCGCATAGCCCGGCAGCCCTTCTGCCAGCGCGAAGCACGGCCGGTCGCCCACCACGCCCTCCGCCAGCAGCCGCGCTGCCAGTGGCGCCAATGCGGGGCTGGCGATCAGCAGCTTCGCGCCGCTATCGGCCAGCACATAGGCGACCTCCTGCGGCCGCAGATGGATGGAGAGCGGCGTGTAGTAGAGCCCCGCCAGCCGCGCCGCCTCCGCCAGCTCGAGGAACTCCGGCCGGTTCTCCAGCAGCAGCGCGATGCCATCCCCGGGCGTGAGGCCGAGGCCGATCAGCCACTGCGCCGCGCGCCGTGCCCGAGCATAGAGAGCGGCGTAGGTCACCGCCGCGCCCAGCTCAGGAAAATGCGCCGCGATCTTCTCCGGCTGCCGTTCCACCCAGTAGGCCAATTGCGGCATGGACACCCTCCCGTTTCCCCCAGGGTGGCGGCGCCGCCATGCATGCGTCAACCGCAGCAGGTGAGAGGAATTTCATCCGGCCAGCTGGACAGGACCCGCATGGGTTGTGCCATTCTGATGTTCCGCACCATGTTGCGGCCCAGACCAATGGGGAGGAAGAACAATGCCCGACATCACTCGCCGCTTCCTGATCGGCGCGGCCACCGCCACTGCGACCCTGCCCCTGCTGCCGCCCGGCCTCGCCCGGGCCGCGGCGCCGATGCAGAACAAGCTGCCGCCCGCCTGGCACCGTTTCAAGATCGGCGAGTTCGAGGCGACCATCGTCTCCGACGGCAACCTGCCCCTCGGCAAGCCGGAACCGGCCTTCCCCGCCTCCCCGCCCGACCAGATCCGCCAGCTGCTCACCTCCAACTTTCTCGACCCGCAAACGGCGACGCTGGAGCAGAACGCGCTCATCCTGAACACCGGCCGGCAGCTCATCCTGTTCGATACCGGCATGGGCGAGAGCATGGGCGCCGCCAGCAAGATGTTCGGTCCCACCACCGGCAAGCTGCTGGACAACATGCGCGCTGCCGGCATCCAGCCGGAGCAGATCGACCTGGTCGTGCTGACCCATGCCCATTGCGACCATTGCTGGGCCCTGGTGGACGCCAATGGCAACCGCAACTTCCCCAACGCCCAGGTGGCGATCAGCGAGGTGGACCTGAAATTCTGGACCGACGACTCCAACAAGCGCGGCCCGGACTTCATGGTGCCTTTCATCGACGGCGCGAAGAAGAACCTCTCCGCCTACCGTGACCGCATGGTGATGGTGCGGAACGAGCAGCCGGTGATCCCCGGCGTCACCGCCATCTCCGTCCCCGGCCATACGCTGGGCCACACCGTCTATGCCATCACCTCCGGCAACACCACGGTGGTGAACACCGGCGACATGGCGCATCACCACATCCTGCTGCTGCGCCAGCCGCTGTGGGAATTCGCCTATGACACCGACCCGAAGCTCTCGGCGCAGAGCCGCAGCCGCATGCTGGACCGGCTGGCGACGGACAAGCATGCCATCATTTCCTACCACTTCCCCTGGCCCGGCCTCGGCCATGTGACGAAGGAGGGCAGCGGCTATGCCTGGATGCCGACGCCGATGAACGTCACCACCCTGTAGGCGGCGAAGCGGGTGGCCCTCCCCGAGCTGCGCGAGGCGGAGGCGCCGCCCGATATCGCCGCGCTCTACGCCGCGCTGCGGCAGGCGAGCGGGGTGCCGCTGGTCAACCTGATCCACCGGCACCTCGCCACCCTGCCGGGCGTCCTGCCCTGGCTGTGGGAGGCGATCCGCCCGCCGCTCGAGGACGGCACCCTGGCCGCGGCGCGGGAGAGGCTGGTGGCAGCGCTGCCGGCCCCGCCCGCGTCACTTTCCGCCGCAGCCTGGGCAGCGGCCTGCCTGGCGCCGGACTCGCGCCGGCCGGTCGGCGACCTCATCGCCGTCTACAACCGTGGCAACCTCACCAACCTCATCCTGCTGACGGCGCTGCGCCGCGCGCTGGAAGCCGCCCCGCGCGAGGACATCGCGCCGCCTGCGCCGATCCCGCCCCCCGCCATGCTGCCCGCGCCCCCGCCCCTGCCGCGCCTGGAGTCGCTCCCGCCGCCGGTCGCCGCACTGGTGAAGGGCCTGGCCGCCCGGCATGGCGACTCCGGCGTGGTGCCCAGCCTCTATCTCCACCTCGCCCATTGGCCCGCCCTGCTCGCCGCGCTGCCGGGCTGGCTGGGCGAGGAGCTCTCCCCCACGCGCCTCACCGCCGGGCGCGACCTGGCCATCCGCCTGGCGGAGCGCGAGGCCGATGCGCTGCGCCCACGCCTCGCGCCGCAGGGCGGCGTGCCGGGCGGCCATGGCGCGCAGGTGCTGGCCGCGCTCGGCACCTTCACCCGCCAAGTCATCCCCGGCATGGTCCCGCTCGGCCATCTCCTGGCGGGGCTGCTGGCCCCGCCGGCCGATCGCGCCGCTTGACCTGAGCCGCCGCCGCCCGCAACTCTCCGGGATCCTTGGGACCCCATCACCTGATGTTCCTCTCCGCCCGGCGCCTGCTGTTGCGCGCCGCCCTGCTCTGCCTGCTCGCCTTGCCGGCAGCGGCGGAGACCACCACCCTCACCTTCCTCCACCTGAACGACATCTACGAACACCTGCCGCGCAACGGCCATGGCGGGCTGGCGGAGATCGGCACACTGATCGAGCGCGAGCGGGCCGCGGCGCCGGGCCCGGTCTTCCTCACCTTCGGCGGCGACCTGATCTCCCCCTCCCTCGCCTCCTCCATCACGGAGGGCGCGCATATGATCGAGATCTTCAACGCCCTCCGCACCGATGTGGCAGTGCTCGGCAACCATGAATTCGATTTCGGGCCGGAGGTCGCGGCCCGGCGCATCGCCGAATCGCGCTTCCCCTGGCTCGGCGCCAATGTCCTCGGGCCAAATGGGCAGATCTTCGGCGGCGCCGTCGCCACCGTCATGCGCCAGGCCGGGCCGCTGCGCATCGGCTTCGTCGGCGTGCTGACCCAGGCCACCGCCCTCGTCTCGAGCACGCCCGGCATCACCTTCCTGCCGGAGTTGCAGGCGGTGCGGGAGGCGGCCGCCGCGCTGCGCGCCGCCGGCGCCGACCTCGTCGTCGCCCTCACCCATCTCGACCTCGAGCAGGACCGGGAGGTCCAGCGGAGCACCGGCGTCGATCTCGTCCTCGGCGGGCATGACCACGACCCGGCGGCGCTGCTGGAAGGCGGCGTGCTGCTGCTGAAATCGGGCTCGGACGCCTACTGGCTCGGCGTGGCCGAGCTGACGGTGGAAACCCTGCCGGGCCGGCCCGCGCGCATCGCCGCCATCGGCTGGCGCATGATCCCCAATACCGGCGTGCCGCCCTCGGCCGCCATCGCGCCGCTGGTCGCGGCGGTGGAGACGAAGCTGGATGCCGCGCTGGGCGAGCGCCTGGCCACCCTCGCCGCACCGCTCGACAGCCGCTCCGCCACGCTGCGCAGCCGGGAAGCCGCCATCGGCGATTTCTTCGCCGAGGCGCTGCGGGCGCATCTCTCGGCCGATGTCGCGCTCATCAATGGCGGTGGGCTGCGCGGCAACCGGGAATACCCGGTGGGCCATGTGCTGACGCGGCGGGACCTGGTGGCGGAAGCGCCCTTCGGCAATGTGGTGATGCTGTTGGAGGCACGGGGCGAGGAGCTGAAGCGCCTGCTGGAGAACGGCGTGAGCGAGGTGGAGAACGTCGATGGCCGCTTCCCGCAGATCTCCGGCATGGCCTTCACCTACGATCCGCGCGCGCCGCGCGGCAGCCGGGTGCAGGCAGTGACGGTGGGCGGCCGCCCGCTGGAGCCGGACCGCACCTACCGGCTGGCAACCACGGATTACCTGCAATCCGGCAAGGATGGCTATGACCTCATGGCCCAGCTCCCGGTGCTGGTGGATGCCAGCGGCGCCATGCTGCTGGTGACGGTGGTGGCGGAGGCGGCGAAGCGCGCCGGCACCATCGCGCTGGTGCCGGATGGCCGCATCCGCGCCCTCGCGCCATGAGCGCGGCCGAGGATGACGAGGAGGAAGGCCCGCCCGGCCTGCCCCCCGGCACCCCCTTCTACATGACACCCGCCGGCCATGCGGCGCTGGAGGCGGAGCTGAAGCGGCTCTGGACCGAGGAGCGGCCGAAGGTGGTGGAGGTGGTGAGCTGGGCCGCCTCGCTCGGCGACCGTTCGGAGAATGCCGACTACCAGTACGGCAAGCGCCGGCTGCGGGAGATCGACCGCCGCGTCCGCTTCCTGCGCAAGCGGCTGGAGAAGGTGCAGGTGGTGGATCCGACGAAGACGCCGAAGCGCGACCAGGTCTTCTTCGGCGCCACGGTCACCTATGTGCGGGAGGATGATGCCGAGGTGACGGTGACCATCGTCGGCGTCGATGAGGCGGACAGCAAGACCGGCCGCATCTCCTGGGTGGCGCCGGTGGCGCGCGCCCTGCTCGGCGGCCGGGTCGGCGATCTGCGCCGGCTGCGAACGCCGCAGGGGGTGGAGGAGATCGAGATCCTGGCCATCCGCTACCCGGAGGGTTGAGCGCAACGTTCCTCCACCCGCCGCGTTGGCGGTGGGCTCAGGAGATAACGCTGCCCATGTCGGACCGGAGTCCGCCGCCCAGCTTCATCGAACACGGCGCCAGCGCGCTGCCTGCCGTCACCGTCGATGCCTACAATGCAGAGATGAAGACGCCCGAGGGCTTCCTCGGCGATCGCGCCAGCAGCCGTGCATTCAAATCCCTGCTCGACCATTGGCGGAAGCGGCTGCGGGCGGTGGAGGGCGAGGATCCGCTGGGCCCGGCGCCGACGGCGGAGATCGGCCGCAGGGACCTCGACCGGCTGCTGACCGAGGGCGATGCCGAGACCGCCGGGCTGGTGCATAGCGTGGTGGAGGAATTCGCCCAATCCCTCGCCATGGTCGTGCAGCGCCTGCTGAAGCTGAAGGCCTGGGAGGGGGTGGAGCGCATCGTCGTCGGCGGCGGGATGCGCGCCAGCCGGGTGGGAGAGCTCGCGATCGGCCGCACCGGGATGCTGCTGAAGGGGGAAGGGCTGAAGCTGGACCTGCAGCCGATCCGCCACGACCCGGACGAGGCGGGCATGATCGGCGCAGTGCAGCTTGCGCCGTCCTTCATCTTCAAGGGGCATGACGCGCTGCTCGCCGTCGATATCGGCGGCTCCAACATGCGCGCCGGGCTGGTGCGGCCGCATCTGAAGAAGGCGCCGGACCTCTCCGCCGCCTGCATCTGGGAAAGCGAGATCTGGCGCCACCGCGACGACAAGCCGGCGCGGGAGGAAGCGATCGACCGGCTGGTGGAGATGCTGCAGGATCTGCAGCGCAAGGCCGGAAAGCGTGGCCTGGCGCTGGCGCCCTTCATCGGCGTCGGCTGCCCCGGGCGGATCGAGGCCGATGGCAGCATCGCCAAGGGCGCGCAGAACCTGCCGGGCAATTGGGAGAGTTCCCGCTTCAACCTGCCCCAGCGGCTGCGCGAGGCGTTGCCAGAGATCGACGGCCAGGACACGGTCGTGGTGCTGCACAATGACGCGGTGGTGCAGGGGCTGAGCCAGGCACCCTGGATGGGGGATGTCCGGCGCTGGGGGGTGCTGACCATCGGGACTGGGCTCGGCAATGCCTGTTTCAGCAACCGCGCCTGATCCAGGGCAGCGCCGCGCAGCCTGAGCCGGGCCGCGGCCAGGACCGCGAGGACCGGCCGCCCCTCACCCCCTCGTCTTGCCTCCCCGCCCGCCCCGGCCGACAACAGCACCGAAGGCTTGTGGAGCGGCACGAGGATGCTGGAATCGGGAACCGAACCCCCGGAGGTGATGCTGGCGCGGCTGGACCGCGCCGCGGAGCGGCAGGAAACCCCCTGCGGCGAGGGCAGCATGGTCTGGCGCCGCTGGGGCCCCGCCGGCGGCCCGCACCCGCCGCTGGTCCTGCTGCATGGCGGCTCCGGCTCCTGGCGCCACTGGATACGGAACATCGCCGCCCTCTCCGTCCGCCGCCAGGTGATCTGTCCGGACCTGCCCGGCCTCGGCGAGAGCGCCATGCCGCACCCGGCGGAAACCCCCGCCCCCGTCGCGGCAGAGGTGCAGGCCGGCCTCACCGCCCTGCTCGGCGAGGGCACGCGCTACGATCTCTGCGGCTTCTCCTTCGGCGCCCTGCTCTCCGGCCATATCGCCGCCCAGGCGGGGCCGGAGCTGCGCAGCCTGACCCTGGTCGGCGCCGGCGCGCTCGGCCTGCCGCGCCAGGTGACGGAGCTGGTGAAGGTCCGCACCGTGGAGGGCGAGGCGCGGATCGCCGCGCACCGCCACAACCTTGCCAGCCTGATGTTCGCCGACCCGGCCGGGATCGACGAGCTCGCCCTCGCCATCCAGGAATGGAACACCCAGCACGCCCGCTTCCGCAGCCGCGGCTTCGCCAGCAGCTCCTCGCTGAAGGATGCGGTGGCCAAGGCGCGCTGCCCGGTCGCGCTGCTCTATGGGGAGCGCGACGCGATCGCCTGGCCGGAGGTGGAGAAGCGTTTCGTCGCGCTCCGCGAAGTGCAGCCCGAGGCCTGGACCGGCGTGATCCCCGGCGCCGGCCATTGGGTGGCCTATGAGGCCGCCACCGCCTTCAACGCCATGCTGGACGAGATGCTGCTGCGGAGGTTCGGGACATGAAGCGCCGCACCTGGCTGGCGGCCGCCCTGGCCGCGCCCTCCCTCGCCTCGTCCCGGGCCCGGGCGCAATGGGCGCCGCCGCGCCAGGTGCGGCTGCTGGTCCCCTTCACCCCGGGCGGCGGGGCGGACACCACCGCCCGGCTTTTCGCCCCCATCATGACCAATGTGCTGGGCCAGCCGGTGGTGGTGGAGAATCGCGGCGGGGCGGGTGGCACGATCGGCGCCGGGGAGGCCGCGCGGGCGGCGCCGGATGGCGCGACGCTGCTGCTGGATGCGGCAAACCAGGCGGTGGCGCCCTTCATCTTCCGCAACCTCGCCTTCGACTACGCCACCGCCTTCACCCCGATCTCCCGGGTCACGGTCTATCCGCTCATCATCGTGGTGAAGCCGGACAGTGCGATCCGCAGCTTCCCGGACCTGCTGGAGCGGGCCCGGGCGCAGCCGGGGCGGCTGACCTATTCCTCCTCCGGCACCGCGGTCTCCAACCACATCGCCGCGGCGGTGCTGGCGCAGCGGGCGGCGATCGACATCACCCATGTGCCCTATCGCGGCGGCGGGCCGGCGCTGCAGGCCATTCTCGCCGGGGATGTGGATTTCGGCTTCGCCACCGTCGCCGCCGCTGCCGCGCTGGCGCAGCAGGGCGGGGTGCAGCCGCTGGCGGCCTCCTCGGCGGAGCGCATCCCCGCCCTGCCGGAGGTGCCGACCATCGCGGAGCAGGGCTTCCCCGGCTACGACCAGACGGAGTGGAACGCGCTCTACGGCCCGGCCGGCCTACCCGCAGCGGCGACCGAGCGGCTGTACGAGGCCTGCCGCACGGCCCTGGCGGATGCCGGGGTGCAGCAGCGGCTGGTGGCGCTCGGCGCCATCGGCCTCGGCACGCCGCCCGCCGAATTCGCCGCCTGGTTGGCGAAGGAGCGACACTCCATGCAGGCCCTGGTCCGCGCCGCCAACATCACGGCGGATTAAGGGGGGGCACCCGCCGGTGCGGCGCTGAAGGATCGGGGCCTGCCCCGAACCCCCACCGGGGAGGGTACCCCTCCCCGGACCCCGGTGCGAGTTTCGGAGCCGCGGGTTGAACCGCCAGACTCAGGGGCGGGGTCGGGGGAATTTCTTCTCCCCGGCGAGGGTCTGGGGGCAGAGCCCCATCCCTACCCCGTCACCGGATGCACCCCGTCTGCCGCATCGCCGCCCGACCGGCGCAGCCGTCGCGCCAGCACCTCCATCATCCCGGCCGGGTCCAGCGCCGCCGCCCGCGCCGTCAGCGCCAGCCCGCGCCCCCAGATACCGTCCCGCAGGCAGGCCTTGCCGCTGGTGCGGTAGCCGCCGGCCAGGAAGGCCCGCCGCAACCCGTGCCGGTCGAACAGCGCCGCATGCCGTTCCGCCATCCGTTCCCGCATGGCCGCATCGGCGCGGGCGAAGCGCTGGGTGGTGATGGAGCCGGCATGCTGGCGATAGAGGTAGAGCGGCTCCGGCACCCGCACCGCCTGCAGACCATGCTCCGCCAGGCTGAGGAAATAATCCCAGTCCTCGTTGCCGGCGCGGAAGACCGGCTCCTCGCAATAGCCGCCGCTTGCCTCGAACAGCGCCCGCCGCACCATGGTGCCAGGGTGGGGGATCCACTGCTCCGTCAGCAGCGCGCGCAGATCCTTCTGCGGGAATCGCAGCACCCCCTCATCCGCGCCGAACAGTCGGTAGTCGGAATAGGCGGCGCCGGCCGCCGGGTTGGCCTCCAGCGCCGCCAGCAGCGCGGCCAGATGCGTCGGCGCCAGCGCGTCGTCGCAATCCAGCGCCACCAGGTACTCGCCCCTGGCTGCCCGCATGCCGGTGTTCCGCCCCGCCGCCTGGCCCCGGTTCTCTGCATGCCGCAGCAGGCGGATGCGGGGGTCGGCCAGCCGGTCCAGCAGTGCCTCCCAGCCGCGGTCGGGGGAGGCATCGTCGACGATGATCGCCTCCCAGAGCTGGCAGCTCTGGCGACGCAGGCTCTCCAGACATTCGGGCAGATAGGCGGCGTAGCTGGAATGGAAGGGGATGACGATACTGATGCGCGGCTCGGCCATGGCGTCCCTCCACCATCTCCTGGTGGTACGCGGACGCTAGGCGCGGCGTTCTTTGACCGGTAGGCGACCAAAGGCTGCGGCGGCAGGCCCAAGGTCACGCACTGCGCGAAGCTGGATAAATATTCATACATGTTACGAAAACGTATCGCATAGCATCAAGCCCTTGAGCGGAAACGTTCCGGCCTCAGGCAGCCGGATCACGAATGCGGCAGGCGCGACGCCCATCGTAACTCAATTAGACCCTTCTGCTTACGAGAGAAGATCACGTGACACGGCAGGACTTCACGTCCCGGGCATGACGGGAACCTACGCTGCGGATTCCCGGCGCGACACCTACTCGATGCTTTCCAGCAGCTCGCACAACACCGCCCCGCGCGGCGCGAGCTCCGGCCAGCGGATATGCTCCTCCGGCGCATGCGCTCCGGCCCCGCCGCAGCCGAGCCCGTCCAGGGTCGGGATGCCCATGACGGCGGTGAAATTCCCGTCCGAGCCGCCGCCGCGATGCTGCCGCGGCAGGTCATAGCCATGCCGCGCGGCGATGCCCTTCGCCATCTCGTAGAGCGCGAGCCCCGCCGGCGTCTCCGGGAAGGGCGGCCGGTTCAGCCCGCCGGTGATGGTGACGCGGATGCCATCCGCCTCCCCCGCCAGGCCGCGGATCGCCGCCACCACCCGCTCCGCCTCCGCGAGGCTCGGCACCCGGAAATCGACGCGGCACCCCGCCCCGGGCGGGATGACGTTGGAGCGGGTGCCACCCCAGATCGGGGCGCAATTCGTCGTCACCCCCCGCTCCAGATCGGTCAGCCCATGGATCTCGAGGATGAGGCGGGCGAGGGCGACGACGGCGCTCCGCCCCTCCGACCAATTGCCGCCGGCATGGGCGGATTTGCCCTCCACCTGCACGGTGAAGCTGCCGGTGCCCTTGCGGCTGGTCACGCAGCTGCCGCGCAGCCCGCCGGCCGGCTCCGGGATCAGCACCGCCCGCGCCCCTTCCGCCTCCCGCTCGATGTGCCCGCGGCTGGTCGGGCTGCCGACCTCCTCGTCCGGGGTCAGCAGCAGGGTGATGGGGCGGCGCGTCCTTGTGCCCTGGCGCAGTATCTCCCGTACGCAATGGAAAGCGAGGAAGCTGCCCGCCTTCATGTCGTAGATGCCGGGGCCATGGGCCCGCTCGCCCTCCACCCGGTAAGGCATCGGCCCGGCCAGCACCCCATGGTCCCACACCGTATCGACATGACCGGCGATGATGATGCGCGGGCCCTCGCCCGGGGTCTTCGCCACCAGCGTATCCCCGGAGCGACCGCTGCCGGGGTAGCGCACGATCCCAGCCCCCACCGCCCGCAGCCCGGCCTCCGCCACGTCCAGCAGCCCATTCACCGCCGCCGGGTCGGTGGAGGGCGTCTCCCGCTCCACCCAGCCCCGCAGCTCGTCCAGCAGGCGCTCGGCGGTGCCGATCTCGGTGGCGGGCATGGCAGGCTCCTCGATCCTCGCCGTCATAAGGGCGTCCCGGCCACCGCTTGTCCACCCATGGTGCGGGGGCTAGGACCGACGGCGCCCCGAGCCCCGGCAGACCTGGGGGTCGGGGCGGCCTGGCGGGATTGCCGCGCCGGGGCGTCGGGCTGCGTGCCGGGGCAATGGCCCCTGGCCGCACCGCCTGCCGGCCCGGTCCGCGGGATCCCCCTCCCGAGGGCCCAGGAGCAGAACCGGAATGACGGACGGCATGAGTTTCGAGGACCACGCCACGGGCCAGGCCGCGACGGCGACGGTGGAGGTCACCGCCCTGCAGCCGGAGAAGCGCCGCGCCACCCTGTCCACCCGCTGCACCGTCGCCGGCCGCAAGGTGCCGGAGGGGGATGCGCAGGTCTCCGTCCCCGGCCGCGCCCAGCGCCGGCCCGTGGCGGCCCGCGCATGACCGCACCCGTGATCCTGACCGATTGGCGCGCGGTCCCGGCGGCGTTCCGCGGCGCCACCCTGGCGCTCGGCAACATGGATGGCGTGCATCGCGGCCACGTCGCGGTGCTGCGGGCGGCGCATGCGGCGCGGCCCGCCGCCCCGCTCGGCGTCGTGACCTTCGAGCCGCATCCGCGTGAGCACTTCCGGCCGGATGACCCACCCTTCCGCCTGACCCTGCTGCCCGCCAAGGCGGCGGCGCTAGGGGCGGCGGGGGCGCATTTCGTCCTCGCCCTGCGCTTCGATGCCGCGCTGGCCGCCATGCCGGCCGAGGCCTTCTTCGCCGAGGTGCTGCAGCAAGGGCTCAGCGCCGTGCATCTCGCCTGCGGCCAGGATTTCGCCTTCGGCCACCGCCGCGGCGGGGATGCCGGGACCCTCGCCACCATGGCCGAGGCGGCCGGGGTGGGGCTGACGGTGGTGCCGCCGGTGGGGGATGCGGAGGGGCCGATCTCCTCCACCCGCATCCGCCGGCTGCTGCAGGATGGCTATCCGGAACGCGCCTCCGCCCTGCTGGGCCGGCCCTGGGAGATCCGGGGCGAGGTGGTGCATGGCGACAAGCTCGGCCGGGTGCTGGGCTGGCCCACCGCCAATCTCTGGCTGGGGCGGCACCTGGAGCCGGCGCGGGGGGTCTATGCCGCGACGGTCAGCCTGCCGGATGGGCGGGAGGTGAAGGGCGTCTCCAATATCGGCCGCCGCCCGACCCTGGGCGGGGACCCGGAGACCCGGCTGGAGACCTACATCTTCGACTTCGACGAGGACCTCTACGGCAAGGAGATCGGCGTCCGCCTCCGCACCTTCCTGCGGCCGGACGCCAAATTCGACGGCCTGGAAACACTGAAGGCGGCGATCGCCCAGGATGCGGAGGATGCACGGGCGGCGCTTGCCGGGCTCTGAGCCCCGTCAGGGAATGGCCCTCGGGCCACCGGGGGGGGTTATCGCCGGACCACCTGCCGGCCTGCCAGGGGCCCTGGCGGCGCCGTCGCGGCAGTACCGCGCCGCTTCCGGCCCGGGAACCCTCCCCCGCTTGACCCAGGCCCCTGCCCCTCCCCATAACCCGCCCATGCCGCGCCCGGTGGTCCCGCTGCGAATTACCGGCCCGGCCCTTATCTAAGGGCCGGGACGCCACGCGCTTGCCACCACCGACCCGCCGCCCAGCGCCAGGGCGGCCGGAGATGCCCCCGAAATGAGCACCGAGACCCAGACCATCCCGGCCCCTCGCGACTACCGCGGCACCGTCTTCCTGCCGGACACCCCCTTCCCGATGCGTGGCGACCTGCCGAAGCGGGAGCCGCAATGGCTGGAACGCTGGCAGCGCCTCGGCCTGTGGCAGCGCCTGCGCACCCAGTCCAAGGGCCGGCCGCATTTCGTCCTGCATGACGGCCCGCCCTACGCCAATGGCCCGCTGCATATCGGCCACGCGCTGAACAAGATCCTGAAGGACGTCATCAACCGCGCCGCCCAGATGGCGGGGAAGGACGCGGATTACGTCCCCGGCTGGGACTGCCACGGCCTGCCCATCGAGTGGAAGGTGGAGGAGGAGTACCGCGCCAAGGGGAAGGACAAGGACGCCGTCCCCGTCCTCGAATTCCGCGCCGAGTGCCGTGCCTATGCCGAGCACTGGCTGGACGTGCAGCGGGAGGAGTTCAAGCGCCTCGGCGTCTTCGGCGACTGGGAAGGCCGCTACGCCACCATGGATGTCACCTCGGAAGCGGTGATCGTGGCGGAGATCGGCAAGTTCCTGATGAACGGCTCGCTCTATCGCGGGCTGCGGCCGGTCATGTGGAGCCCGGTGGAGAAGACCGCCCTCGCCGAGGCCGAGATCGAGTATCACGACCATGTCTCGCCAACGCTCTGGGCGCGCTTCCGCCTGCTCAGCGCGGCGGCGGAGGACCTGGTCGGCGCCAGCGTCGTCATCTGGACCACCACGCCCTGGACCATCCCCGGCAACCGCGCCGTCGCCTATGGCGAGGAGATCGACTACGCGCTGGTGCATGTCGAAGGCGTCGCCGAGGGCAGCCACCTGATTCCCGGCGAGAGGCTGCTCATCGCCCTGCCCCTGCTCCCGCAATTCGAGAAGGATGCGAAGCTCGGCGCGCACAGCGTGAAGCGCGTGCTGAAGGGCGCGGAGCTGGCGGGCGCCATCGCCGCGCACCCGCTGCGCGGCGCCGGCTACGATTTCGACGTGCCGCTGCTGGCCGGCGATTTCGTCACCACCGAGGCCGGCACCGGCTTCGTCCACATCGCCCCCGGCCATGGCGAGGACGACTTCAATCTCGGCCGCGCCCACAACCTGCCGATCCCCGAGACGGTCAACGACGACGGCACCTTCACCGTCCAGGCGCCGGGCTTCGCCGGGCTGCATGTCTTCAAGGCGCATGACGCGGTCTATGCCGCCTGCGAGAAGGCCGGCACCCTCGTCGCCAAGTCGAAGCTGACGCACAGCTACCCGCATAGCTGGCGGTCCAAGAAGCCGGTCATCTTCCGCGCGACACCCCAGTGGTTCATCGCCATGGACGATGCCAATGAGATCCGTGCCAAGGCGCTGGCGGCGATCGACGCGACGCATTTCGTCCCGGATATCGGCCGCAACCGCATCGGCAGCATGGTCGCGGCCCGGCCGGATTGGTGCATCAGCCGCCAGCGCGCCTGGGGCGTGCCCATCGCCGTCTTCGTCGAGAAGAGGACCGGCGAGCCGCTGCGCGACCCGGCGGTGATGGAGCGCATCGTCAGCGCCTTCCGCACCGAGGGCGCGGATGCCTGGTACCAGCCCGGCGCCGCCGCCCGCTTCCTCGGCAACGACCGGAACCCGGACGATTACGAGCAGGTGATGGACATCGTCGATGTCTGGTTCGAGTCCGGCTCCACCCACGCCTTCGTCCTGCCGGACCACAACCTGCCCTTCCCGGCCGATCTCTACCTCGAGGGCTCCGACCAGCATCGCGGCTGGTTCCATTCCTCCCTGCTGGAATCCGTCGGCACCAATGGCGTCGCCCCCTTCAAGGCGGTGCTGACGCATGGCTTCGTGCTGGACGAGCAGGGCCGCAAGATGTCGAAGTCCCTCGGCAACGTCACCGCCCCGCAGGCGGTGATGACGCAGTACGGCGCCGACATCCTCCGCCTCTGGGTGATGAACTCCGACACGGCGGAGGATCTCCGCATCGGGCCGGAGATCCTGAAGCAGCAGGCGGAGCTGTATCGCCGCCTGCGCAACACGCTGCGCTGGCTGCTCGGCAACCTCGCCGGCTTCACGGATGCCGAGACGGTGCCCCATGCCGAGCTACCGGAGCTGGAGCGGTGGGTGCTCCACCGACTGACCGAGCTGGACCGTCGCATCCGCGAGGCGGTGCGGACGCATGACTGGACTGGCGTCTATCCCGAGATCCACAATTTCTGCGCCACCGATCTCAGCGCCTTCTACTTCGACATCCGCAAGGACAGCCTGTACTGCGACGCGCTCGCCAGCCCGCGCCGCCGCGCCGTCCGCACCGTGCTGGACGCGCTGCATCGCTGCCTCACCGCCTGGCTCGCCCCGGTGCTGGTCTTCACCGCGGAGGAAGCCTGGCTCGCCCGCTTCCCTGCCGAGGACGGCTCCGTCCACCTGCAGGATTTCCCCACCCTGCCGGAGGAATGGCGTGACGAGGCGCTGGCGGCGATCTGGGTGAAGATCCGCGCCATCCGCCGCGCCGTCACCGGCGTGCTGGAGAAGGCCCGGGCGGATGGCACCATCGGCGCCTCGCTGCAGGCCGCGCCGGTGCTCCATGTGCCGGAGACCGACCTGCCCCTGCTCTCCCCCGAGGGCTGGGCGGAGATCTGCATCACCTCCGGTCTCACCCTCTCCACGGCGGAGCCGCCGGAGGACGCATTCCGCGTCCAGGACCTCTTCGGCACGAATTTCGGCGCCGTCTTCGCCCCGGCGCAGGGCCAGAAATGCGAGCGTTGCTGGCGCGTGCTGCCGGAAGTGGGCCAATCCGCCGCCCACCCCACCCTCTGCCGCCGCTGCGAGGCGGTGGTGGAGGGCGCGGCTTGAGCCTCCGCCTCGGCCTGCCCGCCGCCGGCCTGCTGCTGGTCGCCGACCAGGCCAGCAAATGGTGGATCTTGGACGGGCTGAAGCTGCCGGAGCTGCGCAACGTCCCGCTGCTCCAGCTCGGCCCCCTCGGCCTCGACCTCACCATGGTCTGGAACCGTGGCGTCACCTTCGGCCTGCTCTCCGGCACCGGGCCGCTGAACCACCTGATCCTGGCCGTGCTGGCCAGCGTCATCGCCCTGGTGCTGCTGCGCTGGATGGCCCGGGCGGAGACCCGGATGGTGGCCATCGCCCTCGGCGCCGTGGTGGGCGGGGCGGTGGGCAACGTACTGGATCGGCTGCGCTTTGGCGCGGTGGTGGATTTCGTCGATGTCCACCTCGCCCTCTCCGGCCAGGTTTGGCACTGGTATGTCTTCAACATCGCCGATGCCGGGATCGTCTGCGGCGTGGGGGCGCTCCTCGCAGATGCCTTGTTCCGGCGCCCGGCCGGCCTTAAGGAAGGCGCATGAGCCTGCCCACCCTCCGCCTGGCCCTCTGCCTGCCGCTGCTGGCCGCCATGGCCGGCTGCGGCCCGGACACCGCGCGCAATTTCGGCTTCACCCGGGAGGCGCCGGACGAATTCCAGGTGACGACGCGGGCGCCGCTCTCCATGCCCCCCTCGCTGGGGGAGCTGCCGGTGCCCCGGCCGGGGGCGGAGCGGCCGCAGGAACTCTCCCAGCGTCAGGCCGCGGAGGCCGCGCTGGTGCCGGGCGCGGCCCTCTCCGGCCCCGCCACCGGCCCCCGCAGCAGCGGCGAAGCCGCCCTGCTCGCCCAGACCGGGCGGCCGGTCAGCGACGATATCCGCCGCCGGGTGGAT
Organism: Siccirubricoccus soli; assembly: GCF_024178315.1. Lineage (GTDB taxonomy): Bacteria > Pseudomonadota > Alphaproteobacteria > Acetobacterales > Acetobacteraceae > Siccirubricoccus > Siccirubricoccus soli. Next base: position 8,725 of record NZ_JAMZIK010000001.1, on the reverse strand, counting down.
GAGGAGAGCCTTCGCCTCGACCAGCCGGAGCGCGGCCTGGCCGACCGGCTGATCTTCTGGCGCCAGTCCGAGCCGCCCGGCACCGCGCTGGACGCCTCGCGCGAAGCCCGCCGGTTGCGGGAGAATGCCGCGCTGGGCCGCGACGTGACGGAGGGCGAGACGCCCGTCATCCAGCGCAGCCAGAGCGGCAACCCGGTCCGCCGGCTGCTGGAGAGCATTTTCTAAAGCGTGATCGGGCAGGGCCGGATCGACCGTAACCGCGACTTGCGCGACCAGACAACGAACCGGAGCGGGATGGGGGAGCGGAGCTCAGCCGATCCTGCCCGGTCTTGCCCGCAGCGGCGCCGCGCCCCATCGTGGAGACCCCGGAAAGCACCGCAACTTGGGCATCGTATGGTCCGGCGCAGCGAAGCCGCGCCCGGACAAGGGGCGGACCATCGGGCTGATGGCCGGCCGGGCAGGCCCAGCGAGGTCGGGCTCCGATAGAATTTGCGCCGGGCCGTGCCCGCCCCACATGCTGGAGCATGCCTGAGATGACCCGCCGCACCGCCATCGCCGCTGCCGGCCTGCTCCCGACCGCCCTAGCGACCTCCGCCCCCGCCCAGCCTGCCGCGTCCAGCCTGCTGCCATCCTCCGCGCCGCCGCGTGACCGGCCGCTCTTCGGCGCCACCTCCTGGAGCCTGCCCAACGGCCTCCGCGTGGTGCTGGCGGAAAGCCGCCGGGTGCCGGTGGTCTCCCACTTCCTGTTCTACGCTGCGGGGGCGGGGGAGGACCCGGCTGGCCGCTCCGGCCTCGCCCATTTCCTCGAGCACATGATGTTCAAGGGCAGCCCGCACGTCGCCCCCGGCGCCTTCAGCCTGGCCGTGGCGCGGGAAGGCGGGCAGGACAACGCCTTCACCTCCCGCGACGTCACCGCCTATCACCAGACGGTGGAGGCTTCCCGCCTCCCCCTCGTCATGCGCATGGAGGCGGACCGCTTCGCCGGCCCCCTGCTGCCGGCCGGGACGGTGGAGCCGGAGCGCGCCGTCGTGCTGGAGGAGCGCCGCCAGCGCACCGACAGCAATCCTCGCGCCCGCTTCTACGAGGCCTTCGAGGCCGCCCTCTTCGGCCCGCAGCACTGGCGCGGCCGCCCCATCATCGGCTGGGAGGAGGAGATCCGCGCCCTCACGCGGGACGATCTGCACAGCTTCTACGAACGCCGCTACGCTCCGGCCAACGCCACGCTGGTCGTCACCGGCGATGTGCGGGAGGCCGAGCTGCGCCGGCTGGCGGAGGAATTCTACGCCCCTGTCCCGGCCCGCGCGGCAGTGGCCCGGGACCGTGCCCCCCCGCCCGCCCAGGCGGTGGAGCCTCGCCTCATCCGCCGCGACCCGGCGGTGCGGGAAGCCACCTTCCTGCGCGCCTACATGGCCCCCAGCCTGACCTGGGGCGATGCCGACCAGGCCTGGGCGCTGGAGCTGCTGGCGCATCTGCTGGGCAGCGGCCCGGGCAGCCGGCTCTACAAGGCGCTGGTCGAGACCGGTCTCGCGACCTCCGCCGGCGCTTCCTATGACAGCGAGGCGATGGGCGTCGCCGCCTTCACGATCAGCGCCACCACCCGCCCCGGCATTGCGCCGGAGGCGCTGGAAGCGGCGGTGGATGCCGTGCTCGCCAAGCTGGTGCAGGAGGGCCCGGCCGAGGCGGAGCGCGCCCGCTCCGCCCGCCAGCTCACCGCCGGGGCCCTGCTGGCGCTGGACGGCATCGGCGCGGCGCCGCGCATGCTGGGCGGCGCCCTGGCCATCGGCCTGCCGCTGGAGACGGTGGAGTACTGGCCGGCCCGGCTGCGCGCCGTGACGCTCGATCAGGTGACCGTCGCCTCCCGGGCCGTGCTCGGCGGCGCGCCCAGCACCACCGGCTGGCTGCTGCCAGGCACCGCCTCGTGAGCCCCGCCGCGAGCCCGGTGGAGACCGGCCAGCCGGCCGGCTTCTCCCTGCCCATCCAGATCGTCCGGGCCGGCGGCATCTCCGCCTGGCTGGTGGAGCATCACAGCGTCCCGGTCGTCTCCCTCTCCTGGTCCTGGTCGGGCGGCGCCAGCCTGGACCCCGAGGGGCAGGAGGGTGCCGCCGCCATGGCCGCCGCCCTGCTGACCGAGGGCGCCGGGCCGCTGCCCGCCACCGCCTTCGCCGATGCGCTGCGCGACGACGCCATCAATCTAGGCTTCTCTGCCGGGCGGGACGGGTTCGAGGGCAGCCTGCGCAGCCTGACCGAGTCGCTGCCCCAGGCGCTGCGCCTCGCCCGCCTGGCCATGACGGAGCCGCGCCTCGATGCCGAGGCGGTGGAGCGGGTGCGCGCCCGCGGCATCGCCAACGCAAGGCGCAACCTGGAGACCCCGCGCGGCCAGGCCGGCCGTGCCTTCTGGGCCGCCGCCTTCCCCGGCCATCCCGTCGGCCGCCCTGCCACCGGCACGGCGGAAAGCCTCGCCGCCCTGCCGCCGGAGGCGATCCGCGCCGCCCTGGCCCGCCAGCTCCGGCGGGAGGGGCTGCTGCTGGCGGTGGCGGGCGACATCACCGCGCCGCAGCTTGCCGCCCTGCTGCCGGAGCTGTTCGGTCCCCTGCCCGCCGGCGAGCCCCCCGCCGTGCCGCCCCTGCCCGGTTTCCAGGCCTTCGGCCAGAAAATCGTGCCCGTCGCCTCGCCGCAATCCGCGGTGATCTTCGGGCAGGAAGGGCTGGCGGCGGAGGACCCGGACTGGGAGCCGCTGCAGGTGGTGCTGCGCATCCTCTCCGGCGGCGGCTTCGCCTCCCGCCTCATGCATGCGGTGCGGGAGCAGCGCGGCCTCGCCTATGGCATCAGCGGCGGGCTGGAGGTGCTGTTCCGTCGGGGCATCATCATCGGCGCAGTGGCGACGGAGAATGCCCGGGTGGCGGAGACACTGGCCGTAACGCGGGAGGAATGGGGCCGCATGGCCGCCACGGGCCCGACCGAGGCCGAGCTGGCCGATGCCGTCGCCTACCTCACCGGCTCCCTGCCGCTCGCCTTCACCGACAGCCGGCGCATCGCCGATACCCTGCTCGGCATGCAGCAGAATGGCAGGCCGCCGGACTGGCTCGCCGGGCGCCCGACGCGGCTGCGGGCGCTGGGGCGGGAGAAGCTGGCCCAGGTCGCCGCCCGGGTGCTGCGGCCGGAAGCGCTGGCCGCCATCATCGCCGGGGAGCCGCAGGGCCTTTGACCTCCCGCGACACCGCTGCGCGGCGCCATGGGGGGCCGGAGAGCGCCTGACGGGAAGGCTCCGCACAGCCCACACGGCGGAGTTGCGCCAGGACAACGGCGGGGCGGGAGCGCGGCGCAGGCCGCCTGGCATGCGGCCTCTTCCGCCGGCTGTGACCGGACATGACCGGACCGCCGGGTTTTCGCCGTATCCTCTTGGCGATAATGGCCGGGCAGCGGATGGAGGCGGGGGTATGAACGAAGCGATGCGGGCGGCCTGGGCGGAGATCGCAAGCCTCGCGGCGGCACCGGACGCCGCGGCGATCCGTCCCCTCTTCGCCGCCGATCCCGGCCGCTTCGGGCGCTTCTCCTGGGCGGCGGACGGGCTGCTGCTCGACCTTTCCAAGACCTCGCTGAACGCGCCGCGCCTCGCCGCCCTGCTCGGCCTGGCGCAGGCGGCGGGGCTGGCCGAGCGTCGGGACGCCATGGCGGCCGGCGAGGCGATCAACGCCACCGAACGGCGCGCCGTGCTGCACATGGCGCTGCGCGCCCCGCGTGAGGCCGGCTTTCGCACCGGCGGGGAGGATGCCTCCGCCGCGGTGGCGCAGGTGCTGGAGCGGATGGGGCAGTTCACCCGCCTGGTCCGTGGCGGCGGCGTGCTTGGCGCCACCGGGGAGCGCTTCACCGATGTGGTGAATATCGGCATCGGCGGCTCCGATCTCGGCCCCGCCATGGTGACGCGGGCGCTCTGGACGCCGGCCGCGCCGATGCGGGCGCATTACCTGGCCAATGTCGATGCCCATGCCTGGGAGGCGCTGCGGCCGCAGCTCGATCCCGCCCGCACCCTGGTCCTCGTCGCCTCCAAGACCTTCACGACGCAGGAGACGATGACCAACGCCGCCCTGGTCCGGGACTGGCTGCGCGGCACGCTGGGCGAGCAGGCGGGGCAGCATTTCGCCGCCCTCTCCACCAACATGCAGGCCACGGCGGCCTTCGGCATCCCGGCCGAGCGCGTCTTCCCCTTCCGCGACTGGGTGGGCGGGCGGTTCAGCTTGTGGTCCGCCATCGGCCTGTCCATCGCCCTGGCGCTGGGCTGGGACGCCTTCACCCGCCTGCTGGCCGGCGCCCGCGCCATGGATGAGCATTTCCTCGGCACGAAGCTGGAGGCCAATCTGCCGGTGCTGCTGGCCCTGGCCGAGATTTGGCACGTCAACGGCCTCGGCTACCCGACGCGCGCCGTGCTCCCTTACGATGAGCGCTTGGCGCGGCTGCCGGCGCATCTCCAGCAGCTCGAGATGGAGAGCCTCGGCAAGCGGGTGGCGCTGGATGGCAGCGCGGTGGCCCAGGCGACCGGTGCGGTGGTGTTCGGCGAGCCGGGCACCAATGCCCAGCACAGCTTCATGCAGCTCATCCACCAGGGCACCATGCCGGTGCCCTGCGACATCCTCCTGGTGGCGCAGCCCGACCACCCGCATGCCGACAGCCACCGCAAGCTGCTGGCCAATGGCCTCGCCCAGGCCGAGGCGCTGATGCGCGGCAAAGCCGCCGAGGAGGTGGAGGCGGAGATGGCCGAGGCGGGCGTGCCGGCCGCCGAGATCGCCCGGCTGCTGCCGCACCGCATCTTCCCCGGCAACCGGCCGAGCGCGACCCTGCTGCTGCCGCATCTGGACGCCTTCACCCTCGGCCAGGTGGTGGCGCTCTACGAGCACAAGGTGTTCTGCCTGGGCGCCCTCTGGGGCATCAACGCCTTCGACCAGTGGGGGGTGGAGCTGGGCAAGCAGCTCGCCGGGCCGATCCTGGCGGAGCTGGAGGCGGGGACGCCGAAGCCGGGCGCGCATGACGGCTCGACGGAGGGGCTGCTGCGCACCATCTCCGGGGCTTGGCGCGCCGGGTAAGGCCGGTCGGCGCCAAACCGCGCCCCTTCCAGGCCCGGCCGTGCTAGGCTGGTTTCCGACTCCATGCCCCATCTTCGGACGCCTTACGCCGACCACCTTACCACCCGCCCGGCGCCGCCCGTTGCGCCGTCGCAGCTTTGCCGCGACGGCCTGTGCGAGGCGCTGATCGGGAACCGCCTCGGGGCCCCCACCACGGCGCGCAGCGACGCGGTGGGGACATGATCAGGCTGCTGCCCGAAACCACCGCCAACCGCATCGCTGCCGGCGAGGTGGTGGAGCGCCCGGCCGCGGTGGTGAAGGAGCTGGTGGAGAACGCCCTCGATGCCGGCGCCTCCCGCATCGCCGTGACGCTGGAGGAGGGCGGCATCGGCCGGGTGCTGGTGGAGGATGACGGGCATGGCATGCCGCCCGCCGACCTCGCCCTCTGCGTCGAGCGCCATGCCACCTCCAAGCTGCCGGAGGAGGCGATGCTGTTCCGCATCGCCACCCTCGGCTTCCGCGGCGAGGCCCTGCCCTCCATCGGCGCCGTCGCGCGGCTGGCCATCACCTCCCGTCCCCGCGGCGGCGATGCCCATGTCCTGGTGGTGGAGGGCGGCCGGAAGGGGGAGGTGGTGCCCGCCTCCGGCGCCCCCGGCACGCGGATCGAGGTGCGGGACCTGTTCTTCGCCGTGCCCGCCCGCCGCAAATTCCTCAAATCCCCCCGCGCCGAGGGCGACCAGGCGGTGGAGGCGGTGCGCCGTCTGGCGCTGGCCTGGCCGGAGGTCGGCTTCCGCGTGACCTTGGAGGGGCGGGAGGTGCTGTCCCTCGCCCCCGCGGCGCGCGAGGAACGCCTCGCCGCCCTGCTCGGCGCCGATTTCGCCGCCGCCGCGCTGCCCGTGACGGCGGAGGGCGGGGGGCTGACCCTCTCTGGCCTCGCCGCCCAGCCCGCCTTCACCCGCGCCACGGGGACGGAGCAGCATCTGGTGGTCAATCGCCGCCCGGTGCGGGACCCGCTGCTGCGCACCGCGCTGCGCGTCGCCTATCGGGAGCTGATCGCCGCCGGCCGCCATCCGGTCGCCGCCCTGTTCCTCGACCTCCCGCCCGAGGCGGTGGATGTGAATGTCCACCCGATGAAGACGGAGCTGCGCTTCCGCGAGGAGGCCGCGGTGCGCGGGCTGATGATCTCGGCGCTGAAGCGGGCGCTCTCCGCTGGGGCGGGGGTGGCGGCGCCGGCACCCGCCCTCACTCAGTACCGCCCCAGCCGGTCCTGGGGCGGCTGGTCGCGCCCGGCACCCGCGCCCCTGCCCGCCGGCCCGGGCTTCGCCGAGGCGCAATTCGCCCTCTCCGGTGCACCGGGCCCTGCCGCGCCTGGCCCGGCGCCCCTGCCCCTCGGCTTCGCCCCGCCCCGCCCCGCCGCCGCGCCGGAGGCGCCGCCCGCCCCGGCGGAGCACCCGCTCGGCCGCGCCCTGGCGCAGCTGCTGGACACCTACATCCTGGCCGAGGCGCCGGATGGCGCGCTGGTGCTGGTGGACCAGCATGCGGCGCATGAGCGGCTGACCCAGGAGGCGCTGAAGACCCAGCTCCTCGAAGGCGGCGTCCGCGCCCAGCCCCTGCTGCTGCCCGCGGTGGTGGATCTGCCGCAAGCGGAGGCGGCGCGGCTGCTGGAGGCCGCGCCGGACCTCGCCCGGCTTGGCCTCGAGATCGAAGGATTCGGCGCCGGCGCGGTGCTGGTGCGCGCCCTGCCAGCCCTGCTCGGCCCGACCGACCCCGCCCCCCTGCTGCGGGATTTGGCGGCGGAACTGGCCGCGGAGGGCGAGACGGTGGCGCTGGAGAGAAGGCTGGATGCGGCGATCGCCCGGCTGGCCTGCCATGGCTCGGTCCGCGCCGGGCGGCGCCTGACCCCGCCGGAGATGGATGCGCTGCTGCGCCAGATGGAGGCGACGCCCCGCGCCGCCACCTGCTCCCATGGCCGCCCCACCTTCCTCCGGCTGGGGGCGGCGGAGCTGGAGAAGCTGTTCGGCCGTCGGTGACGCGCCCCTCCCGCGCCCGCGGCGGAGGAGGAGCAAGGACAAAACCCCGGGGCCCCACGAAGCCGCGCAGCGGTTTCGTGGCTAATATCTATAGCGCCGCCGCCAGCCGCCGCGCCTTGCCCAGCAGCAGGTCGAACTCTGCCGGGTCGGTGGTCGCGTCCCGCGCCACGGTGGCCACGGCGCTCGGCAGCAGGGCCAGTACGGCGGCGAGCATGGCGCGGTCGCGCGGCTCCTCCAGCGCGGCCAGCAGCCCGCCAGCCAGCGCCTCCTCCGTCAGCCAGAGATGCGGCCCGTACCGGTCGCTGCGCATGGCCGGGTGCCCCTCCGGCCAGCGGGCGAAGAGCGGCGGCCAGTCCGGCCGCAGGCGGAATTCCAGCGCCGGCGCCTCGCCGGCGAGGATGAATTTGAAGCGCAGCCGCGGCCAGGACTCGCCCGCCGCCCGCACCCCTTCCAGCCAGATATCGAGGTGGCGGTAGTTGCCGCCGCTCAGCACCAGGCTCTCCTCCAGCCGCACCGCGGCCAGGCGGGGCCGGCCGGCCTCCTCCGGCGTCTCCGGCAGCCGAGCGCGGCGGCCGGGCTTCGCGCCGCTCGGCTGCACCACCCGACGGCCATACAGCGCTGCCAGCTCGAGCCGTGCCTCCGCCTCCGGCGCCCCACCATGGCGCAGCGCCAGCGCCACCATCGCCTTCCGCGGCGCCGAAAGGGGCACGGCGAGGCTCAGGATCAGCCCCTCCCCCGGCGGCGCGCCGCGCCAGCCGGACCAACGGGCGCCGGGGGGCTCCAGGCTCAGCTCCTCCAGCCCCGCCACCAGCGCCCCGGCCGGTTGCAGCCAGAGCGCCACCTCCAGCCCCGTGGCATCGCCGAGCGGCAGACCGAATTCCGCCGTCAGGAGGTCCAGCCCGTTCAGCGGCACGGCGGGCAGCAGGATCAGCGCCGCCTCGCCGCCACGCAGCCGGGCGACCAGCTTCGGCACCTCCCGCCCCAGCGCCCTGCGCTCCACCCGGCCGAGCGGCAGCCGGGCGCCGAGCAGCAGGCTCTCGGGCAGCGCCACCTTCACCCCATGCGGCGCCACCGCCAGCCCCACCGCCTCCGCGTCCCAATGCAGCGGCTGGACGAAGCGCCGGCCATGCGGGGCGGTCCAGGCCCGCACCGCCAGGGCGCGGCCCGGCGTGGCGCTGCCCGGGCTGGTCACCGGCAGCTCGCTCTCGCGGTCCTCCAGGGAGAGGCGCAACTCATCCCCCGGCCCCAGCTCCGCCGCCAGGTCGAGCACCGCCCCCTCGCGCAGCGGGCCGAGCGGCTGGGGCAGGTCGAGCGTCAACCAACCCGGCGCCAGCGCCTCGCCCGGCAGCTCCCAGGCCGCCATGATCCGCCCGCTCTCGGCGCCATGCAGCCGGAGCCGCAGCCGCCCCTGCGCCCCCACCGAGGCCGCCGCCACATGCAGCGCCAGGGCGGTAAGGCCGGCCAGCGGCAGGCCGAGCGCCTGACCGGCCAGCAGCCGGCCCGCCGCTGGCGCCAGGACGGCCCGCTGATCGGCCTCGGCGGGGCGGGCCAGCACGGGCGGCGGCAGGCTGGGGGGCGGGCCGGCCCCAGCCAGCAGGGCCTGCATCGCCTCGCGCAGTTCCTCCGCCTCCTGCCGCG